>WHTP01000134.1 GCA_009377695.1 Hyphomicrobiales bacterium | reverse complement strand
GGCGACCGCGTGTTCCGCACCTACTTCATCAACAACCGCGGCGACGAGCAGATGGGGAGCACCTGGAACTACCTCGACATCACGCCGCTGGGCCGGCAGGAGGTCTGGGAGGACTCGCCCGAGGGCTATCCTCAGACCCCGACCTACAAGTGGTGGAACTGGCACGACAGCTACGTCGCAGGCACAGCGCCCGATAAGAAGTGGGTCGAGGTGTCGGACGCCGGAGAAGCGGCGTTCCGGAATCGTCACCCGAGCACGAAGCCGTGAGCCAGGCCTGTTCCGGCGGATCCGATGGGCATGCAAGCCGCCGGAACGCCGCTGCGCCCAGGGCGGCCGACGGGCTGGCCCTCGCGGCGTCGCCGACTTTCGCCATCATGGCGCTGCTGACCGGTGTCCTGGGCGGTGACCCGGCGGAGATGCTCTGCTCGGCCGCGCACGTATCGCCGCTGAGCGGAATGGTCACGATGTACCTGCTGATGAGCGCCTTCCACGCGGCCCCATGGCTGAAGCTGATCCGCGCAACGTCATCAGAGACGGCCTAATCCACCGAGTGGCCACCCTCCATCAGATCGTACCAAAGGTGCCGACGCGAGGCGCAGAAGATGGCGGCGCGCGGCGCGCCGAAAAGTCCGAAAACGTTCCATCTTACGGCATGTCGGATTCGACAGGTGCCGCGCGCGAGGGTCGCGTTAACATAGCGGGCCGGACGCACGGTCTGACAGCCTCTTATCCGGCCTTCGCGTCCAACGAAGCGGCGGGAGCCGCACCCGTTTGATGGCTCGCGATGTATCTCCGTGAAGGTTTCCGAGCAGCGATCTGGGTCGGAGTTGCGTCGCTGGCGCTCGCGACCGCAATGACCCCGCTGGTCTTGTGGTGGTTCCAATAGTCTCTCACGGAGCGCGACGTGCTTTTCGTCGGACCTTCAACCGCGGCGCCCCCCCATGCTTTGAGCGTGCGGACGATCCTGGTGATCCGCTTCCGGCACCTCGGCGACCTTGTGCTGACGTCGGGATTATTTCAAAACCTGCGAGCCGCCTTTCCGAACGCCAAGTTGGCCTTGCTTTGCGATCCCCGGTTTGCCGAGTTTCTTGAGAAGCAACCGCCTATTGACACAGTATGGGTGCTGCCGAAACGCGGATACGTTTGTGGATCGCTGCTGAAGGGATGGCTTCGGTTAACATGGGATCTGGTGCGAACCGAATTTGATGCGGTCATCGACTTGGCCGACACGCGGACGTCCTCCCAGATCGTGCGTTTGCTCAGGAGCCCGGTGAGGATTGGGTACCAGCCGCCATTGCGCTTGCGTCGGCAATGGTGGGAGGGCAGAGCCTACAACACGCACATCCGGCCAAATCGCTTGGGTGATGCAGAACATGTCGTGGATAGTTATTTGGCGCCGCTGAAGCAGCTCGGCCAAATGATTGTTCAGCGCCAGCCCAAGCTGAATGATTGTTCAGCGCCAGCCCAAGCTCGTCACGAGTGAGGAGGATCGTAGGGCGGTTGAAAGTCTGCTCTTGCGGACGAGTATCGGCGGAAACCCGTTTGTCATCATCCATCCTGGCGCGCGAAAGACGGCCGCGTGTTGGCCGCCTGAACGCTTCGCAAGTATCATCCAGGCGGTGCTCGAACGTGGTCTCGGGGTGGTCTTGATTGGTGGTGCCGAGGAAAGGCCGGTTGCCGATTTGATAAGCTCCATGGTCCCGAAAACATTTGCCGATCTTGTCGGGAAACTTTCTGTCAGCCGACTGATTGCTCTTATGGAGCGTTGCTGCTTGTTCATCGGCAACGAGTCCGGTCCCATGCACGTAGCGGCAGCCAGCGGAGCACCGATTGTTGCAATTTTTGGCACGAACTCGCCGCTGCGCTGGGGACCGCTCTGCGCTGATCACACGATCGTCAGACCGGCAATGCCATGCTCCTGCGAGTTTCCCCAGGAATGTCGCCCACCATCGCCTACCCGCACGTTCTGCATCCGGCGCAATTGCGTTGTTGACGTCCTCGCGGCTATCGATGCGCAGCTTTCGCGCGCGTCACGTCCAGCCGAGCCTCGTACAGCAGCGCAGGCTCAACGGCATAGGTGACGGTCTCGGCGCTGTCACCGTCCAGCAATTGCCGCGCAGCCGCCTGCCATTGGACCGAGTCTTGCCAAGGCCACGACGCTCCGTCAGGCGGCACCGATGCTGGCCGCACCGTCCAGCTCCTCGAGCACATCGTCCGGCAGCGCGCACTCGGCTGTGGCGAGGTTCTCCCGCAGATGCGCGACAGATGACGTGCCGGGGATCAGAAGGATGTTGGGCGCACGACGAAGCAGCCAGGCGAGCGCGACCTGCATCGGCGTTGCGCCCAAGCGCCGAGCGACATCGGACAGGGCAGACGATTGCAACGGGCTGAACCCGCCGAGCGGAAAGAACGGCACATAGGCGATGCCGTCACGGGCAAGATCGTCGATCAGCGCATCGTCGCTCCGATGCACCAGATTGTACTGGTTCTGCACGCAGACGATCCCGGCGATCCGGCGCGCTTCCTCGATCTGCGTGGACGTGACGTTGCTCAGCCCGATGTGGCGCACCAGGCCCTGTCGCTGAAGCTCGGCCAGCGCGGTGAGCGGCGCCTCGATCGACCCTTCGGCCGGGCCATGCACGTCGAACATGATCCGAAGATTGACCACGTCCAGCACCTCAAGCCCGAGATTGCGCAGATTGTCGTGCACCGCCTGGGTCAGTGCCTCGGGCGAGAAGGCCGGGAGCCATGATCCATCCTCGCCGCGCCGGGCGCCAATCTTGGTGACGATGACGAGATCGTCGGGATAGGGCGCGAGCGCCTCGCGGATCAGCCGGTTGGTGACGTGCGGGCCGTAAAAGTCGCTGGTGTCGATGTGGTTCACACCGGCTGCCACGGCCTCGCGCAGCACGGCCAATGCTGCGTCATGATCCCTGGGCGGGCCGAACACGCCGGGCCCCGCGAGCTGCATGGCGCCATAGCCAAGACGCTTCACCGTACGGTCGCCGAGGGTGAACGTGCCGGACTGGTCGATAGTGGACATAGTCGCTCTCCTGTTAAGACAGCTTGTAGCTAGGCGTTGGCGCCACGTGCGATAATGAGGCACAATCCGCACAGGCTGTGCGAGCTGGCGAACAATGAAAGCCGACCTAGGTGATCTGAATGCTTTCTTGGCGGTGGCGCGCGCGGGCGGCTTCCGCGATGGCGCGCGTGCAAGCGGCGGCAGTGCGTCGGGCCTGAGCGAGGCGGTGCGCCGGCTGGAGGCGCAACTCGGCGTCAGGCTGCTCAACCGCACGACCCGCAGCGTCGTCCCGACCGAAGCGGGGAAGGGCCTGCTGGAGCGGCTTCACCCGGCGCTGACCGAGGTGGAGGCGGCGCTCGACGCGGTCAACAGCTTTCGCGACAGGCCGGTGGGCTCGTTGCGTCTCAACGTGCCGGTCAGCGCGGCGCGGCTGGTGCTCCCTGGCATCGTTGCGCCATTCCTCACCGTCTATCCCGAGATTCGGCTGGAGGTGATCGCCGAGGAAAGCTTCGTCGATGTGTTGGCGGCCGGTTGCGACGCCGGTATCCGCTACGACGAGCGGCTGGAACAGGATATGATCGCAGTGCCGATCGGGCCGCGCGTCCAGCGCTTCGCCACCGCCGCTTCCCCGGCCTACCTTGATCGCCGCGGTCGGCCACAACACCCTCGCGATCTTCTCGACCATGCCTGTCTGCGCGGCCGCTTTCCCAGCGGCACGATAACGCCATGGGAGTTCGAGCGCGAAGGCGAGGCGGTGCGGGTCGATCCGACGGGTCCGTTGACCGTAGGGATTGGCGGAGCAGTCGATCTCGCCGTGGACGCGGCGATCGCCGGTCTCGGCATCATATCCCTCTTCGAGGACTGGCTCCGTCCGCATCTTGATAGCGGCGCCCTCGAACCCGTCCTCGAACCTTGGTGGCAGCGCTTCTCGGGGCCGTTCCTCTATTACCCCGGGCGGCGCCTCGTACCCGCGCCGCTACGCGCGTTCGTCGACTTCATCAAGGCGTCGGCTGACCAACCTTGACGTCTGCTGTCATGCGCGCGAGCGCACGAATGACCGCTTCATGGCGCTTGTTTTCCCCTCGCGGCATTGGTCGCGAAGAATATGCACTGATGCGAACACCGAATGCCATCGAAACACTGCCTTGTCCTGCGACAACTTTCCTGCGTAGCCCGGCGTAGCGGATCGCAGGAAACCGTAGGCTCGGCCGAGTTTGGCGCCCCAGCGTTGATGAAACTGATAACTACGTTTCCGCTGGACCGCTATGATATCCCAGCCTTCGGTCAGCGGCCGCGGCCGGGAACATCCGACGCCCGCCAAAGCGACTACGACAGACTGCAGGACCTTGAGAGCAACCGCGGTCGAGCACGAAGCTCAGCCCTTGCCCGAGGCAAAAAGCCTCGCAATGAAGGCTGAGAGCGCGCTCGCTCGTAAACTGCGCCTGGACCAAACGGGAGCGTGACGGGTCAGTTCCTACTCCGCGGGGGTTGGGACGTGCTTTTCAAGCCAGGTTCGCCACATTGGCTCCTCCCGTTTTGCAATGCTCGCTGCATCGTCGCCAAAGAGGAAAAACCGCACGGACAGGAATGTCATCCCGCCCATCGGCAAGGCGAAGAGGTGTGCGAAGCCCGGCGCGGGCTGGTCCAGCCGGACCACCAGCTCGGGATGGTCTTGCGGCCCTGTTCGTTCGACGACGCCCTCGAATGCTTGCGTGTCCGAAGGTGTGACCACGCGTCGTTGTTCAGTCGCATTCGCCAGGCCTAAGGGTTCAAGCAGCTTTCGCCATGCATCAGCTAAAGGTTCAGACGACGGGACCAGGAGCTGAAAAGCCGAGCCGTGCTGCCCGGGAAAGTGCGTGAGGTAAAGGCGAAGCAGGCGGAAGAAAGCGATCCATCCATGGGTGTGGCCCTCGAACTGATCATCCCAATCATCAGACGTCGCGAACCACCGATGGACCACGCGAACGGTGCAAAGCCCGCCGGATTTTGCCTCGACGGTCCATTCCGTCGCTACCGTTCCCGGCTCGCCAGGTGCTTCTGCGACAAACCGCTTGGGCGGCTCCCAAGCTGTGATGGTGGCGACCGCATCCATGCTTCCATCGGAAGCGAAATGCGAAACGGTGGTTCCTCCGGTACGGCCTTCGAGTTCGCTCGGTACAAACCATGCAGAGATCCCAGGTCCCGTTGCGATCGCGTTCCAGACTTCCTCTGGTGTACCGGGGACATCCACTTCGGCTTCGACTGAGCGATTGCCGGCCGCATCTTTTTTTACTGGCATTGAAACTACCTTCCTTGCGGATTGGCTGGTGAAGGATGCGCCGTCACGACAAGCCGATGGGACCGTCCCTGCGGCGCGGTTTCGTCGTGATAGCGTGCCGCGAGCGTCGTGATGGCCTCAGTCAACTCACGCGTGAATGAGGCCCGATCAGCGGGGGAGCGGAATCGGATCTCGGTGTCGATCGCCAACGTCGCCAAGCGTTTTCCGGCATCAACGGCGGCGCGTTGGAGCGTTCCGATCTCGCGCACGAGCCGAGCGCCGAGCGCAATGAGGTAGCCCGCCGACAGACGGTCTGCGGTGCGATCCGGATCGGCGCCGACCGGGCCCAGCGCGCTGGTCGAGACGACATAGGCGGCAGCGCTCGCCACCATGAGCCGCTCCGTCAGGCCGCCCCACTTCCGCGTGTCGGCAACTTCGACAAGTCCGTGCTCCTCCAGAGCATGCAGGTGGTAATTGATCTTCTGCCGCTTGAGGCCGAGCCGAGTGGCGAGTGTCGCGGCTGAGGCGGGCTCCCGCAGTTCAGCCAGAAGTTGGCTCCGAACAGGTTCGAGCGCGGCTGTAGCTACGCTTGCTTGATCTATGACTTCGATATCGAGCATGTCGCTCACATTGACAAATTTTCCTGTCAATGGCATTGACGACCAAATTTGTCAATAGGCGGCCTCGGATTGCAGGCAGAAGGCTGCTAGGAAGCGCAGGTCGCGTGTCGATTGAGCTTGGGATTTTGCGGTACGCTGAGGTGGCGCCGCTGCGAGCACGGACTTGCCCGTATCCCTTATGGCTGTTGGCGGCCAACAACGCGCGCTTCACGATGGATCACGAGATCAGGGATATCGCGGCGCTGGAATCCTGTGTCGGCAGGACGCCCGGGCCGATGCACCTGAAGGTCATCGATCATCTCGACGCGGGAGCGATTCGCTGGCTTGCGGCATCTCCCTTGTTGTTTGCCGGTTTCGGGTCAGGCGCGGACATCGGGATATCGCTCGCCGGTGGCAGGCCTGGCTTCGTCGATGTTGTCGATGCATCAAAGATACGATTACCCAAGGCGTTTCTTGATAGTCCTGAGGTTGCCCACGAGGGGAAGGGATTTGGTGCGCTGAGTCTGATCCCCACCATCGGCGAGAGCCTGCGCATCAACGGCCGCGTCAATGCCGTAGATCTCGACGCAATCGAGATCCAGGTCGAAGAATGCTACATCCATTGTGCCAAGGCGCTGATCCGCTCCGATTTCTGGAACGCAAGGCCGCAGCCGACAACGCCCTCGGAGCCTGCTGAATTCCTGGCCGCCAGCCGCTTCGTAGCGCTCGCCACCGCCGATGGTGAGGGGCATGGCGACGTCAGCCCCAAGGGCGACCCGGCCGGCATGATGATCCGTCTTTTCGACGGTGCCGTCTGGTTCGCCGATCGGCCTGGCAACCGACGCACGGATAGTTTCCGCAACATGCTATCGCAGCCGCGCGTCGCTGTCGCCGTATTGATCCCCGGCGCGATCCGCGTCGCACTGCTTCGCGGGGAAGCGCGGCTTACGCAGGGCGAGCGTGCGCGGACCGGCTTTGCTGTGCAGGGCAAGACGCCGCTCTTGGCGACGCGCATCGAACGACCGGAGATCATGCTTATTGATAGCGCGGCAATCGCGCGCGCCCGACTATGGCCCGCGAACGCGCCAAATCCAACTATCGCCCCCGCCGCGATGATCACGGCTCATGTGAAGCTGAGCAAAGAGCGCAGCCTGCAGGCCACGCTTGTGCGGGCAGCAGTTTCAGTACCCGGGCTGATGCAGAAGGGCTTGGACCGCGACTACAAGAGCAATCTCTATTAGGTCTTGGTAATCAGTTGCATGATGTGGCCGATGAAAGTCTCGTCATCGGGCATCTCTTCTCCCCCGATCTCGATCGCGTCCTGCATCTCGATGCGGCTGTGCAGCCAGAACTGGACCAAGGCGCCTGCGATGCAGAGCACCAAGCCAGTCGGCATATCGGTGCGCAGAAAGCCCGCTTGCTGTGCGCGCTTGATGAGCGGAACAGCTCGTTCGCTCAGGCTACGCGATCGTGACTTGCGTTCGTCGGTTGGACCATCAAGCAGGCGCCAGAGATTGATCCTGAAGGCATCAGGATGCTCGCGCCAATACTGCAAATAGGTGCGGATGGCGGTCGGGATCGATTCTGAATCGAGCGTGTCTTGCGCGACAGCGCCGGACACATAAACGAGAAATTCGGCAGAGGCCTGCTCGCCGACAGCGGTCCAAAGCCCTTCCTTGCCCTGGAAATGGTGGTGCAGCAGGCCCTGGGAGACGCCGGCGCGCTGCGCGATATCGCGCATCTTCGTGCCGTAGAATCCGGCTTTGGCGAACTCGATCCGGGCCGCCTGAAGGATGGCCTCCCGCCCGGCATGAAGCGGGACTACTGACCGCGCTGCCTTCATCTCTCACCTTCTAAGCGTTCTAAATCGCTTACGAATTTCGCCTTGACAGGTCAAGCAGTCAATGTTGACTGGTCAAGCGGTCAGTTGGTAGCGTGAGCGGGGCGGGCGATGACAAAAGAGCGGGCTAGACGCCGGCAGAGGACGGACATTTGGCGTCCGAAGCGTCGGGCTGTTTCAGCGGCCGGGATGGTGGTGGCGATGGGGTGGGGCGTTTCGCCTGGGCCTGCGGCCGCTCAACAGGCGATCCAGCTCGACGAGATCACGGTCACGGCGCGCAAGCGGCCGGAGGCCGAGAAGGATGTGCCGATCAGCCTGACCACGGTCGAGGGCGAGCAGCTCGAGGACCTGTCCAAGACCCGTTCCAATGCGGATCTCGCCCGTTCGGTTCCGAACTTCAACTTCGTCGATCTCGGCGGGCAGTCCTCCAACCTCGCCAACATCCGCGGCGTCGGATCGTTCTCGCCAGTGTCGCCGGATGACACGTCCGTGGTGTTCTACGTCGATGAAGCGCCGCAGTCGGTGTACGGAATCGCGCCGAACCTGCTGGACACAGAGAGCGTCGAGGTGCTTCGCGGCCCGCAGGGTACGCTGTTCGGCCGTAATGCCCAGGGCGGGGCCGTCAGTATCATCTCGCGTGTGCCGACATTCGATCGCTCTTTCTCGCTGACGGGTGAGTGGGGGACCAAACGCTACGGCCTCGCCGAACTGATCGCGAACTCGCCGTTGATCCCAAACGTGCTCGCGGGGCGCGTGGCGCTCCGCTACTCAAATTTCGGCGGCGATGTTCCGAACATCCTGCTCGGCGGCAACGACGCGGCGACGCAAGTCGGCGCGTTCCGCGGCAGCCTGCTGTTCACGCCGACCGAGCGCACGACCGTCACTTTCAGCGGATCGTACACCAAGGACGACGACACCGTGCCGCGCTGGTTGTTGCGGGGGGCCGCCGACTTTCCTGTGAGCGCGGTCAATCCACGCAACGGCGTGGATCGCGAGAATCAGAATTACAACCTGAAGGTCCGACACGATTTCGGAGCAATGATCTTCGAATCGATCTCCAACTTCCAGCGCACCACCACGTTCCAGGTCTCGGACCTGACCGATTCCCTCGTGTTCTCTAAACTGACCGGACTGCCGCCGGCCTTCTTCAGCACACCGGGCGCCGACCTGGCCAATATCGGCATCAACGAGAACACCTGGCTGCAGGAGGTGCGGCTGTCGGCGCCCAAGGACAGCGCCATCGCCTGGACTGCCGGATTAAATTTCTACCGCACCGAGGTCGCCGTGAATGGTGATGCTCATTCGGTCACGCCGGCTTTCGCGACCGCGACCGGCATCCGCAACAACAACTTCACCACCAATAGCTACGCGGCCTTCGGCGAAGCGACGGTGCCGCTGATCGGGGCGCTGAAGGGAACGCTCGGGCTGCGGGCGACGCACGAAGAGAAGGTTGCCGCGTACCGCTATCGCAGCGTCGGTACACCCGGCACGGTGCCGAGTTACGCGCAGAACCTGAGCCTGACGGACGACTTCCTCACCGGCCGCGCTGGCTTGAGCTATGACTGGACGCGGGATCTCATGACCTATGCGTCGGTCGCGCGCGGCTACGTCACCGGCGGCTTTCCGGCCAATTCAATCAACAATCCGCTCGGCAAGCCCGAAGTCCCGTTTGCCGCGTCGACGAGTTGGACTTACGAGGCCGGGTTCAAGTCCGAATTGCTCGACCATCGTCTGAAGCTGAACGGAGCGCTCTTCTTCAACGACGTGAAAAACGGACACTTGTTCGTTTTCAATGTCCCGACCGCGTCGTTCACGGTGGCGACGCTCGACTATCAGTCCTGGGGTGGCGAACTGGAAGCAGCCGTTCGTGTCGCACCCGGCTTCGAGGTGTTTGGTGGCGTTGGTGTCACACGGGCCGAACTGGTCAATGTCCCGATCGGCAGCGCGACGGGTGCGCGTAATGGCAATCGCGTTCCCAATGTCGCGTCGCTGACCGCCAATCTCGGCTTCCAGTACCAGATCTCGGCCGCACCGCTCGCGCTCGCGGGCGATTTCTTCTTCCGCGGCAACTACCAGTTCGTCGGCACCCGCGCGGCCGATGTCGCCAACAGTTTCGACCTGCCGTCCTATGGCGTCGTCAACGGCAAATTTGGGTGGAAAGGCCGGAACTTCGACGCTTACGTCTTCGCCAGTAATCTGTTCGACGAGCGCTACGAGGCGTTCGGGCAGAGCTTCGGCCCGACGACGCAATCCGTCCGCGTCGGACAGGGCCGCATCGTCGGCATCGGCTCGACGGCAAAGTTCTGAGATCGCCGGCAATCGGGAGCGCGTGATGAGAAAAGAGGACTTCAAGCTGCACGACGTTTCGCGCTTTCCGATCGTAGTGCTACACGGCCGCAGCCTGCCGCCTGGCTACGGACCGACCTGGGCGAACGAGCTGGAGGCGCTGCTGAGTCAAGACCGGCCATTCGTGATGATCTTTCCGAATTCCGTGCAAGACGAGGCGCACGAGGACCAGAAGCTGCGCACCGTATTCCTGAAAGCGAACCGGGAACGCCTTGCGGCGAAATGCATTGGCATCTTCGGCGTTGAACCAAATAAGGCGACGCGCCTTTTGAAGCGCGTTCAAGGCGCGGCGCTCGCGGCGGCTTTCGGATTGCGTTTCCGGGTCGTCGCGACCGTCGAGGAAGCCGAGCGTCTTGCAAGCCTGGCTCTCGCCGGAGCGCCCGTACCCGATGACGCCGAGCAGGACTGACGCGCCGCCGGCCTATCTGCGCATCGGCAAGCGACGCATTCGTATCCCCAAGCGCCGTGCCGTCCGCATCGCGCTCGGCGTCGCCCTTATCATTCGCGGCGTCCTGCCACCTGCAGGCTTCATTCTGCTGCCGCCCGCAGTGACTCTACTGTCGATTGATATTCCGCGCGTTCGCCGCTGGCGGAGGCGGCTGATCGTGTGGCTCGGCAGAAGGCGCAGGAAGGAACGACGCCCAAAAGGATCAAGTCGTCGCGATGTCTCGTGAAGTGCTGGAGAGCGGTGGATCCGCAAATCGCGGACGATGCGGAGTCTGGCGCGTCAGCGTAGATGAAACTGATATCTATGTTTCCGCTGGAGCGCTATGATATTGTAGTCGGCACGCTGTGAGCGCCGCCGCTGGCGCTATACGATAGCCGAGATTGCGATATTCGCTCGTGCTATTCAGGACCGCACCTTGAGCGGGTCGAGCCATGCGGCATCTATTGTGGATGTTCGCGGGGCAATTTCCCGCAGATCAGATCGACCGCCGCGCGACTGAGCTTGGCAAGTGCATGTCGTGACTCGCCGGCACGTGCTCGAACGGCTAGCGAATGCATGATGGCCGAGGTCACGGAAGCTAGCCCAGCAGCATCAGCTTCTGAATCGAGTTCGCCATCGGTAATTGCTTTGCGGATACGTTCCTCCAAGACCGCATTGAAAGCGCCGAGGCTTTCCTTCAGCACGCGGCGGACAGACGGCCGATGGACGGCCTCAACTGAGGCTGTTCCGATCAGCAAGCACCCACGTGCTGCATTTGCCGACGCCATGTATATGTCCGTCGAATTCCGCAAGACGTCGGCTAATTCCGTCCTGAGAGATCGTTTGCCGCTTAGGGTCGATCTCAGCGCATCTATCCCGGCGTCGCGATAGCGCTTGAGCGCCTCTAGATACAGCGCCTCCTTATCGCCGAAGGCTCCGGCAAGGCTTGGACGCGTCATCTCCGTCGCTTCACTGAGGGCGTCAAGCGAAGTCGCAGCGAAACCGGCCGACCAGAAGAGATCGGTCGCCCTCTGAAGCGCCTGCTCCCGATCGTATTGGACTGGCCGCCCGCGTCTGGGGTTCGTCATTTTTATTCAGCCTCGCATAAAAGCCTTGATGTCACGAGAATTATATGCGAGGCTGAATAAAAGTCGAGCCGTGATCGATTTGACGGGTGAGGATCGGAGAAATGATGAAACTTTATATCCACCAGGCGGCCTGCTCCCTGTCGCCTCATATCGTCGCTCGGGAGCTCGAACTCGATGTCCACATCATCGAGGTCGAGCGAGGCACGCACAAAACCCCTGACGGGGAGGATTTCCTTGCCATCAATCCCAACGGCTACGTGCCGGTGTTGGTGTTGGACGACGGCGAAATTCTGATGGAAGGGCCGGCGATCGTTCAGCACCTGGCTGACATGAAGCCAACAGGCGGCCTGGCCCCGAGAGATGCTCATGAACGCCGGCGCATCCAGTCATTGCTGAACTTCGTAGCGACGGAGCTCCACAAGCCGATGGCCCAGATGTTCTATCCCGATTATGCGGCGGTGAAGGATGTCCTTCGAAACCATGTCACAGCGCGTCTCGATTGGATATCGGCCCAGTTTGCGGGAGACTTTCTGATTGGGGACAGGCTGAGTGTCGCGGATATCTATCTCTTCGTCTGTCTCAACTGGTCGTCCTGGCTGAACATTGATCTATCACGTTGGCCGCGGCTCGAGGCATTCATGCGCCAAGTCGGCGCTCGTCCCGCGGTGCGTGAAGCACTCAAAGCCGAAGGGCTCGCTCACCGCGCCAATGGCATTTTCTTCGCGCCGGCGTAGCGGCGTGACGCAGACAACGGAGTCCATGATGACAAAAGATAGCTTCAACGATCCGGAAAGTGTCCAGACCGCCGAGATCCTGACGCGCTTCAATCAAGTGTTCCTGAGCCACGATCCTACGGCTCTGCAGGGCCTCGTTGCCGATGATTGCGTCATCGAAAACACGCAGCCCGCGCCAGACGGCTCCCGCCACGAAGGCAAGGCAGCCTGCATCCAGTTGTGGACGGGCATTGCCACAATGTCCGGTGCCTACTTTGAGACCGAATGCATTATCGCGCGCGGTGACCGCGGCGAAATCCAGTGGCGGCTCAGATGGGGCCCGGAGCATGGCAATTCGGTACGTGGGGTGAATCTCATGCGGGTGCGCGACGGGCAGATCGTGGAAGCGCTGGGCTATGTGAAGGGCGTCTGACCTTCACACAACCAGCAGCGCGGCGGTCCTTTTTCGATCCCATTACGGGGTTTGCTGAGTGAGCCGGTTGCAGACATGTGGACGAGGGCCTCGAAGGAGAAGCGCTTATGATTATCATAGCTGGATATACGCTCACCGAAGCCCATAAACGCGACGCTGCTGTAGAAGCGTTCGCCGGCATGGTCGAACGGGCAAGGAAGTACGACGGCTGCCTTGACCTATCGATCAGCGCGGACTCAGTCGATCCAGACCGCATCAACCTTTTCGAGTGTTGGCGCGACCAGCAGTCCTGGAACGCTTGGCGCAAGGTCGCGAAATCGCCGAAAGTCAAACGACGAGAAACCTACGTAAACCTGTATCGCAGCGACAAGGCCGAGAAGCCGTTCTAACGCGGAGCGTGTTACCTGTCCCTAATTAGTGTCTCACCCAACGGGTGCAGTCCACGATGTCTCCGGAATAAACCGTTACCCAAAGCCGGAATCTTGACTCTCGCGCCATCATGCAACATATAATGTTGCGTGATACGAGATAGCAGATTATCGGGGGTGCTCCACCTCCTTTTTGCACATGGCAGAGCACGGAGGCCCGCTGACTTCCGAGATGCTGGCAAAGCCAATGGACACCAATCCCGTGGTGATCCGGCGAATCTGGCTGGCGTGAGGGACCAAGGATACGTCCGGTCGGAAAAGGGCCATGGCGGCGGGTGGACGCTGGCCTGCAACCTATCGAAGGTAACGTTGCGCGACGTCTATACAGCGCTCGGCAGCCCTTTGGTTCTCGCTAATGGGGCAAGAGGGACAGAGACGTCCGGCTGCCTCGTCGAACAGGCAATGCTGAGCGCCGATGTCCACGAGCGCCTCATTGCCCGCGGAGAATCTCATCATTTGGAGAACACCCATGCGTCATGACGCAGAAGTCACCAGCGACTGTGTTGGCTGGGCATCGGGCGATGCCTCATCCCCCAAGCAAGTCTCATCGCCAAAGCCGCGCGGCATGCCAGAACGCCCTGTCGAGTTTCGCCTTCTCGACCTGGAATCCTTCGAGTTGGTGTGGTGAGCGAGCGGATGAACCCCTTCTCCGATCCTCAGGCTGTGGCACGATACGCCGAGGGGGCGCCACGAAACGTGCCCGGCTACTACGCCATGCAACGCATGACGGCGCTCCTGCTTGCGGAGCGCGTCCCGGAAGATGCCCGCGTGCTGGTTCTCGGCGCAGGCGGCGGGCTGGAGTTGAAAACATTTGCGGAGGCCCGTCCGGGTTGGAGCTTCGACGGCGTCGATCCAAGTGACGAGATGCTGAAACTGGCCCAACGGATCCTAGGACCGTTCGCTTCGCGCGCGACCCTGCATCAGGGCTACATCAGCGACGCGCCGATCGGGCCGTTCGATGCGGCGACCTGTCTTATGACGTTGCACTTCTTAACCCTCGAGGAACGGCAACGCACGACAGCCGAAGTTCACCGCCGCCTCAAGCCTGGCGCACCCTTCGTAGTCGCACACTTTAGCATTCCGCAGGACGAGCGCTCAGTTTGGCTATCGCGATTCGCTGCATTCGTGGTGGACTCTGGGGGCGATCCCGACAAGGCGGCGAATGCCCGCGCGGCGATTGACACGCAACTGACCATCCTCACGCCAGAGCAGGACGAAGTGATCCTGCGCGAAGCCGGCTTCTCGAACGTCAGCCTGTTCTATGCCGGCTTCACATTCCGCGGCTGGGTGGGCTACGCCTGATGCGATTGACGCAATCATTATCGGTGGGAGCTTCGCCTGACTGTCCGCAGCCATGTATATCGCGCGAGCGCGGCGATCAGTCTGCATCATCGACACAGGATCGCCTCGCAACCGCTGCGGGCGTAGAAGCGGCGGCTGCTGGCGTTCGCAGTTTTACCGAAATGGCGCCCCAGCGTTGATGAAACTGATAACTACGTTTCCGCCGGAGCGCTATGATATCGTAGTCGCCGGCTCGCAATTGCATCCGGGGGCGACCGGAGCTCGCCAAAGCTACTACGATTGCTCGCATATCCTTCGGACCCAGGACATGTCTCCTGAGAACTCCTCACGGAATGATTTTGGAAGCCGATGCGCTATGCCGCAGTAGGCGGTCCGAACCAAGTGGTTAGCGCGTCAGCGAGCCCCGGCTGGGTCAGGTCTCCCACCCAAGCCACATATCCGTCGGGCCGAACCAACACGGCGATGGGCGCAGTGACCGGCCCAAGAGCCGGAAGCTCCCACGGACCAACGTATTTGGCGTCGACCAAATGGACCCGATCCGCCCATGGCGTGATGTCGAAGGCACCGGGCTCACTGAGGTTGAGGAGCATCGGCCGGGCAGCGTGGAGCAGGCTGAAGACCCGCAGCGGGCCGTTTTCGGTGACCAAGTCGAGATCGGGCATGCGGCGTCCGAGCAGCGGATGCCCCTCACCGAGGTCGTAATGAATGTCCAGACCGGACATCATCGCGGCGAATCGTCGGCGCGGCTCGTCCATG
>WHTP01000006.1 GCA_009377695.1 Hyphomicrobiales bacterium | reverse complement strand
GCCGCAGCGAAACACGCGCCAGTCGGCCGACGCGGTCTACCTCAACGAGCTCTACCGCACCCGTGCCGAGCGCGCGGGCATTGTCTATGTCGACATCTGGGACGGCTTCGTCGACGAGGCCAGCCGCTATGTGCTGCAGGGGCCGGACTTTGAAGGCCAGATCCGCCGCCTGCGTTCAGGCGACGGCGTCTACTTCACGCGCGCCGGCGCCCGCAAGCTCGCCCACTATGTCGAGCGCGAAATCCTGCGCAGCTTGGTTGCGCGGCAGACGCCGGTGGCGCTGCCAGCGCCGGATCCGGCGCTGCTGCAGTCGGGCCGATCCGGCAGCAGTCGTCCGCTCGCAGGACCTGTGATCCCACTGACAGCATCGATCGGCGGTAACGAGTTGCTTGGCGGCGGCCCGACACGCCAGGCCGGAAATGATCCGCTTGCGACTCGTGTGTTGGTGCGCGGCGAGCCCGTCACCGCGCCGGCCGGCCGCGCCGATAATTTCGTCTGGCCGCGCAGCGACGTCGCGACGATCAGCGAAGGCGAGCCCGAAGAGGTGCAGGCGACGCCTCAGCAGTCGAAGCCTCAACCATCAACAGCAAAACCTGCGCCGCAGGCCGTACCGCAACGACCGGCGCCGCAAGCTCCATCCGCGACCGCCGCACCGCGTCCCAAGGTCCAACAGCAGCCCAACGGTGAGGCCAAACACCAAGCGGCGCCGCGACAACGCCGCGCTCCCCCGCGCGCGAGCAACGATTCCTTCCCGCGACCGCCATGGCCAATCTTCGGCCGCTGAAATCAGCCGGCTAGCGCCGCCGATTTGACGTTCCTACAGCGTTTGCAGCAAGCTCGGCTAGGAAACTTCAAATCAAAAGCGACACTAAAGCGGGACTAGAAGCATAGAATCGCGAGTGCCCCGGAGTGTGACGCGGCGTATTGCGAACTTCGGAATCGAAGGACTAGCAACTCTTTGAATCTGGCTTTGGTTCAGAAGTCCACATGTCGGACTCGCCGCGAGATGATGCGGACTTCTGAACCACCACTCTAGCGCGGCAGCGTCGTCGACCCCATCAGGAATTTGTCGACGGAATGCGCGGCCTGGCGACCTTCGCGGATCGCCCATACGACGAGCGACTGTCCGCGGCGCATGTCGCCGCAGGCGAACACCTTGGGATTCGAGCTGCGGTAAAACACCGTGTCGGCCTTGACGTTGCCGCGCGGATCGAGCTCGAGCGCGAGCGACTTGATCATGCCCTCGTGTACGGGCGAGACGAAGCCCATCGCAAGCAGCACCAGGTCTGCCTTTACGTCGAATTCGGTACCAGGCATGGGCTGGAATTTGTCGTCGACCTTGGCGCATTTGAGCTTCGCGACATGGCCGTTCTCGCCTGAGAACTCGATTGTGCCGACCGCGAAGTCACGCTCGGCGCCTTCCTCATGGCTCGACGAGGTGCGCAGTTTCCACGGCCAGTCCGGCCAGGTGAGGAGTTTGTTCTCCTTCTCCGGCGGCTGCGGCATGATCTCGAAATTGGTCACCGACAATGCGCCCTGCCGGAACGAGGTGCCGATGCAGTCGGAGCCGGTATCGCCGCCGCCGATGACGACGACGTGCTTGCCGGTGGCAAGGATCGGCTCTGCGCCGGGCACCTGCGCCTCGCCCGAGACGCGGCGGTTTTGCTGCGGCAGAAACTCCATTGCGAAGTGGATGCCCTTGAGACCGCGGCCCGGGATCGGCAGGTCGCGGCCTTTCTCGGCGCCGCCCGCGAGCACGACCGCGTCGTATTCGGCGACGAGCTTCGCCGCATCGACGTTCACGCCGACATAAGCGTTGTAGTGGAAGGTCACGCCCTCCGCTTCCATCTGGTCGACGCGGCGCTCGATGTGGTGCTTCTCCATCTTGAAGTCGGGAATGCCGTAGCGCATCAATCCGCCGGCCTTGGCGTATTTCTCGAACACATGCACGTCGTGTCCCGCGCGCGCCAACTGCTGCGCGCAGGCCATGCCGGCCGGACCTGATCCGATGACGGCGACCTTCTTGCCGGTCTTCTCGGTTGGCGGCTCGGGCCTCAATCCCTGTGAAATTGCGCGGTCGGCGATCGCGCATTCGATGGTCTTGATGGTGACGGGGTTGTCGTCGATGTTGAGCGTGCAGGACGCCTCGCACGGCGCAGGACAGACGCGGCCGGTCACTTCCGGAAAATTATTGGTCGAGTGCAGATTGCGCGCGGCCTCTTCCCAGTCGCCGCGGTAGACGAGGTCGTTCCAGTCTGGAATCAGGTTGTTCACGGGGCAGCCGGTGGGCGCACCTGTCATGATGCTGGTGCCGTGGCAATAGGGCACGCCACAGTCCATGCAGCGCGCCGCCTGCGTCGTGGTCTCGCCCTCGCTGAGCGGCAGCACGAATTCGCGCCAATGCTTGACGCGTTCCTCGACCGGCTCGTAGCCGCGGTCGTCGCGTTCGAATTCGAGGAAACCGGTGATCTTGCCCATTGAGTACTCGAACTACTCCGCCGCCTGCATGGTGCGCGCCTTCTCCATCTCGACCAGCGCACGGCGGTACTCGACCGGCATCACCTTGCGGAACATCGCGCAATAACGGGGCCAGTTGGCAAGGATGCGGGCAGCGTGCTTGGAGCCGGTGAAGCGGGCGTGCCGCGTGATCAAGAGGTGCAGGCGCTCGACATCGTAGCGCGTCATATCCTGCAGCACCTCGACCCAACCGGAGGTTTCGAGATCGTGGGCGTGGTGGTATTCGCGCGCTGAAATCTCCTCCTCAGCGGGCAGCGGCTCGAGCTCGACCATCGTCATGTTGCAGAGCCGCTCGAAGGTGCCGTCCTCGTCCAGCACATAGGCGATGCCGCCCGACATGCCGGCGGCGAAGTTGCGCCCGGTCTTGCCAAGCACGACGACGATGCCGCCGGTCATGTATTCGCAGCAATGGTCGCCGGCACCCTCGATGACCGCGATGACGCCGGAGTTGCGCACGGCGAAACGCTCGCCGGCGACGCCGCGGAAATAGCACTCGCCTTCGATCGCGCCGTAAAGCACCGTGTTGCCGACGATGATCGATTCTTCCGGCACGATGCCCGCATCCGCCGCCGGCCGGATGATGATGCGGCCGCCGGACAAGCCTTTACCGACATAGTCGTTGGCGTCGCCTTCGAGCTCGAAAGTGACGCCGCGCGCAAGCCAAGCGCCAAAGCTCTGGCCGGCGGTGCCGGCGAATTTCACGTTGATGGTGTCGTCGGGCAGTCCTTCGTGGCCGTAGCGCTTGGCGATCTCACCGGAGAGCATCGCGCCGACGGTGCGGTCGGTATTCTTGATCGCGGTGACGATGCGCACGGGCGCACCGCGGTCGAGAGCCGCCTGCGACTGCGCAATCAAGCGCCGGTCGAGAATCCTGTCGATCTTGTGGTCCTGCGCCTCGTTTTTGAAGATGCTGACGTTCTTGCCGGCCTCAGGCTTATGGAACAGCTTGGTGAAATCGAGGCCGTTGGCTTTCCAGTGCTCGACCACGTGGCGCTTATCGAGCATCTGCATCTGCCCGACCATCTCGTTGAACGTGCGATAGCCGAGCGCCGCCATGATCTCGCGCACCTCTTCGGCGACGAAGAAGAAGAAATTGATCACATGCTCGGGCTTGCCGACGAAACGCGCGCGCAGCACCGGGTCTTGCGTCGCGACGCCGACCGGGCAGGTGTTGAGGTGGCACTTGCGCATCATGATGCAGCCAGCCGCGATCAGCGGCGCAGTCGAGAAGCCGAATTCGTCGGCACCCAGCAGCGCGCCCACCACCACGTCGCGGCCGGTGCGGATGCCGCCATCGACCTGCACCGAGATGCGGCTGCGCAGGCGATTGGCGACCAGCGTCTGGTGCGTCTCGGCGAGGCCGATCTCCCACGGCGAGCCGGCATGCTTGAGCGACGTGAGGGGGCTGGCTCCAGTGCCGCCCTCGAAACCGGAAATCGTGACGTGATCGGCGCGCGCCTTGGAGACGCCGGCCGCAACGGTGCCGACGCCGACCTCGGAGACGAGCTTCACCGACACCAGGCCGGCAGGGTTGACGTTCTTCAGGTCGAAGATGAGCTGCGCCAGGTCTTCGATCGAATAGATGTCGTGGTGCGGCGGCGGCGAGATTAGGCCGACACCTGGCGTCGAATGCCGGACCTTGGCGATGATCTTGTCGACCTTGTGCCCGGGCAACTGTCCGCCTTCGCCGGGCTTCGCGCCTTGCGCCATCTTGATCTGCATCATGTCCGAGTTGACGAGATACTCGGCGGTGACTCCGAAGCGGCCGGACGCCACCTGTTTGATCGCCGACCGCATGGAGTCGCCATTCGGCATTGGCTTGAAGCGGTCGGCTTCCTCGCCGCCTTCGCCGGTGTTCGACTTGCCGCCGATGCGATTCATCGCGATCGCGAGCGTGGTGTGGGCCTCGCGCGAGATCGAGCCGAACGACATGGCGCCGGTGGCGAAACGCTTCACGATCTCCTTGGCCGGCTCGACCTCGTCGAGCGGCACCGGTTTGCGGCCCTCGTCCTCGGCGGACTTGAGGCGGAACAGGCCGCGGATGGTCAGCAAGCGCTCCGTCTGTTCATTCGAAACCTGGGCATAGGCGCGGTACTGCTCCGGCAGATTGCCGCGCACGGCATGCTGGAGCGCGGACACCGTGCCGGTGGTCCAGACATGGTCCTCGCCGCGGACGCGGTACTGGTACTCGCCGCCGACGTCGAGCGCGTTGCGATAGATCGGCGCGTCACCGAAGGCATCGCGATGCCGCCGGACCGTTTCCTCGGCGATCTGCGCGAGACCGACGCCCTCAATGCGGGTGGCGGTTCCGGCAAAGAACTCGGACACGAAATCGGACTTGAGCCCGACCGCGTCGAAAATCTGCGCGCCGCAATAGGATTGGTATGTCGAGATGCCCATCTTGGACATTACCTTGAGGATGCCCTTATCGACGGCCTTGGTGTAGCGCCTGACCGTTTCTTGCGGCTCGATCTTCTGCGGCAGCTTGTCTGCCATGGCGATCAGCGTCTCGAACGCGAGATAGGGATTGATCGCCTCCGCGCCGTAGCCTGCGAGGCAGCAGAAGTGGTGCACCTCACGCGGCTCGCCGGATTCCACCACCAGGCCGACCGACGTGCGCAGTCCCTGCCGGATCAAATGATGGTGCACGGCCGCGCAGGCGAGCAGCGACGGCATCGGAATGCGCTCGGCGCTGACGCGACGGTCCGACAGGATGATGATGTTGATGCCTTCGCGCACTGCCGATTCCGCGCGTGCGCAGAGCCGGTCGATCTTGTCGCGCAATCCGTCGACGCCTTGCTCGGCCGGCCAGGTGGTGTCGAGGAAGCGCGACTTGAAATGCCCATTGCCGACCTCGGAGATCGAGCGGATCTTTTCCAGATCCTCGTTGGTCAGGATCGGCTGGCGCGCTTCCAGGCGCTTCAGGCGCGAAGAGCCTTCGAGGTCGAACAGATTCGGCCGCGGACCGATGATCGAGACCAGCGACATCACCAGTTCCTCGCGGATCGGATCGATCGGCGGGTTCGTCACCTGCGCGAAGTTCTGCTTGAAGTAGGTGAACAGGAGCTTCGATTTGTCCGACAAGGCCGAGATCGGCGTGTCGGTGCCCATGGAGCCGACGGCTTCCTCGCCCTGCGTCGCCATCGGGGCCATCAGGAGCCTCAGATCTTCCTGCGTGTAGCCGAACGCCTGCTGCCGATCGAGCAGCGGCAGATTGGAGCTCACCGGCTTTCCGTTTGCCGACGGCAGGTCTTCGAGAACGATCTGCGTGTTCTCGAGCCAGTCCCGATAGGGGTGGCTCTTGGCGAGCGTGGCCTTGAGCTCTTCGTCGGGAATCAGCCGGCCTTCGTCGAGATCGACCAGCAGCATCTTGCCGGGCTGCAGCCGCCACTTGGTGACGATGTCCTTCTCCGGGATCGGCAGCACGCCCATCTCGGACGCCATGACGATGCGCTCGTCGCGGGTGATGTAGTAGCGCGCCGGGCGAAGCCCGTTGCGGTCGAGGGTAGCGCCGATCTGGTGGCCGTTGGTGAAGGCGATGGCGGCCGGGCCGTCCCACGGCTCCATCAGCGCGGCGTTGTACTCGTAGAAGGCGCGCCGCTCCTCGTCCATGAGCGGATTGCCCGCCCACGCTTCGGGAATCATCATCATCATTGCGTGCGCGAGCGGATAGCCGCCCTGCACCAGGAATTCGAGCGCGTTGTCGAAGCAGGCGGTATCCGATTGGCCTTCATAGGAGATCGGCCAGAGTTTCGAGATGTCATCGCCGAACAGCGGCGAGGAGACCGACGCCTGCCGCGCCGCCATCCAGTTGTTGTTGCCGCGCAGCGTGTTGATCTCGCCGTTGTGGGCGATCATCCGGTAGGGATGCGCAAGCGACCAGGTCGGGAACGTATTGGTCGAGAAACGCTGATGCACAAGCGCGAGCGCGCTCTCGAAATCGGGATCGTGCAGGTCCGGGTAGTAGGTGCCGAGCTGGTCGGCCAGGAACATCCCCTTGTAGACGATGGTGCGACAGGAGATCGACACCGGATAGTAGTTCGAGAGCCGTCGCTCACGGCGCGAATAGATCGCGCTCGAGATCAACTTGCGCAGGATATAGAGCCGGCGCTCGAACTCGCTTTCGTCCTTGATCTTCTTGCCGCGGCCGATGAACACCTGCTGGTGCACCGGCTCGGTCGGCTTCACGGTCGCGCCCAGCGTCGAGTTGTCGGTCGGCACATCGCGCCAGCCGAGCAGCACCAGGCCCTCGCGCTTGATCGTCTGCGTGTAGATGTCGCGGATGATCTGTCGCCAGTCCGGATCGGTCGGCATGAACAACTGCCCGACCGCGTATTCGCCGGGGTTCGGCAGTTTGAAGCCGTGCCTGTCCGCCACCTTGACGAAGAAAGCGTGCGGAATCTGCACGAGGATGCCGGCGCCGTCGCCGGCACGCGGATCGGCGCCGACTGCCCCACGATGCTCGAGGTTGCAGAGAATGGATATCGCGTCTTCGACCAGTTGATGCGATTTGCGGCCCTTGATGTCGGCGATGAAGCCGACGCCGCAGGCGTCCTTGTCGAGCGCGGGATCGTAGAGACCCTGCGCGGGCGGAAGTCCGGGATCGGCAGTGTCGCCAAGCGGCCCAAGCCGTCGCCCAAGCAGTGGCCCAAGCAAACGCCCGTCACGCGCAGCGGGCTTCACGCCGCGCCGCCGGCTCATCTCGCGCTTCCGTGTCGCCCTCGTTCGCATCCTCATATCTTCCGTCGGTCATGCCAGTTGGCGTGTCGGCATGTCGCCAGACCGGTTGCATCAGGTCCCCAGCGCCGTGGACGCTGCGGGTGCAAGGCACCGCCGTTCTGGGTCGCGTTGACGGCCTTTTCGCTGCCGCAGTCGAGCAGCGCCTGACCGTTCCTGTTTGGCGTCCACCCCGAAGCCCGGCCCGAACCATGTCCAGCCGAAGCATGAGGCGTACCGCCAAGTGGGACAGCAATACTGTCCTAACTCACCATGACAAATTTTAGCCACGGATACAAGGGTTCGCCTAATTCTAAATTCCGGATTCGGGCGACCCGTATTGGTTAGAGCGGGAATGGCGATCTGGTTCCGGTCTACCGCCACCCAATGCCGAAAAATCGCCTGTACCTGACCGTCGGCCGTTCCCGCCTATAATCCCGTTGTGACCCGGGTACGGCTCAAGGTGGAGAACCCAAGTGGCGATATCAAGCTCCGACATCTCGCGGGAGTCGCGCTCGTCGTCACTCATCGCGACCGCCATCGACAAGCTTGTCGCGATCTGCGCCGTGGTGCCTTATGCGCTGGTCGCGCTCGGGCTGCGCTTTATCATCGCGCGCGTTTTCTTCGTCTCCGGACAGACGAAAATCGCCGGCCCCGAAATCCCCATCTCGCTCTTCAACCCGGGCGACGATTTCACGATCGTGCTTCCAGCCGCGATCAAGCCGTCGACGTTCGAGCTGTTTCAGGCGCAATACGCTGCGCTGCCGATTCCGCCGACCGTGGCAGCCTATCTTTTCACCTATGCCGAATTCGCGCTGCCGGTGTGCCTGATGCTTGGGTTCGCCACGCGGCTGTCGGCGCTGGCGCTCCTGATCATGACTGTGCTGATCCAGGTCTATGTCGCGCCTGAAGCGTTGTGGTCGGCGCATATCTACCTGTTCGCGATCCTGATGGTACTGATGTCGGTCGGGCCCGGCGCGATCTCGCTCGATGCGCTGATCCGGCATGTTTCGCAAAGATAGTCGGCTAGGCCGCGGAAACGGCGGTATTTGTGGCGCTCCTGTGGCTGGCTCTGCCCGAATTTCGGCATCTGCTCCGCCTAGGGGTTAACGCCATAACAAGACCAGGGGAGAGGTGTCTTGAAACACAGGGTCGCACTCTGCGTGGGACTGACCGCGCTCGGCGTTGCTGCAGCAACGTCGACGCAGGCGCAGGTTTATGTCGGTCCTCCGCGCGTCTATGCGGCGCCGCCGCCGATGGTCGAACCGCCGGTGATGGAGCCGATGGTTCGGCCGGGACTGCCGCCGAACGAAATCTTGATGATCGTGCGCGCGTCGGGTTTGCGCCCGCTGACTCGCCCCGCCCGGCGCGGAGGACGCTACCTCCTGCTCGCCTCCGACAACATGGGCGGTCAGCTGCGCGTGGTCGTGAACGCTCACAACGGTCGCATTGTCCGCGCCTCGCCGGCGTACGACCCGCGCTTCGCGGACCATCCGGTGCGGCGGCCACGCGGCCTGGTCCCGATGCCGCCGCGGGAGCATGCCGCGGCGCCGCCGCCATCGGCTGGCGCACCGCCGGCGCCGGAAGTGAAAGACTCGCCACGCCCGCCTGCCCGGACGGTGCGCGCTACGCCGCCGCATGCATCGGTGCCGCAGGCGCCGGCAGCCGCGGGCCAGGACGATCGGTCGGCGAACAAGCCAGCAGTTGCGCGCCCCGAGCGCACTCCGCTGCCGCGCCCGCGGCCGACGATCGCATCGAACGAGACGGCACCACCAGCAGCCGCGCCCGCGGCGGCGCCACAGGCGGCGGTGCGGGAGACCTCTCCGGAGGCTGAGCAGACCGCAGCGACTTCGGCGCCGGCCGCGCCGAGCGCAGCGCAGCCCGCGGAAACGCAGATGGTCCCCGTTGCTCCGCTCGACTGAGCATGATTCCGAAAGTCTGCCCCGGACTTGATCCGGGGTGGGACCGGTTTTCGGACAACGTGCCCCTCGGGTTCGACCCGAGGGATCATGCTCAACGGAAAGTGTGGGCTTGATCTTGGCGCACAGCAAAAGCGCCCCGGCATGGCCGGGGCGCTCCCGTCAAATCATCGCTGATCGACTGCTTAGGCAGCCTTCTGCTCGACCACCTTCGGCTGGCCGTTGCCAATCTTGATTTGGCGCGGCTTCTTGGCCTCGGGGACTTCGCGGATGAGGTCGACGTGCAGGAGACCGTTCTCCAGCGCCGCGCCCTTCACCTGGACGTAGTCGGCAAGCTGGAACACGCGCTCGAAGGCGCGCGCGGCGATGCCCTGATAGAGCGTCTCGCCCTTTTGCTCGTCGGTCTTGGTCTGCTTCTCGCCGCGGATCGTCAGCGTGTTCTCCTTCGCCTCGATCGAGAGGTCAGCCTCCGAGAAGCCGGCAACGGCTACCGTGACGCGATAGTCGTTCTCGCCGGTCCGCTCGATATTGTAGGGCGGGTAACCCGGCGCGCCGTCATGTCCGGCGACCTGATCGAAGAGATTGAACAGCCGGTCGAAACCGACGGTCGAACGATAGAGGGGAGCAAGATCATAAGTTCGCATGGCATATCCTCCATAAAGCGACATGCAGAAGGTCCGCCCCGAAGGGCCAGACCGGGTTGACGTGCATCCACAATGGGCCTGCACGCCCTGCATATGGGGCGGTCTCTGATACCTGCAAGAGGCATTAAATCATTGATACTTATTCATGAATCGTTCGATGGGCGCAGGCAAACGGGTTCCGCATCTCGACCACCGGGATACGTGAGTTTCGTTGAGCGGTTGCTGAGCCCTGCTATAACGCCATGCGTCTCCCGCACCGGGATCGATTCCCCAGCCATGAACCTCGTTTCCATTCCCGCCAATCCGGTGCCCGATAGTGCCGTCACCGGCATGCTGAAAACGCCGGACGGCGTGGGCTTGCGCTTTGCGCGCTGGGCGCCGCCGCCGGGGCGCAAAGGAACCGTGTGCCTGTTTCCCGGCCGCGCCGAATTCATCGAGAAGTATTTCGAGACTATTCGCGATCTGCGCGCGCGCGGCTTCGCGGTGGCCGCGCTCGATTGGCGCGGGCAAGGCGGTTCGGAACGGCAGTTGCGCAATCCGCGCAAAGGCTATGTGCGGCGCTTTGCAGACTACGACGTCGATCTCACGACCTTCATGCAGGAGGTGGTGCTTCCGGATTGTCCACCGCCGGTGTTCGCACTGGCGCATTCGATGGGCGCCACGGTGCTCATCCGCGCGGCGCATCAGGGGCATCGCTGGTTCGACCGGATGGTGCTCCTGGCGCCGTTGATTGGCTTACCCGGTCTGCGCCGTTCGATGGCGACGCGCATCGCGGTGCGCACGATGCGGATGCTCGGCCTCGGAGGCGCTTACGTGCCCGGGGGCGACGCATCGGTGATGCAGCAGCGCCCCTTCATGGACAATCTGCTGACATCGGATCCGGTGCGCTATGCGCGCAACGTCGCCGTGCTGGAGGCGGATCCGTCGCTCGCGATCGGTTGGCCCACGGTGGCGTGGGCGGACTCTGCATTCCGGATGATCGCCACGCTCTCCGAGCCGGGCTATCCAGCCAAGATCCGGCAGCCGATGCTGGTGATTGCCGCCGGCCACGATCAGATTGTGTCGACCATCGCGATCGATGAATTCGCCGCGCGCCTGCGCGCTGGATCGCATCTGATCGTGCCCGGCGCGCGCCACGAAATGTTGATGGAGCAGGATCG
The DNA here is from genome assembly GCA_009377695.1 of Hyphomicrobiales bacterium. Taxonomy (GTDB): domain Bacteria; phylum Pseudomonadota; class Alphaproteobacteria; order Rhizobiales; family Xanthobacteraceae; genus VAZQ01. The sequence goes on along the minus strand of WHTP01000006.1, from coordinate 71,742 downwards.
GTTTCGCGGACAGGTGCTGGCGGCCTTTGACGCCTTCGTGCCAGGAACGGCCGCGTTTTGAATTTCGCTACGGGCTACTGAACCACCACACTGGCGTCTTGTTGAGCATGATCTTTTCCGAAAACCGTACCCAATTTTTCGGATCATGCTCTGAGCAACTCCAGCGCCGCGGCGTGCACGCGTCTGTCGCTGGCCGCGACGATGCGGCCACCGTTGACCGGCGGGCCATTCTCCCAGGTGGTGATGATGCCGCCGGCGCCGGCGACGATCGGCACCAGCGGGATGATGTCGTAGGGCTTGAGCCCGGTCTCGATGACGAGGTCGACATGCCCGGCGGCCAGCATGCAGTAGGCGTAGCAATCGCCGCCGTAGCGTGAGAGGCGCACCGCGGCTTCGACCTTGCCGAAGGCCTTGCGGTCGGCGTCGTTCATCAGGAGCGGGCTGGTCGTGTACAGGACGACATCGGCCAGCGTCGCGCAGGTCCGTACGCGCAGCTCCCGATTGCCGGCCGGTCCCCTGTACTGCGCCGCCTGGCCGTCGCCGCTGAAGCGCTCCCGGATGAAGGGCTGGCTCATCATGCCGAAGACCGGTTCGCCGAACCGTGTCAGCGCGATCAGCGTGCCCCAGCCTGGCATGCCGGCCATGAAGGACTTGGTGCCGTCGATCGGGTCGAGCACCCAGACATATTCGGCATCAGCGCGCTCGGCGCCGAATTCCTCGCCAATCACGCCGTGCTCGGGAAACGTAGCGCGAATCAGGTTGCGCATGGCCGTCTCCGCCGCGTGATCCGCAGCGGTGACAGGGTCGAACTGGCCGTTACCCTTGTCGGTGACGCTGAGTGCAGTGCGGAAGAACGGCAGGATGGTCTCGCCCGAGACCGAGGCCAATTCGTCCACAAACGCGGAGAAATCGATCGCCGTCATGGTGCATAATCACTGCGACTGTTCGCCGCCAAACTGGGAATACCTCCAAAATGGATCTGCTTGCGGCGCGGCAGGCGAGGGTATCTCGTTGTTTTCAAACGCTGAATTTCCCATTATCCGTCAGTTTCATTTGAAACCGGCCTGTGGTGTTGGAAGCGCAGCTTTGCATATTCGCATGGATAAATAGGTCAGCATCACTTGCTATTTCGGGTCAGAACGTCCATCTGTTTGCGGTGCGGTAGCGCTCCGGCGTTACCGTTGCCCTCCTTGGGCGTTTCCTCCCTAGACTTGGGCCGCTTGCTAACGCAGGCGGCCCTTTTTTCTTATTGTCCACAAGGGCTTCGGGTGAGGGGCGCCCGGACGCCAAATCGACTCTTGCATTTTGTGCATCGCAGTGTATCTTTTTGCAGTGCGGTGGCGCCTGCGCTACCGCTGCCCTCCTTGGGCGTTTCCTCCCTAGACTTGGGCCGTGGGCAACCGCGGCCCTTTTTTCTTTTTCAGCCTCAGCCTGATCCCCCCGGGGTTGCGCCCGAGGATCATGGTCCGTTATTCGGCCGCCGCCCGGTAGGGCTGCAACTCCTGCGCCGGGATATCGGCTAGCCGGTCCGCCAGCGTTTCCAGGTCGGCTGCCAGCGTCGCGAAGGACGCGGTGCGCTCATAGCGCCGCTCATCCATGTAGAGCGCCCGGTTGAACTCGAGCTGGATGGCGTGCAGGCCGACCGTCGGGTTGCCGTAGTGCTCGGTGATAAATCCGCCAGCATAGGGCTTGTTGCGGCTGACCAGATAGCCGAGCTCGCGGAATGTCGATTCAATTGTCTCGGCCACCGCCGGGACGCAGCTCGTGCCGTAGCGGTCACCCAGCACCACGTCGGCGCGCGGGCGCTCGTCCTTGGCGCCTGCGGTCGAGGGCATGGAATGGCAGTCGACCAGGACCGCCGCGCCGAAATCGCGGTGGACGCGGGTGAACAGCCGGCGCAACGCGCGATGATAGGGCTTGTAGAGGCTTTCGATCCGGCGGATCGCATCGTCGACGGGAATCCGCTGGCCGTAGATTTCCTGCGCGTCGCCGACCACGCGCGCGATGGTGCCGAGCCCGCCTGCGACTCGCATCGACCGCGTATTGGCGAAAGAGGGCAGGCGGCCGTCGAACATCCGTGGATCGAGTTCGTAGGGCTCGCGATTGACGTCGATATAGCAGCGCGGAAAGTGCGCCCGCATCACCGGATGGCCGCGCTTGAGCACGCCGATGATCAGTTCGTCGACGAATGAATCCTCCGAGCGGCGCAGCGTCGCCACGTCGAGCCGCGCCGTCGCCAGGAATTCCCGCGGATAGACGCTGCCGCTGTGCGGAGAGTTGAATACGACCGGGCCGCGCGACTCCACCGGTTCGAGAATCTCGAAAGGGGGGTCCAGTTCGTCTTTGGTCGCGCGCATGGACGTGTGTGCCTCGTACGGTGGAAGGCCCCGACCCAAGCTTCCTTAAGGCCACCACTATGCCCCGAAACCGGCACTTGTCCATGGCCGAGAAGCCAGGGCCGATATATAGTTCACCCGATATTTACCCGGCATCCGGCTTATGCGCTTTGGGGACAATCACGGGGACGCCGGCCTTCAATGAGCACAGAGATGTCGAAGATTCTTCTGGCGGAAGACGATACCGACATGCGCCGGTTCCTCGTCAAAGCGCTGCAGAACGCCGGCTATGAAGTGATCTCCTACGACAACGGCCTTTCGGCTTATCAGCGCCTGCGCGAGGAGCCGTTCGAGCTTCTGCTCACGGACATCGTGATGCCTGAAATGGACGGCATTGAGCTCGCCCGCCGCGCCTCCGAGCTCGATCCCGATATCAAGATCATGTTCATCACCGGTTTTGCGGCGGTCGCGCTGAATTCGGATTCGCAGGCGCCCAAGAACGCCAAGGTGCTGTCGAAGCCGGTGCACCTGCGCGACCTGGTCAACGAAGTCCAGAAGATGCTGGCGGCCTGAGCTCGCTCGGCCGACGGCTTGCCTCGCCGGGGGGGAGCCGATAAGAGAATGCCGACATTGAAGGGCGCGTAGCTCAGCGGGAGAGCACCTCCTTGACATGGAGGGGGTCACAGGTTCGATCCCTGTCGCGCCCACCATCTTGCTCGATTTGACGGCATTTTGGAAATCGCTCACAGGTCGATCCGAAGAAGATCGTGCCGACCCAAATCGTAAGAAGCCGATCGGCCACCGCCGGTGTGGCGGTCGGAAGTCCGCATCATTCTCGCGGCGAGTCCGACATGCGGACTTCTGAACCAAAGCCACACTAGATTCAAAGAGTTGCTAGTGTCCTTCGATTCCGAAGTTCGTATAAGAGGCCGCCGCGAAATGGTACGAACTTCGGAATCGGGACACTAGCGGGCCGCCGCTCTCGTCGTGGCTTCATGTCCCACCAGCTGACTTGATATCGCGTCGAGCTTCAAGTCGCCGGCGCAACGCAGCGATCCACAAACACATCTTTTCTGACGGAACTCACGGCACCAAGAAACGTTTTTTACGTCGGTCGTCACGTTGTCGCCGGCAAGCGACGACGATCACAACGTTGGGTGCTTGCTGCGTGTCGGGGATGGCGCGTCAGCGCCATTCTCGCTGGAGGGAGTTAAAGCGTGCTCACCATTTCCCGCCACTGCATGGGCGCGGCGCCGAGGCAATCTGAAAATTCCATGACCGCGGCCAACCGGCCAACCGTGTTTCCTGGCGTCAAAGCATCGCGCGTGGCCATCGCCGCTGGTCTCTTCGGGTCGCTTGTGCTGTTGCCTCTGGCCATGGCGCAGGGTGCAGCGACGCGACGCCGCGTGCCGTGTTTGCCTGCCGCCGAGCCGCCACATCACGGACAGGTACCGGGTGTGGGGCCAGCCATCCGGCTCCTCGCCATTGGCGAATCGACGGTATGCGGGATTGGACTGGCGCGTGGCGACGATACGGTCGCTGCCACCGCGGCGCGGGCGCTGGCACGTCTGACCGGCCGTGCGATCGCTTGGCGCGCCGAGGGGATTTCCGGTGCAACCGTCAGGGATGCGCATGAACAGCTTCTGTCGCGCATCGTACCTGAACCAGTCGATCTTCTCGTCGTCGCCTTCGGCGTCAACGACGCAAAGGCGTACCGTTCTCCGGCGGCTTTCGCCGATGATCTTGCTGAACTCGTGACCGCGGCGCGGAGTCGCGTCGGCGACGCAGCAGTCATCGTGGGTGGTGTCGCTCCCCTCGAGTGCTTTCCGGCTCTTCCTTGGCCGCTTCGCAGTATCCTGGGCTGGCGGTCAGCCGCACTGCAGGCGGCGGCCGATCGTTTGGCGGAGCGGCTGCCGCGTCTCGTCGTGGAGCGGATTTCAGCATTGGAGCCGGATCTGTTTTCATGCGACGGCTTCCATCCGAACCGGCGCGCGCACGCCATATGGGGCGACGAGATCGCGGCGTTGGCATTGCCCTTTGTTGAAAGCCCGCCGTGCTAGGCGCGCGCCCCGGACCTTTTGTTTGGTCAAGATTTCAACCTGACGATCGTTTGATCCTTAGCTTTCGGAATCAGACAACCGTCGCGCATGGAATGGTGCATATTCCTCGGTGAGAGGAGTTCCACAATGAATCCGCACATCGTCGCACTAACCGAAAAGATTCGCATTCTGGAGGCTGAGCTCGAAGCGGAGCTCGCCCAACGTAGGGCCGAGCTTCGCGTAGGTCTTGAGAAGGGTAGGGCCTTTTTTGAGGAAGAGATCCTGCGCCGTCATCGGGAGCTAAGAACACGTCTGTCGACATATGTGCTGAACGCGCGCCTCCTGGTGATCCTGACGGCGCCGGTCATTTACGCGCTGATCGTTCCTCTGGTCCTGCTTGACCTCTTCGTCACCATCTACCAGGCCGTTTGCTTTCCCGTCTATGGAATCCCGAAGGTCAGTCGTCGCGACTATCTGGTGTTCGACCGGCGTCATCTCGCCTATCTGAACGCGCTGGAGAAGTTCAATTGTGCATACTGTTCCTATGCCAACGGCCTGATTGCCTATGTCCGCGAGATCGCCGGGCGCACGGAGCAATACTGGTGTCCGATCAAACATGCCCGGCGCGTGATCGGGGCTCACCCAAGGTACGCCTCGTTCGAGGACTACGGAGATGCGGAGGGTTACGCAAAATGGCTGAAGCAATTCCAAAATGCGAAGAAAGATCGGGATTGAACCGGCGGACCTCCCGATTCGGCAGCGGGCCAACTTCGAATTGGGGGAACAACCTCTAAACGGTCAATCTCAGCGTTCGCACGTTCGGTCTCGCGTTCGCGTTCTACAGTGGGCCTGGCACTTTGCGCACCCACGGGCGTGCAACTGGTTACGTCACCACACCATGCGTCACCACAGCACGCGCATGCCGACATTGCCGCGGATGGCTTCGCGATCCTGATCGCCGGCGATGTCGGTGGTGTAATCGGCCACGGCCCACAGCCCGACATTGTTGGCGAGCTCGGCCACGATGCCGGCGCCGACCTCGAGTGCGGTGCCTTGATAGCGCGCTTCGAGCACGTGGACCCCGGCGAAGGTGTTCTGATCGGTGCCGACCCAGTCTTCCCACACGCTCGCCTTGAGATACGGGCGCAGGCGCGCGGCGCCATACAGCGTATCGGCGCTGAGTCGCAGCCCGAGCCGCGCGGACACCGAATTCGAGGTGTCGAAGTCGACGCTCGAGAACCGGTCGCGCGTGCCGTGCAGATCGAGATGCTGGTAGACGAGCTGCGCCTGCGGCTCGATGTGCACACCCGCGCCGAGCGGGATCGGATAGCCGGCCTCGATCGAGCCGGCGAAGCCGTGGCCGCTCGCGCGGATCCCGACCTGGTTGGTCGAGCTACCGCTGCTTTCGTAGCGGGTGCCCATCACCACCGCGTCGACATACCAGCCGGGCGCGCCCACTTGCGTCCAGTAGCCGCCGACGCTGAAGGCTTCGAGCTCGACACGGCCGGCGAATGCATTCTGCTGTCCGAGCGCGAAGCCGTTCACGTCGCCGCGGGCGCGGCCGTAGCCACCGAGGAATCCGAGCCGGCTCTGATAACCGTCAGGGCTCGTCGTGCGGTAAAGGTCCAACCCGCTCTGCACCCCGCCCGCGTTGCCGTCGAACCGGCCGTCCACCGTGCCGGCGTGGCCCTGCTCGATGGATTGCCCGAACAGCCGGCCCCAAGCGCGATCCGAGGCGCCATTCGACGTGCCGTTGCCGCGCACCAAGCCTTGATCGCCATTGCGCTCATGGAAGGTGCCGATCGCGGTCATGGTGAGGTTGCGCGCCATCCCCGCCATGGCCGCATAGAGCGCCACCTCGGGCCGGTACAGCGGGATCGGCGGGTTTGGCGGGCTTGGCGGGTTAATGAGGGTCGAACGCAGGTACCAGCTCTGCTGCTCGTCCGCCGAGCTGCCCGACGGCGGGCCCTGGAACAGCAGATACTGATAGGGGCCGGCTGCCACCGGCCTGCCGAGCGTGAAGGCGCTTGGCGTTGTCGTCGCGCCGTTCTGCGCCGCGATGATCTGAATGCCGGTCGTGGTCTGCGCGCCGGCGCCGCCGACGTTCCTCACATGAACGCTGGTGCTGCCGCTGGCGCTGCCGCCGTTGAGGATGAGCTGGTCGGTCTGCGAACCGTCGCCGCCGAGCACGGTGTCGATCGCGAGCGTGCCGCCGCTGCCGACGTAGTTGCCGGCGATCGTGAGCGCGCCGAACCCGCCGGGGCCGGGCCCCGGCGCGACCGTGCCGGCGTTACTCACGTCGCCGATGATCGTACCGATGCCCGCGAGCGTGCCGCCGCCATTGATGGTGGTCGGCGACGTGATCGACCCATTCACCGCCAGCGTGCCGCCGCTAATCGTGGTCGGACCGGTATAGGTGTTGGCACCGGTGAGGTCGAGCGTGCCGCTACCGTTCTTGATCAGTCCACCCGGCCCACCGGTGTCGGAGATGACACCAGAGAAAGCGGTGTTGACGTTTTGATTGAGCGTCAGCGTGCCGCTACCGAGCAAGACGTTGCCCTCACCCGCGAGCCCACCCACGGTCTCGTTCAAGCCGGCGAGATCGGCGACCGCGCCTGCGTTCACGGTCAACAAGCCTGAGCCGAACGCCTGGTCCGCAATCCCGGCGCGCGCCGTTCCCCCCGCAACGGTCAATCCGCCCGAGAAGGTATTGGCGCCGGTCAGGGGTCAGTATGCCCGGACCCATCTGAACCACGTTGCCGCTGCCACTGATCGCGCCGCCGAAGGGGATGTCGTCCGAGCGGCTGAACGCGAGCGTGCCGTCATTGGTCACGTCGCCGACGATGCTGCCGGTGGTGCTACCGTTGCCGAGCTGCAGGACACCGCCGCTGATCGTCGTGCCCCCGGTATACGTGCTGTTAGCCGTGAGGATGGTCGTGCCGGCAATCTGGTTGACCGCTCCGGGACCGGTGATGGTCGGCGCGAACACGTAGCCGGTCGCCGTGTGATTGAAGTTGAGCGCGCCGGTGCCGGGGCCGAATTGAACGGTCGTGGCATTGAGCGTACCCGGCGCGACCGCCGCATCGCCCGGCGCTGCACCGATGTTCAACGTTCCGGTCGAACCCACCAGTCCGCCAACGACAACCGTGCCGGCGCCGCCACCAACGTCCACCATGCCGCCGTCCGCGATGGTGAGCGTGCCCGTGCCGCCGCCGCTGAACCCGCCGCCGACAGTGAGGCTGCCGGAATTGCTCCAGGTGGAGCCGGCGCCGGTCACCGTTATCGAGCCCGTGCTGCCGGCCGCGCTGCCGACTCTGCCGCTCGCACTGGTCACCGCGCCGCCCCCGGCGATGGTCAGCGAACCAGTGCCCTCGCTTCCGACGGAGAGAATGCCGGAAATGGTCCAGCTGGAGTTGACGCCGGTCACGGTTACGACGCCGTTAGAGCCGGGGTTCGCAGCGATCACGCCGCGCGAGCCGCTCGTTGTCAGCGTGGCGCCGTTCTGAATGGTCAGGTTGCCCGACGAACCGTTGGCGTCGCCGATATGGATAATGCCGCTCGTGGCATTCACCGCGCCCGAGACGCCGATCACGGTCCGGTTGAATGCTGTCGTGTCGATAAAGGCGTCGGTGGTGCTCGTCGGCGCCACGCCACTGTCCCAATTGCTTCCAACCGTCCAGTCTGTGCTGGTCATGCCGATCCAGTTCTGCGCCGCAGCAGGCCCGGTCATGGCCGTCAGCGCCGAGGCGAGCGCCAATGCCGATGTCGTTACGGGCGAATTCCCGCGCCGACGATGAGGGCAGCCGGCGCTCCAGGCAGCCGCTACCCCGCGCACCACAGCCGCGTTCTGCAGCACCTCGCGCACTTTGAATCGCATTTCCCCAGCCGCCGGGGGGACGGATGCGGGCGCTTCGTTCGATTCGACCGGTTACAGAACAGCAGCCTAACGAAGTGCGCGCGAACTCGACCCTCCACGTCCCATAACGATGAGCTTTCTGCCGCGCCTCGCCATCGCTGTTGATCCATTGACTGGCATTCGTCACGAACCGCTCAGCAGAGCTCATGTGTGACGCGAGCATCAAAATGAAAACATGAATCGGTCAAATTGCAAAGTATAAAAGACCATATCAACAAGCCGTATTATTTATCGGTCATAAGATGTTACTGTATATCGGCGAATATCAAAGCAGTAGATGAGTACCTTGTAAGAAGAGACAGCAGTAACATGATCCGCGCATGCGACTGCTGGCGGGCAGCGGAAAGCCGATCACCACACCACGCGCAGGCCGACATTGCCGCCGATGGTTCGGCGATCCATTTCGAGTGCGGTCGTCGTGTCTTGCAAGATGGTTCGCGCGAGTTTGTCCCGGCGGGGCCTGGCCGCGTCAGCTTTTAACGCGTCGGCTTTTTTAAACGGTCGGTGCCCGCGCGTTCGATCTCGCGTTCTACTCACGGCGGTTAGAGGCTTCGCCGGACACCATTGGGCATCCGCCGCCGGACGAGTGCTCGGCTTGCGCAACTGGTGTCTGCGATTGACGGTCGTCCTGCTCGCTATACCAAGAGCGGTCAGATCATCTTTCCGTCTCGCCCACCGGCGACGCGTTGTGCCCACCAGTATCGACTGCAGGCACGTGCCGTTCGTCTCCAAGCCAGGCGAGTGACTCGTCCTCGCGATTGACTGTGTGCTTAGGCGGGTGGGCGTAGATATCCGCGAGGACCCGAGTCATCGTGGCCAGCGACTTCGGTACCTTGGCTCCACTGCGCTTCTTGCGGACACGTCGATTGTCGTTTGATGCCGTCATACGCACCCCCGTCCTCCGCTTACAACTCTTACGATACCGATGGGGTGCGGACGTAATGGCCGATAACGACGAAAAGGGGGCGGGTAGCATCTATAACGGCAGTAAATTACCGATTAGATGAAAAAATCACGCATAATGATCTGGCAGGCACCGGCTGCATGATCTGGCAGGCACCGGCTGCCGCTCGCGGGCTGCCCGGTCTCTGGCGCAAACCGAATCGCCGCGGTCATCACGGTGGTCGCGCCTACCGGCCGCCGCATCACGTCAGGTGCTCAACCATCATCCCCTGCGGGAAGATGTCATCGACCTTGGCATGGCGGTGGGCGATGCCCTGCTCGTAGGTGTAGCGCATGAACTGCTCCAGTGTCGGCCGGTTCTCGTCGATCCCGTAGGGGAACGGATCGCCGCCGAACGCATCGCGCATCCGTCGCGCATAGGTCGTGAGCCAGGGCAGCGGATAACGCGATACCGTGACGTCGGTGAGCCGGCGGATGCTGCGCTCCTTGGACTCGACGAAGGCGTTGTAGAGGCTGCCAGCCACCCAGGGATCTCGGTCGAGAATCGACGTCTTGATCGCGATCACGTGCATGATCGGCCAGACCTTGGAGCGCGCGTAGTAGTCCTCTTCCATTTCAAGGTAGTTCGGGAACAGCCGCTCGACGTCGGGATGGCCGCGCATGAAGCAGTCGGGCGGCCGCGCCACCAGCGCGCAGTCGATCTCGCCCGTCGCCAGCATGTCGGAGAGCGATTTGTCCTCGACGCGCGTCAGCGTCACGCCCGGCGGGATCGAGAGCTCGACCTTCTCGGCACGGCCAGGCTGGTTCAAGCCCGCCTGGTACCAGTGCACGTCCTTGAGGCCGACGCCGCACTCGTCGCCGAGCCAGCCGCGCATGTAGACGGCAGCCGTGTGCGCCCATTCCGGCGAGCCGATCGTTTTGCCCTTGAGATCTTTCGCGCTTTTGATCTTGCTGTTCTTGTTGACGAAGAACGCCGAGAACCGGAAATGCCGCGAGCAGACCACCGGCAGCGCGAGGATGTCGGCGTTCTTGCGCGTTACCTGGGCGGCGAACTTCGCGAACGACAATTCGCTTACGTCCCATTCGCGGTTGGCGGTGAAACGCGCGAAAATCTCGTGCAGTTCCGGCATCAGCCAGGTGTGCTCGATGCCTTCGGCGCGGACCTCGCCGGTACGGAAATCGCGGAAGTGATCGTAGTCCTGGGTGGCGATCGTCAGGTGCAGTTTCTTCATTGCTCGTTATTTCTTGCGCTCGGTCGTGTCTCCAGGCTCCATCGCGGCCTTCGCCTTCGCGACGACGTCCGCCGGCGTGTTCATGAAGTCGGCGACGATCTTCTGGATCGCGACCCCGCCGACGGGCGAGATCTCGATGCCGGCCTTCTTGGCGTCCTCGCGGAAGGCCTTGTCTTTCAACATGCGGTCGAAGGCCTGACGTAGCAGCACGACGCGCTCGGCCGGCACGCCCGGCGAGGTCACGAACGGGCGGCCGATCACGACGTCGGTCGAGAAGAAACGCAGGATCTGGCGTGCCTCGTCGGTCTTGGCGAATTCGGTGATGAGCGGGACCTTCGGGAAGTCGGGATCGCGCTCAAGCCCGACCTGCGCGAGCAGGTTGATCTTGCCGGTCTTGAGCCAGTCGCCGTGTTCCGAGGTCAGGCTGTTGAAATTGTTGCCGGCGCGGCCCTGCACCTCGCCGCGCTCCATCGCGATCGCGATCTCGGTCGTGCTCTTGTAGCCGGTGACGAGCTTGAACTTGGTGCCGACCAAACTGTTGAGCACGGTCGGATAGATGACGTTGTAGGAGCTGACGCCGGTGCCGCCCATCAGCACCTCGCGCTGCATGGCGTCCTCCAGCGATTTCACGCCGGTCGTATGCCAGACATAGACCGTCGAATTGCTCGACGAGGTCGAGACCAGCCATTGGAAATTCGCGGGATTGAACTGGATGCCTTTGCTGCGTTCGAGCACATGCGCCATCACGAAGATCGGAATGAAGGTCCCGATCGTGGTGCCGTCCTTCGGTGCCTGGCTGAACACATAGTTCGCCGCGCGGATGTGGCCGGCGCCCGGCATGTTCTTGGCCACCACGGTCGGATTGCCCGGGATGTGATTGCCGAGATGGCGCGCGACAATTCGTCCGTTGGTGTCGAGGCCGCCGCCGGCGCCGCTCGAGATGATGATTTCCACGGTCTTGCCTTTGTAGAAATCGGCTTGGGCATGGGCCGATGTGGGAAAGGCGATGTTTAAGAACGCGAGACCAAGAAGCGCGGGCGCCATCAGCTCCCGCGCCGGACGAATGGCGCGCATGCATTTCCTCCCTTGACGTTTGACGCGACGTTGCCAATCGCGCCTGCAAGCGTCAAGTAAGACACGGTGCGGCTAATCAGGTGGGGTGGCATTCCAATCCGCGGGGCTTGTCTTCGCCGCGAGTCCGGCCCACCATCCGGTCTAATAGCGGTGTCCTGCGCGGCACCATGAGGAACTCCAGGAGCTTCGATCATGCTCACATCCGCAAAGCCGGCTGCGTCGTCTATTCCGTTCGATACCAAACGGCTTGATGGCCTCATGGAAGAAGCGGGCATCGACGTGCTGCTCGCGACCTCGAAGCACAATGTGCAATACCTGCTCGGCGGCCATCGCGCGTTCTTCTTCGACTACATGGACGCGATGGGGCTCAGCCGTTACCTGCCGATCGTCGTCTACCCGAAAGGCGCGCCCGACAAGGCGGCATTCTTCGGCCACCGGCTCGAAAACTTCCAGCGGGAGGTGACGCCGTTCTGGACGCCGGAAGCGAATTGCACGTCGTCGGGCTCGGTCGACGTGATGAAGAAGGCGGTCGAGCATATCAAGAAGATCGGCAACGTACGGTGCGTCGGCGTTGAGATGGCGTTCCTGCCGATGGATGCGGCGGCGGCGCTGCGCGCTACGCTGCCCGACGCCGATATCGTCGATGCATTGTTCGTACTGGAGCGATTGCGCGCGCGCAAATCTCCGGCCGAGCTTGAGATGGTGCGGATCGCGTCCGAGCGCGTCATCGACTCCATGCAGGCGGTGATCGCGAACCACGGCGCCGGTACCACCAAGCAGGAGCTGGCGGATGCGCTCAAGGTCGAGGAGACAAATCGCGGGCTCACGTTCGAATATTGCCTGATCGCCGCCGGAGCGAGCCACAACCGCGCGCCGTCCGATCAGCGCTGGGAGGAGGGCGATGTGCTCTCGCTCGATTCCGGTGGAAATTTCCACGGCTATATCGGCGACCTCGCCCGCATGGCGATCTTGGGCGAACCCGACGCGGAGCTTGTGGACGTGCTGGGCGAGATCGAGGACATTCAGCGCGCCTCGATGAAGCCGGTGAAGGCGGGCGTCATGGGCGGCGAGATCTATGCATCGGCCGAGGCGCTGCTCGCCAAGTCGAAGCAGCACAATCACATGCATTTCCTGGCGCATGGGATGGGGCTCGTCAGCCACGAGGCGCCGCGGCTGACCGCAACCGGACCGGTGCCGTACGACGCCTATGACGCGACGCGGCCGCTCGAGACCGGCATGGTAGTGTCGGTGGAGACGACGCTGTTGCATCCCAAGCGCGGTTTCATCAAGCTCGAGGACACCATCGCCGTCACCGACACCGGCTACGAGATCTACGGAGAGGGCGCGCGGGGCTGGAATCGCGGCGGCGTCGCGCAGGGGCGGTAGCACATGACGCGGGCCTCTCCTTCGTCATTCCGGAAGCCGCGAAGCGGCTGTCCGGAATCCATACTCTGCGATGTTCGTGAAATTAGAAGTCTGGGGTTATGGATTCCGGGCTCCGGCCTTCGGCTGGCCCCAGAATGAGGCCGAGTGAGAGACCTAGCCGATGCCTAATACGTCACTGACCTGCAAATTCGCCGTCATCATCCTGGCCGCCGTTGCGTTTGCGCCCCATGCGCGTGGTGAGAGCGCGGAGGATTTCTTCAAGGGCAAGCAGATGTCGCTGATCGTCGGGTACAATCCCGGCGGCAGCTATGACGTCTATTCCCGGCTCGCGGCGCAACTGCTGCCGAAATACCTGCCGGGCAAGCCGGTGATCGCGGTCAAGCACATGCCCGGCGTCGCCAGCGTCAAGGCGGCGAACTATCTCTTCCAGCAGGCGCCTAAGGATGGATCGACCATCGGCATGATCGGCCAGCAGCTTGCGCTGACGCAGGCGCTGCGCGATCCGGCGGTCGCCTATGACATGCGTAAGTTCGCCTGGCTCGGGCGCTTCACGCCGATCATCGAGGTGTCGCTCACCTGGCACACCTCGCCGACCAAGACGATCAACGACGCCATGCAGCGCGAGACCGTGATGGCCGCGACCAGCGCCGGCGCCACCACGGACATCATGCCGACCATGATGAACAAGCTCGCCGGCACGCGCTTCAAGATCGTGAAGGGTTATCGCGGCACCACCGGGACGATCCTGGCGATGGAGCGCGGCGAGACCGAGGGCGCGCATGCGACCCTGGAGAATTTGCTGTTCGGTAAACCGCAATGGCTGCGTGAAAAGACCGTCAACGTTCTGGTGCAATATGCGCAACGCCGGCATCCGCAGTTCCCGACCGTGCCGGCGATGGTCGAGTTCGGCAAGACCGAGGAGGACAAGCAGGTGCTCAACCTGTTCGGCAGCACGGCCGAAGTCGGCCGCGCGCTGATGACGCCGCCGGATGTCCCGGCTGATCGCCTCGCCGTGCTGCGCCGCGCGGTGGCGGCGATGTTTGACGATCCTGCCTTCAAGGCGGAGATGGACAAGCGCAATCTCGAGTTCGGTCCGATGTCGGGCGATGAGCTGCAAAAGCTGATCGGGAAGACGCTCGATGTCTCGCCTGACATCGTGACGCGTTCGATCTCGTTGGCAAGGCCGTGAGCATGTTCGCCAGGATCAATCACATGGCGATGATCAGCCCGATCTATCCGATGCTGGCCAATTTCTATGAGGCCTATTTCGGGCTCAAGCGCTCGGGCAAGACCAGCCGTCCGCTCAATGCGATGACGGTGGGCGACGGCTATGTCGGGCTCAACATCAATCCGCTGCGCGACGGCTATGTCGGCGGGCTCGATCATTTTGGGCTGGTGGTGGATGACATAGACGCCGTGCTTGCGCGCGCGAGAGAAAAATTTCCGCAAGCGAATATCGTCAAGCGGCCGTCGACGCGGCCGTTCGCAAACTACAGCGCCCATGACCCCGACGGCAATGTCTTCGATCTCGCGCAGAAGGACGAAGGCGACAAGCTTGTCGGCGTCTATGCCGAGCAGGCGACGGCGGGCTGGAGCCAGGACCGCTATTTGAGCAAATTCGCGATCCGCACCATGAAGCCGCGGATGTGCGCGGACTTCTATCAGGATGTGTTCGAGCTCAAGCCGGTGAACCGGAACGGCGGCGGGACCGGTCATCACCTGACCGACGGCCGCGTAACCCTGTCGATCCTGCCATGGTCGATCTCGATCTTCGAGAACATGTCGATCAAGCGCCCCGGGCCGGATCACATTGGTTTCAAAGTCGAGAACATCGAGGCGTTCAAGCAGCATGTCGAGGCGACCTCCGGCATGAATCCCTATGTCGCGCCGATGCGGCTCGGCGGCAGCAAGGAGGCCGATGCGCGCAAGGCGTTCTTCGCCAGGGAGGCGGGCGGCAAATTCCAGATGGCCGACCCCGGCGGCGTGTGGATCGATGTGACCGACGAATGATGCAGTTCGGCGTTTTCGACCATCTCGATCGCAACGATCTGCCGCTCGCCACGTATTACGAGGCGCGGCTCAAGATCATCGAGTCCTACGACCGCTTCGGCTTCTATGCCTATCACGTGGCCGAGCATCACTCGACGCCGATCGGCCTGGCGCCGAGCCCGAGCGTGTTTCTCTCGGCCGTCGCACAGCGCACGCAGCGGTTGCGGTTCGGGCCGATGGTCTATGCGCTGCCGCTCTACCATCCGATCCGGATGATCGAGGAAATCTGCATGCTCGACCAGATGAGCGGCGGCCGGCTCGAAATGGGTTTCGGCCGCGGCTCAGTGGGCGTCGAACTTGCCTATTACGGCGAGGACCCGAAGCTCGCGCAAGAGGTCTATGCCGAGGCGCTTGAACTCGTCCTCAAAGGGCTGACCGAGCCGGTGCTCACCTTTCACGGCCGTTTCTTCAACTTCGATCATGTGCCGATGGAACTGACGCCACTGCAGAAGCCGTATCCACCGGTGTGGTATGGCCTGCACGCGCCCGAAAGCGCGAAGCGCGCCGCACACAAGCGGCTGCGGGTGATCAGCCTCGATTCCGTTCCGGCAACGTGCGCGTCGTTCGACGTGTTCCGCGCGTCGTGGCGGGAGGCGTGGGGCGATATCCCACTGCCGTTGATGGGGCTCGGCCGCTTCATCGTCGTCGCGGAAACCGACGCCGAGGCGCTCGCGCTCGCGCGCCGCGCCTACCCGCGCTGGCACGACAGCTTTACGTATCTGCATCGGCTGCACAAATTCGCCGCCATGCATCCTCGGCCGTCGACGTTCGACGGCATCGTGGAGGTGGGGCAGGGTGTCGCGGGCTCGCCGCGCACTGTGGCGGCATTCCTGCGCGAGCAGCTTGCCGCGGCCGGCAGCAACTATTGCGTCGGGCAATTCGCGTTCGGCGATCTGTCGCCCGACGAGACGCAGCGGTCGATCGCGCTGTTCGCGCGCGCAGTCATGCCGGAATTGCGATCGGTCGCGCCGGCACCAGCGATTTGATCTTCACCGGATCGTCCCTATAATCCCGCAAAAATCAGGAAACGCCGACGCGCTCGCCGCTTTGGCTGCACGCACATCTTCGGAGGCAATTTCATGCTCAGGATTCCCGAAAAGTGGTCGGTTGCCGCGGCGCTGCTCGTGCCGATTCTGCTCGCTGATCCCGCGCTGGCGCAGGACAAGCTCCGCATCGGCAAGTCGGTGCCGAATTCGTGGGCCTTCGCCGCGACCAATGTCGGCGTGCAGTCCGGCATCTTCAAGCAGGAAGGCATAGAGCTCGCGATCTCAAGCTTCAGGGGCGACGCGCAGATGCAGGCCGGCCTCACCGCCGGTGCGGTCGACGTCGCGCTTGGTTCCGGTCCGGGACTGGGCTTTCGCGCCAAAGGCGTGCCGGCGATCGGCGTGGCGGCGATGTACGGCGCACCACGCAATCTCGCGGTGGTGGTGCTCGACAAGTCGGCGATCAAGACGGTCGCGGACCTCAAGGGCAAGCGCATCGGGGTTACCTCCGGCGGCTCGCTGACCGACTGGCTGAGCCGCGAGCTGTCGCGTCAGCAGGGCTGGGGCAGAGACGGCATGCAGGTGATGCCGCTGGGCGCGATGCAGGCGCGACTCGCTGCCATGGAGCGCGGCGACCTTGACGCGATGGTGGTCGAGTCCGCCAGCGGCTTCGAGCTCGAAGAGCTGAAAAAAGGCCGCATCCTGATCAACTTCGGCGACATCGAAAAAAATTTCTACACCCATGTCATCTTCGCCACCGACAACATGGTGCAGAAGCGCGCCGACGTGTTGCGGCGTTTCCTGCGCGGTTGGTTCAAGACCATCGCGTTTATCCGCGCCAACAAGGATGCGACCGTCAAGATCACCGCCAAGGCGATCGACGTGCGCGAGAGCATCGTGTCGCGGGTCTACGACGCACAGGTCGGCGGCTTCTCGCCCGACGGATCATGGGATCCCAAAGCAATCGAGGTAATCCGCAAATCGCTCAAGCAGCTCGGCATCCTCGACTCGGTGCCGGATGCGCGGACCCTCTACAACGACCAGTTCGTGCCGGTGAAGCTCTGACGTGAGCGACGGGGGTACCGCAGGCGGGGGGACGACCGCATCGGCACGGCTATCAGGGGCGCAAGCGCCAGCGGTCGTCGTCGATCATGTGTCGATGGATTTTCCGGGCCGCGACGCGAGCCAGCGCGTGATCGCGCTCGACGACGTCTCGCTCGATATCCGCAAGGGCGAATTCGTCTGTCTGCTCGGCCCTTCCGGCTGCGGCAAGAGCACCCTGCTCAACATCATCGGCGGCATGCTCGAACAGACCTCGGGCACCGTCACCGTCAACGGGACGCCGGTATCGAGCCCGCGCCCGAACGAGATCGCCTATGTGTTCCAGGAGAGCACGCTGTTTCCGTGGTTCACGGTGCTCGAGAATTTTCGCCTGGCGCTGAAATTCCGCGGCACGGAGGACGCGGGCTGGCGCGACCGTGCGATGCAATCGCTCACCGCGGTCGGCATGGAGCAGTTCGCCAGCCACTACCCGAAGCAGCTCTCGGTCGGCATGAAGCAGCGCATCAATCTCGCGCGCGGGATCTGCGTCGGATCGGAGGTGATGCTGCTGGATGAGCCGTTCGCGGCGCTCGACGAGCAGACCCGCATGGTGCTGGGCGAGGACCTCTCGATCCTCCTGGCACGTCGGGGCAAGACGATTGTCTTCGTCACCCATTCGCTCGCCGAGGCGGTGTTCCTGGCCGACCGGATCGTGGTGATGACCGCTCGCCCCGGGAAAGTGAAGGCGAGCATCGAAGTGCCCGAAGCACATCCGCGCTCGCCCGACTTCATGCTGACCGACGCGTTCCAGGACATCCGCAAGGAGCTCTACGGCCTGCTGCGCGATGAAATCAGGCAGACCGTTGCCGCGATGCGGCAGGCGCGCGACGCGCAGGCGTGATGCGATGATGGTGCACCTGATTGCAGTCAGAATGGCGCGCGGAAATGAGCGCGCATTATTGCGCCCTCTCCCCTTGAGGGAGAGGGCTGCGTGGCTTTTCAGCGTAATGAGGAGGGTGAGGGGTCCTCTTGGTGATATGCTTCTTGTGAAGAGACCCCCTCACCCAATCGTATCCGTTGACCTGCTTGAGTTGCCCTCTCCCTCAAGGGGAGAGGGCGCAATCGCGCGCACCGCGCTCGTTGCTTGAAGGATGCCGCGATGATCGCGCAGGACAAGCTCGTCATCCGCACCATCCAGGTCGGGGTGCTCGTGGCTTTGTTCGGTGCCTGGTTCATCGCGACGCGCGCCGGCGGCACGTTGAAGCTGTTCCTGCCGGCGCCGGAACTGGTCTGGCGCGAAATGGGCGTGCTGGCGCGGTCGGGGCAATTGTGGGCGTCGCTCTCGGTGACGATCAGCTCGATCGTCAAGGCCTATATGATCGCGGCGGTCGCGGGCATTGCGGTCGGCTTCGTGTTGGCGCGGTCGCGGACGCTGGTGCGCCTGTTCGAGCCGGTGCTGTCCGGCATGTTCGCAGTGCCGTTGACGATGTTCTTCCCGCTGTTCGTCTTATTCTTCGGCATCGGCCCGGACTCGAAAGTGGCGTACGGCGCGACCTATGCCTTCTTTCCGATCGCGCTCAACACGATCGCGGCCTTTTCGAACGTCGACGACCTCTATCTGCGCGCATCGCGCGCGATGGGCGCGTCATCCTGGCAGCAGTTCCGCTATGTCTACATGCCGGCGGCGCTGCCGGTGACGCTCACCGGCCTGCGCATCGGCTTCTTCATCTGCATCGCCTCGGTGCTGGGCGGCGAGACGCTCGCCGCCACCGCCGGGGTCGGCCGTGCCACCGCGCTGGCAGCGGAATTGATGGAGACCGCCAGGCTTTACGCCTGGATCGCCTTCGTCGTCTGCATGTCGGTCATGCTCAACCTGCTCGCGCTCGCCGTCGAGACGCGCAGCGAGCGGGAGTGAGCGCCGTGTCACCCAACATGTCGTCCAATGCCATCCGCCTGGTCCGGCTGCTGTTGATCCTCGGCGTCATCCTGCTGTGGGAGCTGTACGCGCGGATGGTCGCGACCTCGTCGTTCTCGGCTGCGCCGAGCCAGGTGCTGGCGCAGCTCTGGCCGAAGGTCTTGGGCGAGCCAAACGTTCGTTTCGCCATCGGAATCACGCTGATCGAGCTCGTGGTTGCCTTCGTGATGTCAGTGGTGTTCGGGATGCTGATCGGCGTGCTGGTCGGGCTCTCGGACATTGGGAGACGCAGCTTCTACCCGATCGTGCTGCTGCTTTACGGCATCCCTCAAGCGATTCTGCTGCCGCTGTTCGTCCTCGTGTTCGGTCTCGGCCCGGCGAGCAAGATCGCCTTCGGGTTCACCCACGGCGTCTTCCCCGTCATCGTCAACACCATCGCCGGCATGCGCAATGTTAATCCGCTGCTGATGCGCGGGGCCGCATCCATGGGCGCGACAAAATTCGAGCAATTGCGCTACGTCATGTTCCCGCACATGGTGACGGCGGTATTCACGGGATTGCGGCTGGCGATGACCATGACACTGCTCGGCGTGCTGCTCGCGGAACTGTTCGTGTCGCAGGGCGGAATCGGGTATTTCACGCTGCTCTACGCCGAGACGTTCAACCCGGCTGCGCTGATCGCGCTGGTTCTCACACTCGCGCTACTGGCAATCATTCTCAATGAGCTGGTGCGTATGATTGAGGCCCGCTTCTCGCGCTGGAAGGAATGACGGGAGGCCAGATGGGCGGCCCAATGGGGAGGCCCAAATGGGGAGGCCCCAGTGAAGAGACACACGTGACGGTGTTTACTGACCGCAGGGCGCGGCTGTTACAAGAGATGGCGGGCGAGGGCATCGACGTCCTCCTGCTCTACGGTAACGCGTGGCAGAACGATTACCTGCGCTACGCCACCGATTTCGGCATCCTCGAAGGCCAGGCGCTCGCGGTCGTGCGCGAGGATGGCATCACGCTTTATCTCGACCATGCGCTGGAGGCCGACCGCGCGACGCTGGAATGCTCCGGCATCGAGGTCGTGCATGCGCCTGATCTGCTCGGCGAGGTCGACAAGGCGCTGAGCCGCCTGAGCAACCGCCGTATCGGCACCGCGCCGGCGCGCTTGATCCCGCGCCGGCTCGCTGCGCGGGCCAAGGACCTCAACCTGGGCGACCGCACAGCCTTCCTCGACCGCTTGCTGATGGGGAAGCTTGCGTCGGAAGTCGACGCCATTCGCCGCGCCTGCAAGGTCGCGGACGAAGGCTATGCGGTGTTTCGGGATGCCGCGCGTCCCGGCCGCGCCGACTACGAGCTGATCGCCGAAGCCGAGGCGTTCTTCCGCTCCAAGGGCGTCGACGACAATTTCCAGATCATCGGCGTCGGCGGACCCGAGGTGCGCGGCATGGCACCGCCGAGCGGCAAGAGGCTCAAGGCCGGCGACATGGTGACCACGGAGCTGACGCCCTGCGTCGACGGCTATTATGCCCAGATCTGCCGCACGCTGGTGGTCGGCGAGCCTAATGCCGAGCAGAGACAAGCGTTTGCGCTCTATCGCGAGGCGATGGAGGCGGGCATCGCCGCCGTACGCGACGGTGTCACCGCCGCCGACATCGCGCGCGCGGAGAACGATATCTTCCGCCGCGAGGGCCTTGGAATCTACGTCACCGACGAATACACCCGCGTGCGGGGTCACGGCGTCGGGCTGTTCGCCGATACCAAGCCACACATCCTCGAAGACGTGACGACGCGGATCGACGAAGGGATGACGCTGATCGTGCATCCGAACACCTACCATCCGGTGGTCGGCTATCTCGTGCTCGGCGACGTGGTTGCGGTGACCAAGACCGGCTGCGAGGTCTTCACCGAGACCGCGCGCGAGCTCTTCAGCATGCCGGCGTGAGGGTGAAACGATGCGCCGCGGCTTGATGGGATGGAATGCAGAGGAATTGCCGAGGGCTGCGCTTGACGCACGCATCGCGCGGCTGCGCGTTGCGATGCAGCGCAATGGCTTCGATGCCGCATTGTTCTACACCAATCTGGTGCAGCCGAGCGCGGTGACCTGGCTCACCGGATTCACGCCCTATTGGTCCGACGGCATGCTGCTGCTGCCGCGCGAGGGCGCACCGGTGTTCGCGACTGCGCTGTCGAAGCGCGTCGCCAACTGGATTCGCACCACCGACACGCTGAGCGAGATCGTCAACACGCCAAAGCCGGGCGTCGCCGTCGGCAAGCGCATCGCGGAGGCGGGCTGCAAGCGTGTCGGCGTCCTGGAGTATGACGCGTTGCCGGCGGGCCTGTACGACGAGATCGCGGGCGCGGCGCGGCATGTCGAGCTGGCTGACCTGGGCAGCGTGTTCGCCGACACCCGGCGCGTGATCGATGACGCCGAGCGCGGCCTCATCGGACGCGCCGACGCGCTCGCCCGCGGTGCGCTTGATCAGATCGATGCGGACAAGGCGACGGATGCGGGCGAGGTCGCGGGGCTGGTCGAGAAGCAGGCGCGGCTCGGCGGCGCCGAAGAGGCCTACATCGCGATCGCGGCCGATCTCGATTCCGACCTGCGCATGATTCGCGTTGCCGGCACGCTGCCGCTCGCCGGCCGTTTCGCGGTGCGCGCGTCGGTGGCCTACAAGGGCGCATGGGTGCGGCGGACGCGGAGCTTTGCGCATGATGAGGCTGCACGCCGCGCCTACGCCGATGCTGATGCGTGGCTCGCGCGAGTCGCGTCCTCGATCGAGCCTGGACAGTCGCTCGCTGCGCAGCTTCAGGCGCGGCTCAAGGAACTGCCGGACGCGATGCTACGCAACGCGACGGCGGAGAGCTGTATCGGCAGTTATCCGCTCACCGCTGCCATCGGCGCGCCGTCCGCGGGAAGCTTCCTCGTGCTGGCGGTCGAGCTGTCGCTCAACGGCTTGCCGTGGCTCGGCGCCGCGCCGGCGTTTATCGACGCGCGCTAATTCTTCAGCGTCGCGAAGAAGCGCACGCCACGGCCGGGCATCAGCACCTCGTCCTTGCGGAACGACACGTGGTTGCGGATGTCTTCGTTCAACAGGTTGTTGCCGACGATGCCGACGGTGAGGAGACGGGCGCCGAAGTCGTTCGGCCGCAGCGGCGTGGTGTAGACGAGCTCGGCCTTGAGCAGGTTGTAGCCGGCGGTCGGCGTCTCGCCTGTCGTCGCGATATTGTCCTGGTCGAACGCATGCAACAGGTTGACGCGCGCAAACCAATTCGCGTCGCGCCAGTACACGCCGCCCCCGACACGCACCGGCGGGATGCGAGGAACGTTGGTGCCGTCGCTAAAGGTGGCGCGGACGACATCGAACTGGTTTTCGATTCCGAAGATGCCGCCCCAAAGCGGCGCGACGTCGAACTGGCTTTGGAACTCGCCGCCGCGGAAGGTCGCGTCGCGCTGTGAGTAGATCGCCTGGCTGAGATCGCCGCCCGGCCCATTGTTGATGGGGTCGTCGCAGGTGTCGATCGTCTCCTCGCAGGTAAAGCCGGTCAGGTTGCGGAAGATGAAATTGGAAAAGCGCGTGTAGTAGGCGGTCGCTTCGAAACGGAATTGGCCGCGCGGGCGCCGGATGCCGATCTCGACAGTTTTCGCGGTCTCGATCTTGAGGTTCGGGTTGCCGATGTCGAAGGTTTCGGTTGCCTCGTGCACGCCGCGCGACAGCAGCTCCGGCGCGCGGGGCGCGCGCTCCACGTATTGCGCGGTGACGCTGCCGACGAGGTCCCAGGGCAGGTCCTTGAGGAAGCCGATAGCACCGCTCTTGGGCGTGAAGCGGCGATCGCGCTCGATATTGAGGAGCGGATCGACGAAGAGGTCAGGCACCGAGCCGCGCACATGCGACTCCTCGATGCGGCCAGCAACCTGCGCCCGCAAGGTCTCGCTCAGGCGGAACTCGTTGAACATGAAGCCCGCCACGCTGGTGGTGCGATTGGGGTCGAACAGACCGCCTTCGACGCCTGGTGCAGTGAGCCGCTGGTTCATGCCCTGCACGCCGAGCGCTGTCGTAAGCGTTGCGAAGCGCAGGTCGAACGGCAGGAGCTGAACCTCGAGGCGGCCTTCCTGCTCCTTGTTGGTGAAGGTCTGCTGGATGCCGTCGAAGCCCCCTTCATCTGCAAGCTCGTTGTGCTTGTAATCGGTGTGCCCGAACCAGAACCGAACCGCGTCGATGCCGTTCGCCTGGGGGCGGAATTCGCCGCGACTGGTGACCTTGATCTGCTCCATGTCGATGCGGGTGTTGGTCTCGGTCGGTTCCAGCCCCGGCAATCGATAGAAGGCTGCGTTGCGGGTCACCGCCATTCCGACAAACCCGCTGTCGAAGACGTAAGAGCCGCCGACCGATTGACCGTCCGCCCGCATCGCGGAGTTGGGCTGGCGGCCGTTGAACGGCAGCGTCTGGTCGCGCGGCGGCAGATAGGGATAGTTCGGGATGCGGTAGTCGTCGGCGTGCCGGCCGAAGGTGTCGGCATGGAAGGCGAAATTGCCGGCGCCCGCATCGAGTACGACGGCGCCGTCCACGCCGCGATCGACAGTGTTGAAGGCGCCGCGCATTTCGTATTTCACGCACGGCCCGGCCATCGCTGCCGGCCCAATGGCCTTCACGGGGAAAGGAGCGGCGCCCGGCGCCTGCGGTGGACAGGGCAGCGCGTCGGGAATCCGGTTGTTGGTCGCGTTCACTACGCCGCCGATCGCCTGTGAGCCCCAGCGCAAGGTTGCGGGCCCGCGCACCACCTCGACCCTTTCAGCGGCGAGCGGATCAACGGGTACGGCGTGGTCTTCGGCGAAATCCGACACGCCGCTCGAACTGATCCCGTTCTCCTGAATGCGCACGCGGTAGTTATCGAGGCCGCGCACGATCGGACGGCTCGACGCGCCGGGCGCGAAGCTCGAGCCGGTGATCCCGGGCTTGGCAAACAGGACGTCGCCCAACGTTCCACCGGGCGTGCGCTCAAGCTCGTCGCGGGTGACCACCGTTACGGTGGCGAACTGGTCGGCGACGATCGGGAGCCAACCGGGCGGTGGTGCGGTTGGAACGGTGGCCGGAGGGGCTTCTGGAGCGGCCGGCGCGGCTGGTGCCGGTGCGGGGGCTCTCCCCACCCGAGCGGGGGGGCGGGGTCGCGGCCGTGGCGCCCGTACGATAGGGCTCGGCGCAGTGACCACGATTTCCGGAAGCTGTTGCTCCTGAGCCGTCGCCGGGTGCCCGCCGGGGCCCGCCGCAACCGAAACCGCCATCCCGCCGAGAACGATACCCCGACCCCAACCGTCCACCATGACACCCCCAAAGTACTGATATGTTATAATGTTACATTTCATAACGTCGCGCAATTGATCATGGCTGTCAATCGGATCTGGCGGACCTGCCGACGGGATTAATCCAGGCCCGCGCGCGGCAGTGCCTGAGAGGAGAGAGATGGGCTCCGGGATTCCCTGCAATTGACGCGGCGGCGCGGCCCTCTTAAGTATCGCCCACCTCACAAAACAAACCCGAGCCCCTGCCGCGCGGGGACTACCGGAGCACGTTATGAAAGTCCGTAATTCATTGAAGTCGCTGCGCGGCCGTCACCGCAACAATCGCCTTGTGCGGCGCAAGGGCCGGCTCTACGTGATCAACAAGACCAACCGGCGCTTCAAAGCCCGCCAAGGCTGATGGGGGGTCGCGGCTGATCGAGGTCGCGGCTGATCGGGCCAGGGCTTCGCGCGCCAGGGCTTCGCGCGCCACGGCTGATCGGAACCGAAACCCGTTTGACGGCCGGGTTTGCCGTCACCATGCCTTGATCCGAGGCTTTGCTGGCCGGCGGTGAAACGCTAGACTCCGCGCCCATGAAGCATCGATTCCACTTGCTTCTCGCCTTTGCGGTCATGGCTTTGGCCGTGACCGCGGGTGTGCGATCGCAGGCACAGCCGGCGCCCGAACTGTCGCCGCCCGGCAAAGAGCCGATGCAGCCGGTCGAGCCGCCGGCCGATCTGCCGCGCGTGCACCGCGGCGACCCCGAGCAAAATCTCGACCGCCTGTTCGCCGCGCTACGGGCCGCGCCGACCGAGGAGAGCGCGAAGTACATCGAGCGCCGTATCTGGGCGACCTGGGCCGCACAGGGCGGCGATACCGCCACGCTGCTGATGACCCGGGTGCGGACCGCGACCGAGGGCAAGGATTTTGATCTCGCGATCAAGCTCCTCACGGCGATCATCGACATCAAGCCGGACTACATCGAAGCCTGGAACCGGCGCGCGACTCTATACTTTCTGAAGCGTGACTACGAAGGGGCGATGGCTGATCTGCGCGTGGTACTCCAGCGCGAGCCCCGGCACTTCGGGGCATGGGCAGGCGTTGGCATGATCCTCAAGGATGTCGGCGATGAACGCCGCGCGCTCACCGCGCTCCGCCGCGCGGTCGAGTTGTATCCTCGCATGGAACGGGTTCCTGACCTGATCAAGCGGCTCACCGAGACCGTCGACGGCCGCGATATCTGATCGCGGGCGCGCCGCCCGGGCGTTTCCCAGTAGGTGATGGTCCTAGGTGCCGCTCGTCCTCGGCCCTGATCAAGTCGGGGCTAACTCAACTCCGGCGGGGGCCTAGTGTGGCGGTTCAGAAGTCCGCATCATTGTCGCGGCGAGTCCGACATGCGGACCTCTGAACCAAGCCACACTCGATTCAATAAGTTGCTGGTCATTGCGACACTGGATTCCCGCTTGCGCGGAACGAATGAACCCCAGCAGGTGAATTAGAGCCCCGAGCCGGCGTCGGCGCCGACGAATGCAATCCGCAGCATGTTGGTGGCGCCCGGGGTTCCGAGTGGCACGCCGGCGACCACGATCACACGTCGCCCCGCGTGAGCGAAGCCATCCTTGAACGCCAGCCGGCAGGCGCGCTCGACCATGTCGTCCTGGTCATGGGCGTCTTCCGCTACTACGCAGTGCACGCCCCAGACCAGCGACAGCCGTCGTGCCGTTGCGACATTCGGCGAGATGGCGACGATCGGCGGGCGCGGCCGCTCGCGCGCGACACGCAACGCCGTCGAGCCGGAGGACGTCCAGCAGATCAGTGACGACAGTTCGAGCGTCTCGGCGATCTGTCGCGCCGCTGCGGCAATCGCATCGGCGCCGGTCGGCTCCGGATCGGCGCGTTGCGCCTGGATGATGGTCTGATGGATCGGATCGTTTTCCACCTCTTCGGCGATGCGGTTCATGGTGGATACCGCTTCGACCGGAAACTTGCCGGCAGCCGATTCCGCCGACAGCATCACGGCGTCGGCGCCTTCGAAAATGGCGGTTGCCACGTCCGACACTTCGGCGCGTGTGGGCACCGGACTGTTGATCATCGACTCCAGCATCTGCGTCGCGACGACGACCGGCTTGCCGGCGCGACGCCCGCTCCGCGTCATGAATTTCTGAATACCTGGCACCCGTTCGAGCGGCATCTCGACACCGAGGTCGCCGCGCGCCACCATCAGTGCGTCGGCGACATCAAGAATTTCGTCCAGGCGGGTCACCGCTTGCGGCTTTTCGATCTTCGCCATCACCGAGGCGCGGCCGCGCGTGATCTTCTTGGCTTCGGCGATGTCTTCCGGCCGCTGGATAAAGGACAGCGCCACCCAGTCGATGCCGGTGTCGAGCGCGGCTTCAAGGTCGGACCGATCTTTCGGTGCCAGCGCCGAGAACGGGATCATCGTGTCGGGCAGGCTCACACCCTTCCGATCCGACAGATTGCCGCCGACTTCGACATGGGTTGCGATCTTTCCTTCGCTGATCTCCGTCGCCGTCAGGCGCACCTTGCCGTCATCAAGCAGGAGGGTGTGTCCGGGCTCAATCGACTGGAAGATTTCGGGATGTGGCAGGTGCACGCGCGAAACATCGCCCGGCGTCTTATCGAGATCGAGCGTGAACGTTGCGCCCTTCGAGAGCAATACCGGACCGGACTCGAATTGTCCCACCCGGAGCTTCGGGCCCTGCAAATCGACCAAAATGCCGATCGGCCGTTCGAATTCCTCCTCGACCGAGCGGATGGTCGATACCAGTTCGCGCATGCGCTCATGCGAGGTGTGGCTCATATTGATGCGGAACACGTCGGCGCCGGCGCGGAACAACGCAGCGATGACCGAACGCTCCGAGGACGATGGTCCGAGCGTGGCGACGATCTTGGTACGGCGCAGACGACGCATCAGCTAATTCTTACGCGCCGGAAATGACGGTGCTGTGTTCTTGCCGCCAGTGGTCGAAGGGAGGGGCATCAGTGGCACCCGGGATTGCAATGGTTGCTGCGGCGCCTGGTCCGCGGAATCAGTGAGTTGCACCGTCCACGACGGCTGTTCCGCGGTGTCGACTTCGAAGAAGCCGGTGCGGTCATAACCCCGCGCGAGGCAATCATCGGTGCCACGGATCGTGAATTCCTTCTCACGCGTGCACATATATGCCTTGCCGGCCCATTCGCCGCTGCGATCGTAATCGACCGCGTAGATGTAATAATAACGAGCGGCGAGCGTTCCCCGCAGAATCGTCTCGCAGGTCCGCGCCGACAGGTTCCACCATCCTTCGGTGGTCCAGTGCTCGGCGTCCTTGTAGCCGAGCGCAATGCCGACCCGGCTGCCGGTATTGTTGCAGATTCGGAAATCCGCAGCCGCGATGTCGGCCTGCAACAGCGTCGTACCCGCGATCAGGCTGCCGAGAATGCCGGCGCGGATGCCGAGCATGCGTCGACGTAGCTTGTTGGGCGGCGTACACGCAAGGGTAGGCTTCTCGGTCATTAGTACCCGTGGCTCCGCCAGTGTCCCGAATCCGAAGTTCGCACACCCGTGCGGCAAGACGCTCGCGAACTTCGGCTTCAAATGGACACTGGCAAGCATGAGCATTCTAGTGGAGTGGATTTGACATTTGCTACCCCGTTGACCGCAGACCCCCAAAGCGAATGTCAAATCCAAAACTCCACTAGCAGCTTATATTTGCTAGTGGTCCTTATGATGCTAACATTCGCAAAGTCGCCCGCTGAGAAGGGATACGAATGTTAGAATCGGACCACTAGCGTGCCACACGAGCCCGGGATATCGCGTGAAGTTTCAGGTGCTGTCAACGAGGATAGACCGGAAGTCGCTGACGTTGGTGCATGTTGGGCCCGGTTTCAGTAGATCGCCAAGCTTTTCAAAGAATTCCGTCGAATTATTGGCGTCGAGATAGGCAACGGGATCGAGACCCTGCTGGCGCGCGCGGGCGAGCGTCGTGGAATCGATAATCGCCCCGGCGGGATCCTCGCTTTTGCCACCGCCGCCATCGATACCGTCGGTATCGCCGGCCAGCGCCGCGATCCCGGCAGCGCCGTCGAGGGCGATTGCCAAGGCCAGCATGTATTCCTGGTTCGGGCCACCGCGGCCTTTGCCACGCAGCGTCACCGTCAATTCGCCGCCCGATAGAATCACCGCGGTCTTGCCTTGCGCGCGAAGATCGCGCGCAAGGCGCGCATGCTCCGCGGCTACGATGCGGGCTTCACCTTCGACTCTCGTCCCGAGCAGGATGCACTCCTTCCCGGCGGCGCGCACGGCAGCCTCGACCTCGCTGAACGCATCCGACGGACGGGCCGCCAATGCGAACGACGAATTCGAGAACACCGGGTCGCCCGGTTTCGGCGTTTCGTTGGCGGGATCGGCAAGCGCTTTCGCGATGGCCGATGACACATCGAGGCGATAGCGCAGGATCGTCGCCTGCGCATCCGCGAGCGTCGTCGGATCGGCCACGGTCGGTCCTGAACCGATGACGGCCGGATCGTCCCCCGGGACATCGGAAATCGCGATTGTGACCAGCCGTGCCGGATTGATCCGCTCAGCGAGGCGGCCGCCCTTGATGCGCGACAGATGTTTGCGGACTGCGTTCATTTCGGAGATCGACGCGCCCGATGCGAGCAAGGCCCGGGTCATTGCCTGCTTTTCGGTGAGCGAGAGGCCGGTTGCCGGCGCGATCCAGTTGGCCGAGGCGCCGCCGGACATCAGCACGATGACAATATCGTCCGGGCCCGCCGCGTCGGCGAGCGCCAGCGCCTCGAATGTGGCGGCCAGCCCGGCTGCATCGGGCACTGGGTGGCCGGCTTCGATCATCCGCACGGAGCGAGTCGGACGGGCATAGCCGTGCCGTGTGACAGTAAGGCCGCCGATCCGGCTTGCGGGCAAGCCCAGGTCATCGAGATAGTGCCGCTCCGTGACCTCGGCCATCGCGCCGGCCGATTTACCGGCGGCGAGGATCAGCAACCGCCCAGACCG
Organism: Hyphomicrobiales bacterium; assembly: GCA_009377695.1. Classification (GTDB taxonomy): domain Bacteria; phylum Pseudomonadota; class Alphaproteobacteria; order Rhizobiales; family Xanthobacteraceae; genus VAZQ01. Next base: position 42,587 of record WHTP01000006.1, on the reverse strand, counting down.
GGGCGGCTCCGGCAGGTGTGGTGGTAAGCAGTTGCTGGGATGCGCCGCCGCGACAGCGGTGTTGAACAGGTCTTCGAGGAACGCGCGGCCTGACACTGCCACGATGGATATCCTGCCGCTTCGACTGCGCGACTACTCCATACCGAGAAGGAATTGCCAATAATTTTCTTGAGTGCGGGCCGTCTGTAAGGGCCCGGTGTGGATAGTCACGAGTCAAACACGGAAATTTCCGATAGCCAGCCAGGCCCTTCAACCCGGCGCCTGCGATGTCTATCTTCGCAATGAATGCACCTGCGAGGAACCAGCCATGGACGACAAGACCCGCACCGAACTTGAAGCCGCCACCTTTCGGCGCCTCGTCGATCACTTGCGCACGCGTACCGATGTGCAGAACATCGACATGATGAATCTTGCCGGCTTCTGCCGCAACTGCCTCTCCAACTGGATGAAGGACGCGGCCGACGCGAAGGGCGTGCCGATGAGCAAGGATCAGAGCCGCGAAGTGATCTACGGCATGCCGTTCGAGGAATGGAAGGCGAAATACCAAAAGGAAGCCTCGGCCGAGCAGAAGGCTGCGTTCGAAAAGGCAAGCCACAAACACTGATTGTCCAAAGCTATCGCCCACCCTTGTGGATGATCGGGTGGACAAAACCATCCACCCTTGACCCAAGAGCCCGACTCCCCGTCCTTAGTCCAGCAATGTTGCGTGGACGGAGGAGTTATCGATGGCGACCGCTGCCGCTGAACAAGAACAGGATCAGCCCGCAACTCGGTTCGCGAAGGACCATTTGAAGGCCTTTGTGGAACGGATCGAGCGACTGGAAGAGGAAAAGAAGGCGCTCGCCGACGACGTCAAGGACGTCTACGGCGAGGCCAAATCGATGGGCTTCGACGTCAAGGCGCTGCGCACCATCATCCGGATGCGCAAGGAAGACACCGACGAGCGCAAGGAGCACGAGGCGATCCTCGAGACCTATATGCTTGCGCTCGGCATGCTGAATTGATCCCAGCGTCACACCAAGCTGTCTCGTCATGACCGGGCCAAGCCCCACGCATGACGTGCTCAATTCCGCTCATCCCGCGTCAGCGCGCGTCAGCGGGAATCCAGCATCCTTCAAAAGACTACGTCCCCGCCTTCGCGGGGACGAGCGGGAGAGAACCGTGCTGGAGTTAGTGTAGCGCCGCGGTACGCTGCCGGAAGGTCACGGTCGCAACGAACACGACCGCGTTGCCCCGGAACTCCTCGGACGACATGCCGAGATGGGGATCATCGCAGAACGTCATCATCACGGTGGAAGCCGGCTTCTGCAACTGTGGCCGCAGCGCGGCGATATCAGGCGCTCCGTAGAGCGACGTGTTCATGAACTCGACCGCGCTTGGCGACACGATCATCGCGCGCATCCACGGATTGTTGAATCGCTCTCCGACCTTGACGGTTGGGACCGTCGGGCGGGCCGGCGGCTTGGCGGTGCCGGTGACGCGCCGCTGGGGAAGGCGCGCGACGACGCGAGCCTTCCCGGTCGGACGGCGGGATTCGACCGGCTGGCCGGGCGGCGCGTAGGCGAGGGCGTCGCGCGTGGCGGCACGGTCGGGCATCGGCCACGGCGCCAGGCTGCCGGCTGCGACGCTGCCGGCGATCGGCGCTTCCGCGGCAGCGGTGCGGGTCTCGGGAATATCAGCCGGCGGCACCGGATGCGCCGGCGTATCGGTCAGGCCCTCCCAGTAGCCGCGCTCGTTGATGACGTCGTTGGCCGACACTGCCACTGCCGAAACCGTCCCCTGCTGCTGCGGAACGAGGCTCGCAGCCTGCGAGGGCCGCGGCGCGGCCGGACGAACGGGTTGCGAAGAGGCAGCGGCGAGATTGAAACCGGACGCGGTCGGCTCGGCCACCGCGCCGGGGCGTGACCTCGGCATCGGGATCGCCGCTGTAGTCTCTTGCGGGGCAACCGACGCCGTCACGCGCGAGCGCGACGCGGGCCGTAGGACCTCGGCATCCTCGTCCGCGTCGCGGGTGCTGCGTGATGCGACGACGGTCGGCCGGGACTTTCGCCTCTGCGCCGCGCTGTTGGATGCCACCCGCGTCAGCGGACCCTTGGACATGATGCGGGCGAGCTGCGCCTCCGGCACGCGCGGCCAATGCCGCACGCTGCCAACGTCCATGTGCACGAAAGGCGCGCCCGATGAGGGATAGAAGCCGACGCCGCCGCGTTGCAGGCGCAGTCCGGCGTCGCGGATCGCCTGAAGCTCGACATCCGGGATGTAGAAATCGATCGCCTTGCCGAGCATATGCTGGCTGAACTTGGCGACGCCACTCGAGCGGCGGCGGAGCATGGCGTTGGTGGCCGGCGAGCGGTAGCCGCCAATGACGTGGATCGGCTCTTTCGCTCCGGTCGCCCGATACACCTCCCAAAGGGCGTCGATCAGGTGGGGGTCCATGTTGATGGGCTGGCCGGTGCGCCAGTCCCGGAGCGCATGATTGATCTTCTGAAGGGCGGCCTGGTCGTATTTGCCATTCACCTTGAAGGTGATGGTGGTGTCTTCCTTCAGGTGGATATGATGGAAGGTGATGGTGCGGGTATCGCCGTTAGCGGTTGCGTTCTGCAGCGATTCGACACCGAAAACAACGATGAGGGCGGCGGCTCCACCGCAGCAGCCGGCCCGAAAGGTCCTCAATAGCGTAGAATCCGTGCGCGCGTGACTAACCGGCACTAGCATCTCGCCAAAAAGTTGCACACAGTCCCGCCCGCCACGGATAGTTGCCGTGGCGGGCATGGTGAACGCAGACTTAATGGGGATGGGTTAATGCGCGGTAAGCGCGCGTGATTAGCCCCGTCCCCCCCGATGAGTTCAGGAGTACAGGGGGACTATGGCGAAAAGTGGCCGCGGTAATCCTAATGACGGGTCCGATGGTTAAGCGAACGTGTCTTGTGAGAAGCGGTGGATAACGGCGGCCCCGAACCGTGGATTCTGGTGGGCCGCCGCTCGCTAAATCCAGCCTCGTGTCCTGATTCCGAAGTACGTACCGCTTCGCAGCGAGAACGATGCGGACTTCTGAACCGCCACACTAGTGGAGTGGATTTGACATTCGCTACCCCCGTTGACCGCAGGCTCGCAAAGCGAATGTCAAATCCAAAACTCCACTAGCAGCTTATATTTGCTAGTGGTCCTTTGATTCTAACATTCGCAAAGTCGCCCGCTGAGAAGGGATGCGAATGTTAGAATCGGACCGCTAGACTAGCGGATTCGTGCCTTCGGGACCGGCGCGGCATTGCTGAAGCCGCCGAACAGGGCTTCGAAGAAGCCCACGGTGCGCGGTTGCTGCTGCTCCCGCTCACGCGGACGCGCGCGCCTGACGGGCGTCGTGTTGCTCGCAACCACTGGGCTGCGTTCCGCTATCGGCTCGACCACGCCGCGCTCGCTGCGGATCAGGTTCCTGGTCTTGGCATCGATACCGTAGATGTCGGGGCGTATCTGGAACTCGCCGGCGCCGTCGACAAACGCCGTCTGGTAGGCGATGTGCACCGGAATCGGCGTCGGGAAGTTGATGTTTTGCTCCGCCGAGCCGAACATCGAGCGGATGCGCTGCTCGGTGTAGCCCGCGTTCGGCAGGGCGATCGAGAGCAATACCTCCGCGTACTTCGCCGGGTCCTGCACCCGCATGCAGCCATGGCTGTATGCGCGCCGCTCATGAGCAAAGAGATGCTTGTCCGGGGTGTCGTGCTGGTAGACCAGGAAGCGGTTCGGGAAATTGAAGCGCAGGCGTCCGAGCGCGTTGGCTGCGCCGGGCGGCTGGTAGATGTGCACGCTGCCATCGCGTCTATAGGTGACCTTAAGGCCCATGCGCGCGAGCACGGTGGGGTCTTGCGCGAGCGCCGGCAGGTATTCGTTACGGACGATCGACGGCGGCACGTTCCAGGTCGGGTTGACCGTGATGAACTTCATCGTCTCGGTGATCTGCGGCGTCGCGGTCGACGGCTTGCCGACGACGACGCGGGTCTGCCAGACCTCCTTGCCGTTGTGCATCACGCGCAAGGTGTAGTTCGGAATGTTCAGCATCACGTGGGCGTTGCCAAGATCGCGCGGCGTCCAGCGCCAGCGCTCCATGTTGGCGATGACCATGTCGATCACGTCGGCGCGGCGCGGGGCCGAAACTCCGTTGAGGCTGCGTAGCGTGCCCGGTCCGACGATACCGTCCGCATTCATGCGGTTGGATTTCTGGTACGCCTTGACCGCGGTGACGAGCGCATCGTCGTAGTGCAGGTTCGTCTCGTCGCCCGCCACTTGGAGCCGCTGGCGAAGCAGCGGAACGCGCGCATCCTCCATCCCCAGCCGCAGCATCGGGCCGTCCGGAATCTGCACGATTTTCGTCTCATCGCCGGTGTTTCCGCGGAGTTCGGCGAGCTTGGCCTTGAGGGCGCGATAACCCGGTTGCGGCGGGCTGAACTCGTCGATCGCGGCGGCGACGTCGGTCGCTTCCGCGAGCTTGGTGAGCGCGGCGGTCACATCCGGCGGCTCTTGCGGCATCTGGATCTCGCCGCCCATGCGGGCAAACGGGAAGCGGCCGGCCTGCAGGTGACGCGTAAAGGTGATCAGCGTCGCGGTGAGCCGCAGTTCGGCGTCGGCTTGCGCCTCCGGGGACGTCGCCGCTGCCATATCCGGAATCTTGTACTCGGCCGGGATCAGGCCGTCGGCAGCCGACGCGTGGATTCGGGTGATGGCGGCACTGGTGCGCGCACTGAGTGCGCCGCGCTCGAACCATACCGGTGCAAAATTGCGCTTCTGATAGAACGCCTCGACCACCTGCCGCTCCTTGCGGCTCGCGAATGTGCGGTCGGCGTTCGGCAGCATGTCGCGCAACTGTTCGGCGACCGGCCGGTCGGCCGGATCAAGCGACGCCAGCGGGTCAACTGGAGGCGCGTCGGCCGGCGCAGCGGTTGTGGTTTCGGCCGGCGCGGCGTCAGGCTGAGCAGCCGGCGCCGTGGTTGTGGTTTCTGCCGGCGCAGCATCGGGCTGCGCAGTCGGCGCCGCGGTGGCGGCATCGGACGGCGCAGCGTCAGGCTGGGCAGCCGGCGCCGTGGTGGCGGTGTCGGACGGCGCCGCATCAGGCTGGGCAGCCGGCGTCGTGGTCGTGGTTTCTGCCGGCGCGAGAGGTGCAGCTGGCGGCGGCGTGGTCGCGGTTTCAGCGGGAGCGGCTTCGGTCGGAGCGGATTCAGTGTTTTCGGCTGGCGCCGTCACAGTGGCCGGCGGTTCGGTGGAACTGCCGATACCCTCAGTTTCGGACGGCGTGGCCGCATCGGAAGCTGTTGGGGGCGGGAGTGTCGTGCTCTCCGGCATTGGAACGGCCGATTCGATCGCCGCTGGTGTCTCGGTACTGGCTTGAGCGTCGGATGAGGGAATGGCTAGGAAGACCAACAGGGGCAGAGCCAGGGCTACGCCACTCATCAAGCGGTCAAAGCGAGGGCCGCGCATTGCAAAAATCTCCCGAATGCCGATCGGAGCAGCCGGCTAAGCGGCTCCTCCGCATGTCAAAAGTCCACCCAACGAGCACGGTTCCGACCTGACTCCAATTTTCTCGATCATGCAACATGAAGCGGGGCAAGATCACGCGGATTTTGATCGATTGTTACGCGTGTGTCACCCGGTCACAACGGGGTCTGTATCGCTTTCGTTCGCGCGCTGCTGCAATCCCAGCGCGTCGAGCTTGCGGTATAGCGTCGAGCGGCCGATCTGGAGCCGCCGGGCGACTTCCGACATCTGCCCGTGATAATGCGAAATCGCGAACCGGATCACTTCGGCTTCGATCTCATCGAGCGGCCGAACGTCGCCGTGCGCATCGAGGAGCGACAGCGCGGCCCTAGGTTCTGGCTGCTGCTGCGGTGCAATGCTACTGACAGGGGCGGTTTCCTGCAGGGGGGCGGGATCGACGGGCTCCGGGGTCTCTGTGGCGCGCGGCGCGATCGCTGGTGATTCGATGACCGGCGATGGGGCGGGCTGACGTTGTGCGAGCGCAGCGATCTGCGGGAAATCGGTGATGCCGACCTCGTCTCGGTCGGCAAGGACCACGGCGCGAAACACGGCGTTCTCGAGCTGGCGCACGTTGCCGGGCCAGCGATAACTGGACAGCAAGGCTATGGCGTCGCCATCGAGTCTGCGGATGCGTTTGCCCTCTTCGGCAGCAAAGCGCGCGAGGAAATGGCGCGCAAGCTCGGGAATGTCCTCGGGCCGATCGATCAGCGGGGGCACGCTGATCGGGAAGACATGCAGACGGTAGAACAGGTCTTCGCGGAAGCGGCCGTTCTTCACATCGGCGATGAGGTCGCGGTTGGTGGCGGAGATCAGCCGCACGTCGACCTTCACGAGCTTGCGCGCCCCGACCGGCTCGACCTCACCCTCCTGGATCGCGCGCAGGAGCTTGACCTGTGCGGAGAGCGGGAGCTCGCCGACTTCGTCGAGGAACAGGGTGCCGCCATGGGCTTCCACGAACTTGCCGGTATGGCGGTCGGTCGCGCCGGTGAACGCGCCTTTCTCGTGTCCGAACAGGATCGACTCGACGAGATTGTCGGGGATGGCGCCGCAATTGACCGCGACGAAGGGTTTCGCGCGCCGTTCGCCGGCACCATGGATCGCACGCGCGATGAGCTCCTTGCCGACGCCCGAGGGGCCTTCGATCAGCACCGGGATCGTGGAGCCCGCCGCCTTCTCGGCCTGGCGCAACACCGCGTGCATGCGCGGGCTCCGGGTGATGATGTCCTTGAACGTCAGCGTGCCGGCGTGGCTGCGCTTGAGCCTTTGAATTTCGGTTTCCAGCGCCTTGGTAGCGAGCGCATTACGCAGGCTCACTTCGAGGCGCTCAGCCCCAACCGGCTTGACCACGAAGTCGGTGGCGCCCGCGCGCATTGCCGATATGACGTTGTCGATGCCGCCGTGCGCGGTCTGCACGATCACCGGGACGGTCAGCCCGGCGTCGCGGATGCGGGCGAGCACGCCGAGGCCGTCGAGATCGGGCATCACGAGATCAAGCACCACCGCATCGATCGGACCGGCATCGCCGCCGGTCAGCATCGCCGCGGCTGCGTCGCCGCCTTCGGCGATGACGACGTCATAGCCGCTGCGCGCGAGCATGCTTTGAAGAAGGCGGCGCTGTACCGGATCGTCGTCGACGATGAGGATTCGCTCAACCATGTGCGCCACCTACTCATGTACCGATTTGGGGCACTGTGCCGCACCAGGTTTAACGGGATGTTAAGCCCGGGCCGCCGGTCCGGATGGACTGCAATTCGTCGCGGTTCTCGATTGAACAGTCACGCAAAGCTGGAACGGCGAAAGGCAGAGGGGGAAAACGTATGGGCAGACTTGGACCGCGCGGGCGCCGCGCTCTCGTCACGGTCCTTGGACTCACCGCATCGCTTGTCGCTTTGATTCCGGCGGCGTCGGCAGAGCCGTCAGCCCAATCGTCTGCGCCGAGCTGGCCGCAGCGGCCGGTACGCTTCATCCTGCCGTTCGGCGCAGGCACCGCGACCGATGTTGCGGCCCGCTTGATGTCGGAGAAGTTGTCGGCGCGCTGGGGACGGCCGATCGTGATTGAGAACCGCCCCGGCGCTGACGGGCTGCTCGCGATCAACGCCTTCATCTCGGCCAACGACGACCATGCGCTGCTCTACGCATCGACTGCGTCGTTCATGGCGCATCCCTATACCCTTGAAAAAATGCCCTACAATCTCGATCGTGACTTCGCGCCGATCGCGCGCGTCACCGACACGATCCTGTCGGTTGCGGTGAATTCAGCGGTGAAGGCAAACACGCTCAAGGACTTCGTTGCGCTCGCCAAGGCGCAGCCCGGCAAGTTCAACGCCGCCGGTGCCGCCGGCGTGCCCGACTTCACGCTCCGCTATTTCCTGAAGGTCGAGAACCTTGATGTGACGCGGGTGCCGTACAAGGACGTGGTGCAGGCCGCGACCGACCTCAGCGCCGGGCAGATTCAATTTCTGGTGTCGTCCTATGCGGTGGTGCGTGCCGCATCGGAGGCGGGAACCGTCCGGGTGCTCGCCGTCGGCGGCCGAGAGCGCCCGTCGTTCGCGCCGAATATCCCGACCGTCCATGAGGCCGGCTTTCCGACGCTCAACGTGGAGACCACCGCCGGATTCTATGGTCCGCGCGGCATGGCGCGGGAGCTGCGCGAGCGGATTGCGAAGGATGTGATCGCCGTGGTGGCCGAGCCCGAGATCACCAAGCGGCTTGTGGCCACCGGTCAGGCGGTGCGCACCGGCGGGCCCGAGGAATTGGTGCAGACGCTCCGCCAGCAAGCGGATCAAGCCGCGACTGTGGCGAAGACGCTTGGACTCCAGGCGGCTGGGCTCAAGGCCGACAAGTGAGCGGCGCATCCGGCCGCGCGATATCTCGCACGGTGCGGCACCGCAGTTGATCCGGCGAGCCGTCGACACGATATGGTGACGTTGCCCGTCCACAATCCGTGGCTGCCCGGTCATGGCTTCGCCACAGGCGCGGGTTTTTGTGCACACGCCATCTTGCCGGAGCAATTGACCCGATGCCCGCACGATCGAACCGCGCCGCCCGAAAGACCACCAAGCCTGCCGCGAACAAGGCAGTGGCAAACAAGCATGCCCTCAAAGGCCTGGGCAAATTGCCTGAATGGGATCTGACCGCGCTCTATGCCGGGATCGACGATCCCGCGGTGAAGCGCGATCTCGACCGCGCCGAACGCTACAGCATCGCCTTCGAGGAAGATTTCAAAGGCAAGCTCGCCGCCTTCGTGGACAATCCCGAAGCCGGCAAGAAGCTATCCGAAGCGGTCAAACGCTATGAGCAGCTCGACGACCTGCTCGGGCGGCTTGCTTCGTACGCCGGTTTGGTCCACGCGCAGAACACGGTCGATCCCGTGCGTGGGAAATTCTACGGCGACGTGCAGGAGCGCCTCACCGGGGCATCGACACATCTTTTGTTCTTCACGCTGGAGCTCAACCGCCTCGACGACGCCAAGCTCGAAGCGGCGATGGCCGATCCCGAGCTCGGCCACTACCGTCCGTGGCTTGAGGACATCCGCAAAGACAAGCCCTATCAGCTCGAGGACCGGATCGAGCAGCTCTTCCACGAAAAATCGATGACGGCCTATTCCGCCTGGAATCGGCTGTTCGACGAGAGCATCGCGCGGCTGCGCTTCAAGGTCGGCACGAAATCGCTCGCGATCGAGCCGACGCTCAACCTGCTGCAGGACTCGCGGGAAGAGAAACGCAAGGCGGCGGCTCAGGCGATGGCGGTGACGTTCAAGGAGAACATCCGCCAGTTCACGCACATCACCAACACGCTTGCCAAGGACAAGGAGATTTCCGACCGCTGGCGCGGCTTCGCCGACGTCGCGGATTCGCGACATCTGTCCAACCGGGTCGAGCCCGAGGTGGTTGACGCGCTGGTGACGGCCGTGCGCGCCGCCTATCCGGCGATCTCTCATCGCTACTACGCGCTCAAGGCGCGCTGGTTCGGCAAGAAGCGGCTGGCGCATTGGGACCGTAACGCGCCGCTGCCGAAGGTCGTGACCCGCACCATCACCTGGACCGAGGCACAATCGACGGTGCTCACCGCCTATGGCGCGTTCTCGACCGACATGGCGGAGATCGCGGAGAAATTCTTCAAGAACAACTGGATCGACGCGCCGGTGCGGCCCGGCAAGGCGCCCGGCGCCTTCTCGCATCCGACCGTTCCGTCGGCGCACCCCTACGTGCTGCTCAATTATCAGGGCAAGCCGCGCGACGTGATGACACTCGCGCACGAACTCGGTCACGGCGTGCACCAGGTGCTGGCGGCCCCGAACGGTCCCTTGATGGCGCCGACACCGCTCACGCTGGCGGAGACCGCGAGCGTGTTCGGCGAGATGCTCACCTTCCGCAAGCTCCTCGCCGGCATCACCGAGCGCAAGGCGCGTAAGGCGATGCTCGCCGCCAAGGTCGAGGACATGATCAATACCGTGGTGCGGCAGATCGCGTTCTACACCTTCGAGCACAAGCTCCACACCGAGCGACGTAAGGGCGAGCTGACCACCGAGCGCATCAACGAGCTCTGGATGGACGTGCAACGCGAGAGCCTCGGTCCCGCCATCGACCTGCGGCCCGGCTACGAGACGTTCTGGGCCTACATCCCGCACTTCGTGCATTCGCCGTTCTATGTCTACGCCTATGCCTTCGGTGATTGCCTCGTGAACTCGCTCTATTCGGTCTACGAGCACTCGAACCAGGGCTTCGCCGAGCGCTACCTCCAGATGCTCGCCGCCGGCGGCACCAAGATCTATTCGGAATTGCTCGCGCCCTTCGGTCTCGATGCCCGCGATCCGGCGTTCTGGCAGGGCGGCCTGGGCGTGATCGAGCGGCTGATCGACGAGCTGGAGCGGTTAGAATAGCTTCTCCAGTGGCTTAGCGCAGGTAAGACAATGATTGAACATGGTGCTCAATCACGTTATACAATTTGTATAACGTGATTGGAGAGGCCCCCTGTGAATCAAAAGCCCCGCGATTTTGAAATCGAAGGATACGTCCTTCAGGTCAAGAAAATTGGCAATTCGGTCGGCTTGATCCTGCCGAAGGACTTGCTCGCGCGCCTCAAACTCAAGGAAGGCGACAAGCTGCATGTCGTCGAGCAGACCGAGCGCGGGATCAAGCTCAGTCCCTACGATCCGAAGCACGCGGAAGCGATGGAATTCGCGCGCCGTTCGTTCCGGAAATACGCCGACACCTACAAGGCGCTTGCGAAGTGACCGAGCCGCGTTGGCTCGAGCTAGGTATCGTCCTTGATTTCCATGCTGAGCAACTGGCGCTGTTTGGCGGCGCCGACGGCATTCGCGACTTGGGACTTCTCGAGTCGGCCCTGGCCAGAGCGCAAAACAAATATTCATACGGCGAGACCGATCTCGCCGTGCTTGCGGCTGCGTATGGCTTCGGGATTGCTCGTAATCATCCGTTCGTTGACGGAAACAAGCGAACTGCGCTGGCATCAGTGATCGTGTTTCTTAATCTCAACAAGTTTGACTTGGATGCGCCGCAGGAGGCGGCAACCGCAATCGTGCTCGCTCTTGCGGCGGGAGAGATCGGTGAAGACGTGCTCGCGCGCTGGATCGCGGACAATATTCAGCCGCTTGACGCGCCTAGCATTCAACCCTGACCGTCAAGGCTGCGAAACGATCCGCCATTTGATGTTGATCCCGGCCCGGAACGGGATCGTGGCGGGCGGTGCGACCTGAACATTGGGCGTCGCCGCGCGCAGGGCCGCTTCAGAACCGAGATTCTGCGCCATGCCGTCGAAGATCTCGAGGATCTCGGCCAGTTTGACTCCGGCAGCGTCGGCATAGACCTCGGCCTGACGGCGGGCATTCTTCACCGCAGCGCGGCGCGCGTCGTCGATTGCGCGCTGCTCGTCCTTGATGCCGTAGCGGATGGTCCTCACCTCGAACAGGCCGGCAGCAGCGATTGACGAAATGACCTCGTTGAGCGACGCGAGCTGATCGGCTTTGACCGCAAATGTCGTCGTGGCGCGATATTCGGGCGCCGGTTGCTTCGGCCCGGTCGGGCGCGGCGGACGGTACTGGTCCAGGCGAAACGACGAGCGCTCGACACTCACCCCTTGCTTGCTCAAGGCGCGCAGCACCGCGACGGCCTTGGCCGCGCGGTCGGTGTGCCGCTTGGTCGCGGCTTCGAGGGTCTCGGCGCGGGTCGAGACGTCGGCGAAGAATTCGGCATATTCCGGCGCGACATTTACACGGCCTTCGCCGGCGACCGAGATGAAGGCCTCGCGCGGCGGTGGTGTCTGGGCGTACGCCGTGCAGGCGGTCATCGCAATCATCAAGGCAGCGGCAATCCGCATCGTCGTGTCTCCTTGCATGGGCTCGATCATCTTTTGGCGTCGGGGCGCTTTGATGGCGGCGCGCGTGGCCTCGCTTTAGCCCTGCCGCCGCATTATCTCTCGGTCATGACAGACACCGAACGCAACCGGCTCTCAGCCCGCGCCACCCGTTACGCGCGGGTCGGCGCCAATGTGGGCGGAGTTGCGGCCCGCATCGCCGGTGCGCGCTTCTTCGGCCTCACCCTCGACCGCGGCCGCAACGCGATGGAGCTCGCGGCGGCTCTCGGCGGCCTCAAGGGACCGATCATGAAGGTGGCGCAACTCATGGCCACCGTCCCGGATGCGCTGCCGCCGGAATATGTCGAAGAGCTCGGCAAGCTGCAGAGCCAGGCGCCGCCGATGGGCTGGGCCTTCGTGAAGCGGCGTATGGTCGCCGAGCTTGGATCGGACTGGCAGCAGAAGTTTGCGGATTTCGAGCACCATCCGTCGGCGGCGGCGTCGCTCGGACAGGTCCATCGCGCGCAGGCGCACGACGGCTCCGCGCTGGCCTGCAAGCTGCAATATCCCGACATGCAGTCGGCGGTCGAAGCTGATCTCGGGCAGCTTAACCTGATCTTCGCCATCCACCGGCGCATGGATCCGGCGATCGACACCACCGAGATCGCGCAGGAAATCGGCGCACGTATCCGCGAGGAGCTCGACTACGAGCGCGAGGCGAAGCACGTCGCGCTCTACCGCACAATGCTCGCGGGCACCGATCTCATCCGCGTGCCGCGGCCATGGCCGGAGCTGTCGACGAGGCGGCTGCTCACGCTCGACTGGCTCGATGGGGACCGGATGCTTGCGCACAAGGACGACGCGCTGGAGATCCGCAACCGGCTTGCCCAGGCGATGTTTACGGCCTGGTGGTTTCCCTTCAGCCGCGTCGGCGTGATCCACGGCGACCCGCACCTCGGCAATTATTCGGTGTTCACGCGCGATGGTGAGCCCGGCGGCATCAATCTGCTCGATTACGGCTGCATCCGCATCTTCCCGCCATCGTTCGTCGGTGCGGTGGTCGACCTTTATCACGGCCTGATGACAGGCGACGACGCCCGCATCGTCCACGCCTACGAGACCTGGGGGTTCAAGCGGCTCAATCGCGACCTGATCGAGACCCTCAACATCTGGGCGCGCTTCATCTACGGGCCGCTGATGGACGACCGGGTGCGCACCATCGCCGACGGCGTCAAGCCGTCCGAATACGGCCGCCGCCAAGCCTATCTGGTCCACACCGCGCTCAGGGAGAAGGGGCCGGTCACGGTGCCGCGGGAGTTCGTCCTGATGGACCGCGCCGCGATCGGGCTCGGCTCGGTGTTCCTGCATCTGCGCGCGGAGCTCAATTTCTATCGGTTGTTCAACGAAGCAATCGAGAATTTCTCGGTCGAGCGGGTGGCGACGCAGCAGGCGACTGCGCTTGCGGCCGCGCGGCTTGACCTTGCTTCTTCCAGCTAGGCTTGCAATACCCATGCAATCGGGTCTGGCCGTTGCCCTTGCTCCCTATTTGCGGTAATTCCCGCGCGCCGGAACATGATCGGAGGACGCGATGGCTGACCATGGCCAGGTCGAATACGCGGCTGCGACGGGCAACGACCTGCCCGCGCACGAGTCGACCTACAAGAATTTCGTATTGCTGGCCTATGTCGGCTGCTGCCACGTCGCGAGCATCGTGATCGCGCTTGCGATCGTCGGTACCACGTCCCATTGGCTCGTTGCTGTCGGTCTCATGATCTTGGCGAGCATCGTGGCCATCCACGGCCTCGCCACCGGGACCAGGGCGCCCAGCATGGTCATGCTGGTGGTTTCGCTGCTTGCTCTCGCGCTGACTGCTGCCGGCTAGCAACAGGCTATCGTTGCGTTCGCCGTCAAACCAAGGAGGCGGGGAGTATGCGCATCGCAGTCGCGCGTGAGACCGATCCGGCCGAGGATCGGGTCGCCGCAACACCCGATACCGTCAAGAAGCTGAAGAGCCTGGGCGCCGACGTTGCCGTCGAGCCCGGCGCCGGTACTAAATCCGGCATCCCCGACGGTGAGTTCACGGCCGCCGGTGCGATGGTCGCGGCCGATGCTGTGGCCAACGCCGATGTGGTGCTCAAGGTGCGCCGCCCGAATGCGATCGAGCTCGCAAAATACAAGAAGGGCACGATCGTCATCGCCATCATGGACCCTTACGGAAACGAGACCGCGCTCAAGGCGATGGCCGATGCCGGCGTGAGCGCCTTTGCGATGGAGCTGATGCCGCGCATTACCCGTGCGCAGTCGATGGATGTGTTGTCGAGCCAGGCGAACCTCGCCGGCTATCGCGCGGTCATCGATGCTTCCGCCGAATATGGCCGCGCGCTGCCGATGATGATGACCGCCGCCGGCACGGTCCCGGCCGCCAAGGTCTTCGTGATGGGCGTGGGCGTCGCGGGCCTGCAGGCCATCGCCACGGCGCGCCGGCTCGGTGCCGTCGTCACCGCGATCGACGTGCGCCCGGCGGTGAAGGAGCAGGTGCAGAGCCTCGGCGCGAAGTTCATTGCGGTCGAGGACGACGAATTCAAGCAGGCCGAGACCGCCGGCGGCTACGCCAAGGAGATGTCGAAGGAGTACCAGGCGAAGCAGGCCGCGCTCGTCGCCGATCACATCAAGAAGCAGGACATCGTCATTACCACCGCGCTGATCCCGGGCCGCCCGGCGCCGCGCCTGGTGAGCAAGGACATGGTGGCTTCGATGCGGCCGGGCTCGGTCATCGTCGATCTCGCGGTCGAGCGCGGTGGCAATGTCGAAGGCGCAAAGCCCGGCGAAGTCGCTGCGGTCAACGGCGTCAAGATCGTCGGCCATTTGAACGTGGCGGGACGTCTCGCCGCCTCCGCGTCCGCGCTCTACGCCAAGAACCTCCTGACGTTTCTCGACCTGATGATCGACAAGCCCGCGAAGTCGCTCGCGGTGCCGTGGGACGACGAGATCGTGAAGGCAACCGTGCTCACGCGCGACGGCGCCGTCGTCCATCCGAGCTTCGCGCCCAAAAGCGCGGCCTGAGGAGTTCCATTATGCCGATGATCGTACCCGCCGGCCTCGCAAAAGCGGCAGCCGGCGATGTCGTAATTGCGCAGCTTGATATCATCAAGGTCGCGACCGGAGGTGCCATGCAGGCGGTCGGCGCCGACGCCATCGATCCCTTCGTGTTCCAGCTCTCCATCTTCGTGATGGCGGTGTTCGTCGGATACTACGTGGTGTGGTCGGTGACGCCCGCGCTGCACACACCGCTGATGTCGGTCACCAACGCGATCTCGTCGGTGATCGTGGTTGGCGCGTTGCTGGCAGTCGGGGTGGCGCTGGTCGCAAACGACTCCGGACCATTCTGGGCGCGCGCGCTCGGCTTCATTGCGCTCGTCTTCGCCTCGATCAACATCTTCGGCGGCTTCCTGGTGACGCAACGCATGCTCGCCATGTACCAAAAGAAAAAGAAATAGGGACGCGCCGATGACGGCCAACATCACTGCGCTGCTCTATCTCGTCGCCGGCGTCCTGTTCATCCTGGCGCTGCGCGGGCTGTCGAGCCCGGTGACCAGCCGCCAGGGCAATCTGTTCGGCATGCTCGGCATGGCGATCGCGATCGGCACCACGCTGGCGTCGCATCCGCCCGCCGGCATCGGTGCCTGGGTCCTGGTCGGGCTCGGCGTCGGCATCGGCGGCAGCATCGGTGCGGTGATCGCGCGGCGCGTGCCGATGACGTCGATGCCGGAACTGGTCGCGGCGTTCCATTCGCTGGTCGGCATGGCGGCCGTGCTGGTCGCGGCCGGCGCGCTCTACGCGCCCGCCGCTTTCGGCATCGGCTTGGTTGGCCATATCCACACCGGAAGCCTGGTCGAGATGTCGCTCGGTACCGCCATCGGCGCCGTCACCTTCACCGGCTCTGTCATCGCATTCCTGAAGCTCTCCGGCCGCATGAGCGGCGCGCCGATCCTGCTGACTGCGCGCCACGTCATCAATATCACGCTCGCACTCGCGATCGTGCTGCTGGTCATTTGGTTCGCGCGCACCGAAAGCTACATCGCGTTCTGGCTGCTGGCGCTCGCGTCCTTCGTGTTTGGCGTTCTGATCATCATCCCGATCGGCGGCGCCGACATGCCGGTCGTGATCTCGATGCTCAACTCGTATTCGGGCTGGGCGGCGGCTGGCATCGGCTTCACACTTGGCAATTCCGCGTTGATCATCACCGGCGCGTTGGTCGGCTCCTCGGGCGCGATCCTGTCCTACATCATGTGCAAGGGCATGAACCGCAGCTTCATTTCGGTGATCCTCGGCGGTTTCGGCGGCGAGGTGGCGGCGGCCGTCGGCGCGGCGGAGCAGCGGCCGGTGAAGATCGGCTCGGCGGAAGATGCCGCCTACATTATGAAGAACGCGTCCAAGGTGATCATCGTGCCGGGCTACGGCATGGCGGTGGCGCAGGCGCAGCACGCGCTCCGAGAGATGGCTGACCACCTCAAGAAGGAAGGCGTCGAGGTCAAATACGCCATCCATCCGGTCGCCGGCCGCATGCCCGGTCATATGAACGTGCTGCTCGCGGAAGCCAACGTGCCCTACGACGAGGTGTTCGAGCTCGAGGACATCAATTCCGAATTTGCGCAGGCCGACGTCGCCTTCGTTATCGGTGCGAACGACGTCACCAACCCCGCCGCCGAAGAGGACAAGTCATCGCCGATCTATGGCATGCCGGTGTTGCAGGTATGGAAGGCCGGCACCGTGATGTTCGTCAAGCGCTCGCTGGCATCCGGCTATGCCGGCATCGACAACCCGCTGTTCTATCGCGACAACACCATGATGCTGCTCGGCGACGCCAAGAAGATGACCGAGAGCATCGTCAAGGCGATGTAGTTGCGCTTCCGCATTGCGGAGCGGTTGCTATTGTTACGCCGGGAGCTAACGCCGGCGAGCGGGGAGGTTGATCAATGATGCAGAAATCTATTTGTAGGTCCGGGATCGGCGCATTCGCGGTCTTCGCAATGTTCGCTGCATTGATTTCACGCGCCGACGCGCAAAACTATCCCACCCGCCCCGTTACCATCGTCACGCCGTTCGCGGCCGGCAGCGTCACCGACGCGACGGCGCGCTCGATCGCAGCGCATCTCCAGGAGACTCTCGGCCAGCCGTTCGTCGTTGAGAATCGCGCTGGTGCGGGCGGCATGCTGGCGGCGAGCGCCGTGGCGAAGGCGGCGCCCGACGGCTACACGCTTCTGATCACCACCAATTCCACTCATTCCGCCGCGCCCGGCCTGTTCAAGGTTGTGCCCTACGATCCGATCAAGGATTTCACGCCGGTGGCGCGGATCGGCAGCTTTCCCTCCCTGATCGCGGTCAACCCAAACCTGCCGATCAAGTCGATGCAGGGGCTCGTCGCTTATGCCAAAGCCAAACCTGGCAAGCTTAGTTTCGCGCATGGCAACAGCACCGGTCACATTGCAGGCGAGGCGCTCAAGCAGCGGACCAAGATCGACATCAGCCGCGTGCCCTACCGCAGCAATCCGACGGCGATGACGGACCTGATCGCGGGACATGTTCCGCTGATGGTGCCGGACTTCGGCACGGCGCTGCCGCAGCTCAAGACGCAGAAGATCCGTCCGCTCGCCGTGCTCACCAAGGAGCGCAGCAGCACGTTGCCGGACGTGCCGACGCTGCATGAGACCGTGATGCCGGATTTCGATTTGTTGGCCTGGGCCGGCTTGTTCGCGCCGGCCGGTCTGCCGGCGCCGATCGCGGAGCGCATCTCCGGCGAATTGCAGACGATGCTCTCGAAGCCGGAAGTGAAGCAGCGGATGCTCAACGTCGGCGTCGAGGTCTTCTACACCGGGCCGAAGGAATTCGATGCCTACGTCAAGTCCGAGCTCGTGAAGTGGACCGGCCTGATCAAGGAAGTTGGTATTCAGCCGGAGTGACTCGCGCGTCGCAGGACGGCGCGAAGCAGCAGCGCGATCGTTACGCCTGCGATCGCCACGCCGGCGAACAGCAAGGGCGCGCCGCTCCAGCCCAGCGCCTGCACGGTGAATGCCATCGAGGTGGGACCGGCGAGGTTTCCGAGATTGGTCACCTGATTGATCAGGCCAAGCGCGATGGCGAGCACCGCCGAGGTCGGGGCAAGCCGCGGCGCTGCCGCATAGATCGATCCCGGAACGAGGCCGGTGAGCCCAAGGCTCGCGGCGGCCAGGATTGCAACCAGCATAACCGGCGCGGCGCTGGAGAAAATTCCAACCGCGGCCAATCCGACGAAGGTAAACGCACCGGCCATGATGCTCCAGACCGGCACGCCGAACCGCAACAGCGCCCCCGCCGACATGTTACCGACCGCGTTGGCGGCGACGGCGATCGCGCTCACCGTTCCCGCTGCCGCGATCGACAGTCCCATGCGGTCAACCAGCAACGCCGGCAGCAGTCCCGCCAGCGCCAGGTATTGAAAGGTGTAAGTGCCGAACGCCAGCGCCAACAACACCGGCCCCGGAGCGCCCAGCACCGCGCCGAGATTGCTCAGCACGGACGGCGCTGCGGCTTGTGTGGTTGCGGTTTCATCGAACTGCATGCGGGCGACCACCAGGGCGTATCCGAGCACGATCGCGCCGTTGATGAGCCAGAGCGCCTGCCAGCCGAACGTCATCGCGTATGGCCCGGCGAGCATCATGACCACCGATCCGAACGGCAGATGCGCGGCAAACACAGCCAGCACGGGCTCGAGATCTTTCGGCGCCGTAACGGCGCGCAGCAGTCGTGGGACCGCAAGCGAAGCAGCGAGCGATCCGCAACCTTCCAGCACGCGCGTTGCGATCAATATGGCGCCGCTGTCCGCGAATGCGCCGGCGAGGCTGCCGATGCCGGCAACCGTAAGGCCTGCGATCAGGGTGACGTGGGCGCTAAGCAATGAGCTGAGAATACCGGCCGGCAAGCCGGCGACGGCGCCAATCAGGCCATACGCTCCGACAATCCACGATGCGGCCACCAACGTAAGGGTGAGCTCGCGCTGCAGAACCGGAACCGCGATCGCCGCTTTCCCGATCTGAAACGCCGTGATGACGCCGGCGAGAACCAGAACGAAGACGGCACCCCAACGCGTTTTTGAAGGCATCTGATGTCAATTGCCCGTCGGGGAGATGCGGAACTCGCCCGCCTGCGGCAGCATCGCAGAGGAGACCGGGACATGCGTAAAGAAAGCGGCCGGGCGATCGTGGAACGTGCGCTCCATGCCGATCAAGCAGCCGAACAGCACGAGGCCCGAATACACGCAATGTGATGACAAGTTCGTCATAGCTGAAAATCATTCCGCAACCCTAGCTCATTGTTGCAAGCCTGCGATCTTGTCAACGGCGCAAAATGTGACGAGCATCACAGCCTGCCTTGGAGGGCGCACGTAGACAGGTGCTCAACAATCGTCCTGCAGAACGTCAACCGGATTGAACCAAGTTCGCTCCGGAGAAACTAACGCGGCGCGATTGCTGATGATGTGAACCCGACCGTAGAGGACGACATGCGCCTGATTCTTGCGAGCCTGGCCGCCGCGATCTCGATCGTGACGGTCAATGTTGAGACCGCCAGTGCACAGTTCCCGGGGAATCCCACGCGGCCTTACTGCCTGCGCGACGGAGTGGCCGGCCCGGGCATGTGGGATTGTTCGTACTACTCGATGCAGCAATGCCTCGACACGGCTAGCGGGGCCGGCGGCTCTTGCCAGCCGAACCCGTGGTACCAGGGTCCGAGGCTGCGGCGCTGAATGTCAGGCCGCTGCCAATAAGGACGCCTTTGCAGCACCGCGGCGCGCGACCCACTGAGGTCCGGCCGCGGTGCTTTGCATTTGAGCTGCTTTTCGTTCTGACCAAGCTCCCGCAGATCGGGAATCGCGCCGGCGTTTCTGAGGCTTCTTGCCGTGGCAGCGCAGGCAACGAGCACCATCACATTCCGCGCGGGTTTGCGGCCGCAATTCTTAGTGCGCGCTCCACGAACGAGATATCGAGGATGCGCTCGACCTGCGAGCCACCACGTCTCCGTCCCGGCGCGGGCGCACACATTGCCCTAGCGTGCTATGCTCCGCAGTGCGTCACCACGATGGATAAGCAAGAGACAAAAACATGCTGAACCCGGACGTCACCAAAGACCGGCCTCGATCAAACGAGCGACAGCCGGACGTGCGCGATATCATCGATTATGCCGACCGCATCGGCCAACTCGCGCGCATCGACGGCGCCGACTGGAATATCGAGATCGGCGTGCTGGCGGAGATTTTCGCGCATTCCAATCCGGGCCGCTCGCCGGCGGTGCTGTTCGATAAGGTCAAGGACTATCCACCGGGGATGCGCATCGTTTCGGGCCTGCACAATTCCTGCCGGCGTGTCGCCTATTCGTTCGGCTTTCCCGACAGCGATGATCCGACCACGATCGTGAAGGCTTATCGCGACCGGATGAAGAGCAGCTTCCAACTGATCCCGCCGGTGGCGGTGGCGCGCGGGCCGATCCTCGAAAATATCGACCGCGACGACGCCGTCGATCTGTTCAAGTTTCCGGTGCCGATGGTCCATGAGAAGGATGGCGGCCGATACATCGGCACCTACTGCGTGGTGATCATGCAGGACCCTGACACCGGCTGGGTCAATCTCGGCACCTATCGCACGGTGGCGCATGACAAGCACAACGCCGGCGTCTGGATGTCGCCTGGCAAGCATGGCCGGCTGATCCGCGAGAAATATTTTAAGCAAGGGAAGCCGTGCCCGGTGCTGATCTGCTGCGGCCTCGACCCCGTGCTGTTTCTCGCCGGCAGCCATGAGATCAAGCACGGCACCACCGAATACGCCTATGCCGGCGGCCATCGCGGCCGTCCCTACGAGACGGTTGCGAGCGAGCTCTACGGGCTGCCAATGCCGGCGAACGCCGAGATCGTGCTCGAGGGCGAGTTTCGCCCCGACGAGACGCGTGCGGAAGGCCCGTTCGGCGAGTTCACCGGCTACTACGCGAGCCACGTGCGCGACGAGCCTGTGGTGCGCGTGCGCCGCGTCTATCACCGCAACGATCCGATCCTCACGATGGCGTCGCCGATGCGGCCGCCCACGGATGTTTCGTTCGCCAAATGCATCGTGCAGTCCGGCATGATCTGGGACGAGATCGAAAGCGCAGGGCTCTCCGGCGTGAAGGGCGTGTGGTGCCACGAAGCCGGCGCCATCCGCATGTTCGTGGTGGTGTCTGTCGAGCAGATGCATCCCGGCCATGCGCAGCAGGCCGGCATGCTGGTCGCGGGTTGCCACTCCGGCAACTACGCCGGGCGCTGGATCATCGTGGTCGACAGCGACATCGACCCGACCAACCTCGACGACGTGATCTGGGCGATGTCGACGCGCTGCGACCCGGTGGTCGATATCGAAACCATCAAGCGCGCCTGGTCGACGCCGCTCGATCCGATGCTGCGCGAGCCGCCGTGGGAGAGCACCCGCGCCATCGTGAACGCGTGCCGACCATGGTCCTGGCGGCACGAGTTTCCGGAGGTGGCATCCGCCAGCCCCGACCGCCGCAAGGCGGTCGAGGAGAAGTGGGCGGACGAGATCGCGAAAACGACTGGGCGGCGATAGCGCCGGCGGGCTACTCATTAACGCAGACGTCGGAGCCCGCATTGGCAAACCGGAAGGCATTTCTCAGTTCGAGACTTTCCGCTTTGACCCGGAGTGGACGTCGCAAATTCTTGGACCTTTTATGGTTGCGTCAGGGCGGCGAGTTTCGGTCGAAGCACCTCCACCATGCGGTGGGCCGGGGTACCGGGCGGAAAGAAGCCGATATATTGCCCGTCGATATCGACAAGGTACACCAAAGCACCGTGATCGAAACTCGGATCGGCGCGTATCGCCGGCGTCGTCTTGGCGAAATAGACTTTGTAGGCGCGGGTCACGTCGCGGATTTGTTTTCGATCTCCGGTCAACCCAATCATCCGAGGATGGAACAACGCGACGTAGGATTTCAACTGCTCCGGCGTGTCCAGCTCCGGATTAACGGTGATGAATAACGGCTGCACGGCCTCGCCCAACGGCCCGAGCTTGTCGACCGCGCCGGCAATCGCCTGGAGATCGGTCGGGCAGCTATCGGAGCAAAACGTGAATCCAAAATAGATCAGGAGCAGCTTGCCCCGAAAGCCGGCGTCGGTGCGCCGCTGACCATTGTGGTCGATCAACGTAAAGGGACCGCCGATCGGCTCCCTTCCCCACATGACCACGTCCATCAGCTCGGCGGCAGTTCGCTCCTGTTCCCTGGGCACAGGCCACAACAGCCATCCGGCGGCACTGACCAAAATGCCGCCGACAAAGGCCGAAAGCAGGAGCTTGCTCATTGCGCCGCCTGCTGGAACGCGTTACGCGCCGAAGGTCACGCGCGCGCCGGTGTAGGAGACCAAGAGCTTGTCCGGCATGCTCTCGCGCACGGCGCGGATGAAGTTCTCGCCGCTGCAATGCATCGGCACGATCACGTCCGGGTTGAGCGCCTTGATCTCGCCGATCACTTGATTGAGGTAGGCAGGCTGCGCCGGACCAAGGTGGAATCCGCCTACCAGTGCGTGCACCTTTTGCACGCCGGAGACTTCCTGCGCCTGCCGCGCCGAATTGACGATGCCGACGTGGCCACAGGAACTGATGACCACAAGCCCACGGTCCTTCACATTGAAGCAGGTCGCGTGTTCGTGCAGATGCTCGTCCGGCACGATCTTTCCCTGCAGTTCCGCGGGCGTATAGTGGCCCGCATTGCAGCCGAGTCCGTCTTTCATGGCGAACTCGACGCGGGTGTTGGGCAGCACCATCTCTTTGCTGGTGCGCTTGATTTTTCCGGTAGTGAACGCATGGCCGACGACAACGGGATTCTCCGCTAGCACGGTCTTGACGTTGCGCGCGGCTAGCTCGCGCCGGTCGAGCGCACCGAACTCGGTCAGATTGCCTGGCGGTCCGGAGAGCCGACGGCAAAAATTGTCCTCGCCGCCGGCATAGAGGGTGAGGTCAGCAGGCAGCATGCTACGATACTTTTCCAGTAGCCCGATCAAGCCGCCGTAATGATCGAAGTGACCGTGGCTAACGATCAGCGCTTCGATCTTCTTCGGGTCGGCACGAACGAGTTCCATGTTGTTGATCACGGCCTCGGGCGTATAGCCGAAATCAACCATCACTGTGTGTTGCTCGTTCCGGACGCTCGATACGAGATACAGCGACAGGCCCCACTGGTTATGGAGGGTGCGACGATAATCTTGGCCGCGCGGGGGCGGCTCGATCTTGACGCCGTTTACTTCGCCAGGGCGCAGGAACAGATTGTTCGCACCATCCACGAGCACGCGCAGTGCAACCCGATCAACGACCGGCGGAGAGATCGGTGCCGCGCTCGCAATCTCGATGCAGGAGAAACCACCCGCTGCCGACGCTGCGGCAATAGCCGCTGACGCTTTCAGGAATTCACGTCGCTTGAAATCGATCATATCAGCCTCCCAGGCGACGGGATGACAAAAGAACGTTCGCAAAGACTGGTCCCTGCGCACTATGTTTGTCCAGGGCAAATAACCAGGACTTGCGTACTAATAACCAGGACTTGGGTACTAAGAAGTGTCGGGCAAATACGCGCGGCGCCAGCCCCGTTCCGCTCATGGGAAATTTGCGCCAATGACTTCTATTGAGGTTGCATGGGCCACTGACATCCGCGTCGGGGCGGCGAGTTTCGGCCGAAGCACCTCCACTATGCGTTCGGCCGGGGTACCGGGCGGGAAGAAGCCGATATATTGCCCGTCGGTATCGACAAGGTACACCAACGCACCGTGGTCGAAGCTCGGATCGGCGCGTATCGCCGGTGTCGTCTTGGCAAAATAGCCTTTGCAGGTGCCGGTCACGTCGGCACCGACGAGTTCCATCGCGCGCTCGCCTATCGCAATGGATTCGCTTCAGGCCGGTACCGGCCGCAGTCGGCGTAAGAACAGCTTCGCGATCTCCATTGCAACCAGTAACGACGCCGAGACGGTGGCCGCGATCACCCAATCTCGCGCAGTGAGCGCCACCGTATGGAATGCCGCCTGCAGGAACGGCACGTACACCACCAGAACATGGACGCCCAGCGCGAAGGCGATCGCGACCAGCAACCATTTGTTTTCGAGGAAGCCGCTAAAGGCGCTGCGCCTGCGCGAGCGGCAGTTGTAGACGTCGAAGAGCTGGTACATCATCAGCGTCGTGAATGCCATGGTACGAGCGTGTGCCTCGTCGTAGGCGTTGGGTCCCGTTCCGGTGGCGAACAGTGTGAAAAATCCGCCCGGATAATAGGCGTCGAGAACCGCAACCGTTCCGATCATCATCAGGAGTCCGACGCAGCCGAGGCGCACCCAGTCCTCGTTCAGGAGGATGCCCGAGCCGTGTCTGCGGGGCGGCCTTTTCATGACCTCGCCATCCTTGGGGTCGATGCCGAGAGCCAGCGCCGGCGGCCCATCGGTGACGAGGTTGATCCATAGCAGTTGTGCTGCGAGCAGCGGCAGGAACAGCCCGAGATCGGCCGAGATGAGACCAAGCATTGCGGCAAACATCACGCCGGCAAACATCGTCATCAGTTCGCCGGAGTTGGTTGAGAGCAGGTAGAGCAGATACTTCTGGATATTGTCATAGACGCCACGGCCTTCCTCGATAGCCCTCACGATACTGGCGTAGTTGTCGTCGGTGAGCACGATATCGGCGGCTTCCTTCGAGACATCCGTTCCGGTGATGCCCATGGCGATACCGACATTGGCGGTCTTCAGGGCAGGGGCATCGTTGATGCCATCGCCGGTCATGGCGGCGATATGGCCTTTGCGCTGCAGCGCCTGAACGATACGAAGCTTGTGGTCGGGGTCGACGCGGGCGAACACGCGCACGTCTTCGACGATGCTATCGAGCTGTGCGTCGTCCATATTGCGCAGGTCCGTGCCGGTCACGACCCGCGATCCTTGCTCGAGGATGTTAAGTTCCCACGCAATCGCCGCCGCAGTCGCCGGATGGTCGCCGGTGATCATGACGGTGCGGATGTGAGCCCGCCGTGCGACGGCGACGGCATCCTTCACCTCCGTGCGCGGAGGATCGATCATGCCAATCAGGCCGAGCAGGATGAGACCCTCCTCGATCGATTCCGGCAGCTCGATATCCGATACCGGCATCTTCGGGTCGATGCCCAGGGTAGCGGCCGGTATGCTGCGGGTCGCGATCGCGAGCACGCGCAGTGCTTGGCTGGCAAGCGCGTCATTGCGCTTCGCGATGTCGGCACGCGCCTCGTCGCTGAGCGCGACCGGCCGGCCTTGCTGCATCACCAAGCGGCACCGCGACAACATGATCTCCGGCGCACCCTTGACCATGATCCGGAGATCGTTGTTTCTCTCCGGATCAGCATGAACAGTCGTGTGGCGCTTCCGCTCGGAGGTGAACGGAATTTCCGCGACGCGCCGATGCAGGGCCAAGGTCTGTTCGGTGATGCCGAACTTGCGCGCGGCGACCACCAGCGCACCTTCGGTCGGATCGCCTTGCACGCTCCAGCGGCCCTCGCTGTTAGTGAGCGCCGCGTCGTTCACGAGCGCTGCCGCCATCAGGGTCTGCTCGACGCCACGGCGAACGAATCCGTCGGCGGGGAGCGGCTTGCCCTCACAGGTGAAAGCGCCTTCTGGGATGTAGCCCGAACCGCCCACTTCGATCACGGAGCCGGCGCAGAAGATCGCGCGCACCGTCATCTCGTTGCGCGTGAGCGTGCCGGTCTTATCCGAGCAAATGACGGTTGCGGCGCCGAGTGTCTCGATCGCCGGGAGCTTGCGCACGATGGCGTGGGCCGCAGCCATCCGCCGTACACCGAGGCTCAAGCCGATCGTAACGATGGCCGGCAGTGCCTCCGGAATGGCGGCAACCGCCAGGGCAACGGCGAACAGGAACATGCTCAGCACAACATTGAGCGTGAACGCTTTAGCGCTTAACAAGCCGGCGGCGAACACCAGGGCGCAGATGCCCAGCATGACGACGGTCAGGCGCTTACCGGTACGGTCGAGCTCTTGCTGGAGCGGTGTCGGCTCGTTCTCCGCTGCTTCGAGCAATCCCGCAATCTTACCGACTTCGGTCTGCATGCCGGTGGCGACGACCACGGCACGGCCACGCCCGTAGGTCGCGACGGTGCCGGCGAACAGCATGTTGACGCGGTCGCCCAGGCCGATGTCTGCGCTCAAGGGGCGCGGATTCTTGGTGACTGGCATGCTTTCACCGGTCAGCGGCGCCTCGTCGGTGTGGAGATTGGCGTCTTCGATGAGGCGCGCGTCCGCCGGGACCTTGTCGCCCGCTTCAATGAGGACGACCTCGCCGGGAACGATGTCGCGCGCGGGGATGCGCTGGCGTTCGCTGTCGCGTACGACAGTTGCCTCGGGAGCCGCCAACGCCATCAGGGCACGCACCGATTTTTCGGCGCGTGACTCCTGTACGTAGCCGAGGATCGCGTTGAGCACAACAATGATCGTGATTACGATCGCTTCATAAGGCAGCGCGGATTCACGCGGGTCCTGCAGCAGCCATTCGATCACCGAGATGACGATGGCGACGAGCAGGATGATAACCAGGACATTTTCGAACTGCTCGAGGAGCCGCTTCCACCACGGCGTTTCCGGAGCGCTCTTGAGCTCGTTCGGGCCGCATTGCTCAAGCCGTCGTCTCGCCTCGTCGCGGCTCAAGCCACGCGCAGCGTCGGAGCTAAGCTCCAGCAAGACGGTTTCGGCAGGTTTGCTGTGGGGATTGGCGGAGGCTACTGTACCGTTCTGAGCCGGTTGCGGACTGCCGTGTCCCGATTCAAAGCGGGCCGGATTCGATTGCACGTTCATGAGCGCTCTTCCTTGGCTCCCAACGGATCGAATCGTCGATCAAGCAATCGACGATCAGGCAGGATTGAAGCAGCCAGAGCGAGTGCTCAGTTGACGAACGTTCTCACCGACGGCGTGCGCAGCCGTGCAACACCGTCGTCGTATTATTTTTGGACGCTTCCTGCGTCTTGCGAATGGGGGTCAACCGGGCCACTCCCTGACGTCCAGTCCGACATCGCAGCTCGTGTTGAGCTGCCAGAGGGGCCCGGCCTGGATTGCTTATGTCGGGAGGTTAGCCAGTGGCGTTTTGACGCGGCATCCGCAACTGTTGCGTGGTAGTTGTACGAACACTCCGGCCGCGTTCCGCATTGGTCGACAATCGAACAGCGCATTTTTCTGCCAAAATTAAGAAAATTAGCATTCCTACCCTCGTGCGCGATCCTGCATTCGAAATCCTGCAGCTTTTTGAAGGCCGGCTTTGGCCCAGCCGAGGATTGGCCGCAAAAGCGGACCTTTTCGATGGCCTTTTTTGTGTCGCTCCAGCGGGCTTCGATGGCGTTGGAGTCAAGATCCGCCTTTGTGGTTAGTCTGCCGGGTCATCGCGTATCGTCCTGCTGCGCGGCCGCTGCGTTTTTCTCGCATTCGGCGGCCCGACCGAGCAACAAGGCGCGCTCGCGTTCGTTGCGCGTCAGTGATGCGGCGCGCTCGAACTCGGCGCGCGCCTCCCGATGGCGGCCGAGCTTCACCAGCAGGTCGCCACGCACGCCCGGCAGCAGATGATAATTCTTCAGCGCCGGCTCGGCGCCGATCGCGTCGACCAGCGTGAGCCCGGCCTCCGGACCGAAGGCGAACGAGAGCGCCACCGCCCGGTTGAGATCGACGACCGGGGAGGGCGCCAGTTCGGCGAGCGCGCCGTAAAGCCCGACCATCCGCAGCCAATCCGTCTCCTCCGGTGTACGCGCACGCGCATGGCAGGCGGCGATCGCGGCCTGCAACGCGTAGGAGCCAGGAGCTTGTCCCTGCGGGCGCGCACAGTCCTCGGCTCGCTCCAGCGCGGCAAGACCGCAGCGGATGAGGAGCTGATTCCAGCGGGCGCGGTTCTGGTCGAGCAGGAGTATCGGCTCGCCCGACGGACCCGTCCGCGCGCCAAGACGCGAGGCCTGGATTTCCATCAGCGCCACCAGGCTATGCACCTCGGGCTCGCCGGGAGCGAGGCCGGCGAGGATGCGGCCAAGACGCAACGCCTCCTCGCAGAGCTGCGGCCGCATCCAGTCGTCGCCCGCGGTCGCGGTATAGCCCTCGTTGAATACGAGATAGAGGACTTCAAGCACCGACGAGAGCCGCTCCACGCGATCAGCGCCGCGCGGCACTTCGAACGGAATGCGTTGCTCGGTGAGGGCGCGCTTCGCGCGAACCAGGCGTTGCGCGACCGTCGGCTCCGGCACCAGGAACGCGCGTGCGATCTCATCGGTGGTGAGGCCGCCGATCAGACGGAGCGTCAGCGCAACCCGCGCCTCGGTCGACAGCACCGGGTGGCACGCGGTGAACATGAGGCGCAGGAGGTCGTCGCCGATATCATCGTCGAGCGCCTCGTCGATCTGCTGCAGGGGCGTATCCTGCTCCCCTTCAAGCTCGCGGCCGATCTCGGCGTGCTTGCGTTCCGCGAGCTTGTGCCGTCGCAGCCGGTCGATCGCCCGATGCTTCGCGGTGGTCATCAGCCACGCGCCGGGCTTATCCGGAATGCCCGACGCCGGCCACTGTTCGAGGGCGGCGACCAGCGCATCCTGCGCCAGCTCCTCGGCGAGGCCAACATCGCGCACCATGCGCGCGAGTCCGGCGATCAGCTTCGCCTGTTCGATCCGCCAGACCGCGTCGATCGCGCGATGAATCTCGGCCGTTAGTGTATCGGTCGTATCGGTAGCCATGGCGGCTACCGATACACCATCGTCGAAGCGCAGGCACGCGGCCGTCGGCAATGCCGCCTATTGTTTCGTCAGCTTCCGATCCATCTCCTGGCGCCAGGCTTCCTCGCGCGCCGCCTGTTCCGGCGAGAAGACGTCGGGTGAGAAATCCGTGGCATCGAAGATCGGGCGCAGCTCGCACTCGCCTTGGCCCAGCACCTCGAGGAAGCGCTTCGTCCACAGGATCGCCTCGTCCATCGAGTTGACCTGGAATAGGGCATAAGAGGCGACCAGCTCCTTCGATTCCGTGAAGGGACCATCGGTGATGGTGACCTTGCCGTTCGCGAGCTTCACCCGCTTGCCTTTTGAACTCGGAAGCAGCCCGTCGGTCGAAAGCAGCACTCCGGCCTTCATGACTTCCTCGATGAAGGTGCCCATCCGCTCCATGAGCTCCTTGCTCGGTGGTGCGGCGGCTTCGGACGAAGCATCGGCTCTCAGCATTCCCAAGATACGCATGTCTCTCTCCTGATGGTTCGGTTGCAAGGCGGGCTTGCTGCCATGTCAGCAGCAGCTTCCGCTGTCACGTCGAACGACGGTCCGGTCGGTCGACATGTCGTTCGATTTTCTGTTTGTCGCTATTTCGTCGTCGCGAGGCCCATCTCGCGGAAGCGGTCGATGGCTTCCCCGGGCGTGAAATCTTCCAGCTCGAACATCGGGCGGACCTCGATCCCACCGTCCATGACGCCGGGATTGGGAAAGCGCTTGGTCCATTCCAACGCCTCTTCCTTCGACTTTACCTGGATCATCGTGTAGCCGGCCACGAGCTCTTTGCCTTCGGTGAAGGGGCCGTCGGTGTAGGTCTTCTTGCCGCCGGACCAGGTGAACCGCCATCCCTTGGATGACGGGTGCAGTCCGTTGCCGTCGAGCAGCACGCCGGCTTTGGCCAGTTGCTCGTGATAGTCCGCCATGGCGGTGAGCAGGTCCTGTGACGGCATGACGCCGGCTTCGGATTCCTTGCTGGCTTTGACCAAGATCATGAAGCGCATTGCCAATCTCCTTTGTGTTGCGGCCCGGAATGGAGTGGCGAGAGGCCGGGCTCCGTCGTCACGACGAAGGGAGATCGGCGGAATCGACATGGTCGGATAAATTCTTTGCAGAATTTTGAGGGGAAATTTGGCCATTGACGGGCCGCGAGGGTCGGCGCCGTCACGGACGCGTCGTCATTTTGCAATTAGCCTCCGAGGCTGTCCGGCTCCAGCATGCCTCGAGTCCGAAAATCCGTGCGGACATGATGGTCGTGCAGGAACAGCGCCAGCGGGTGTCGCATCGGCTCGCCGAGGCAGGTGATCGCCTCCTCGAACAGCTCGTGCTGGACGTCCGGTGGAAGGTAGCTCCAGATCTGCACCACTCCCGCCCCCAGGGCGTGCTTCAATTGCTCTTCCGTTCCCTTCACCATCGTCGCCATGGCATCGTCCTCTTCAGAAGCGAGAACTGACAAGCCAACGCCCACGCTCGGGAACCGGTTCCCGGGCGACCCGGGGGTGTCGCACGGACGCCGCAATGGACGCCTCATGGCCGGATGGAAGTGGTTCCTGATTTTCCTGGCGACCGGTTACATCGCTCTGATGGCGCTGATGTACGTGGCTCAGCGTGGGCTGATGTATTTCCCGGAGACCTTCCGCACGCTGCCTGCCGACGCTGGCCTGACGCAGGCGGAGGAGGTGGTGCTCGACGCGGCAGGCGGCGCACGCGTTATCGTGTGGCACATCCCGCCGCGCGACGGCGGCCGTCCGGTCTGGCTCTATTTCCACGGCAATGGCGGCGCACTGCGCTACCGCGTCGATCGCTTCCGCGAATTGACGGCACAGGGCGAGGGGCTCGTGGCGCTGAGCTATCGAGGCTATGCCGGCTCGACCGGCCGCCCGAGCGAAGCCGGCCTGATCGACGATGCGCGCGCCGCGTATGACTTCGCCGTGAAGCGCTATGGTGCCGAGCGGACCGTGCTGTGGGGCGAGTCGCTTGGCTCCGGCGTCGCGATCGCGCTGGCGTCGGAGCGTCCGGTGGCGCGCGTCGTGCTCGAAGCGCCATTTCTCTCGGCGGTCGATATCGCCGCCGGCGTCTATCCGTTCCTGCCGGTACGGCTTCTGATGAAGGACCAGTTCCGTTCCGACCTGCGCGTGGCCAAAGTTAAGGCGCCGGTCCTCATCATGCACGGCGACCTCGACGAGATCGTGCCAATCGCGTCCGGGGAAAATCTCTACAAAGTAATCACGTCGCCCAAGCGCTTCGTGCGTATCGCTGGCGGCCAGCACGAAGACCTGGGCTCGTTTGGCGCAGTCGCAACGGCCAGGGCTTTTGTGGCGGAAAAATTCAACTGATGCCCAAAGCAAAAAGGCGCGGGCCAGGGGCCCACGCTTCAAAAAATGCCGAATAGGAAAACGGGTTAGAAGCTCGGCCGGCGCGGAGCGCCGCGGGCCGGTCCACCGGGGACCACTTTGGGCTTCATGGGCAGCAGGCCTTCGCGCTGCAGACGCTTGCGGGCGAGCTTGCGGGCCCGGCGGATCGCTTCCGCCCGTTCGCGGGCCTTCTTCTCGGAAGGCTTTTCGTAGTGGCCGCGAAGCTTCATCTCGCGGAAGATGCCCTCGCGCTGCATCTTTTTCTTAAGCGCCTTGAGAGCTTGGTCGACGTTGTTATCACGGACGAGAACCTGCACGCGGCGTTCCCTTTCAAATCGAACGAGTTGAGTTCCTGGGTGCGGCGGAGTGGAATAAAGCCACAAAGCGCCGCTTCTGGAGCGCGCCAATAGCAGAAAGCCCTTGGGAAGTCCACCAGGACGCTATTTTCAGGATGCTATTTTGAGGTAGGCACGGCGGCCGGCGCTTCCGGCGGAGCCGGTGGCGGCGGCAGATAGGTCCAGACCAGGGCGTAAAGGACGAGCAGGACGGCAAAGCCCAGCATCATGCGGTTGGCATCTCCCGCTGCATTCACATGCAGCTTCTTGGAGGCCGCGCCACCAACCACCAAGCCGCCGGCGAGGATGACCACCACCGCCGCTGAGATCATCGACTGCAGGAACCAGATCACTGCGCCAGCAATGGTCAGGCCGCCGACCGCCGCGGTGATTAGCAGCAGGATCATCCCCGCTGTCCCACGGAAGATGCCCGGCCGTTCCTCGGCGCGGAATAATGCGTCGGCGGCCGCGATCGTCCAGCCGGCGGCGAGCGAAATCAGGAATCCCAGGAGCATCACCATCAGCATCACCCGAGCAAGCCGCCGCGCTCGTGTCCCGATTCCGAAGCTCGTACGGTTTCGCAACTGCCTCGTATACGAGCTTCGGAATCGAAGGACATAGCAACTCTTTGAATCGAGTGTGGCTTTGGTTCAGACGTCCGCATGTCAGACTCGCTGCAACAATGTCGCAGAGGTCTGAATCGCAGTACTGGTCTGTCGGCGTCTTGGCGGGCGACTTATGGATTCAAAAAAACCGCCGGGCAACGCCCGGCGGGTCGAATGTGCGGCGATACTGTCGCACTCTCACCAGGCGGCGCCGTAGAATCCGACGGGATATGGGCCGTAGGCGATCGGCGCATAGCAGACATTGACCAGCCGCCACTGCGGTTCCCCACGGCGTGGGGAGGAGCCGCCACCGGCGGCAGCCGCCGTAGTAGCTCGCGTAGTAGGGATACGCACCGACAAATCCGGCTCCGATACCAAAGCGCACGAAGCGCCGCGGTCCCCGCCAGCGATGACGGTTCCACCGATGGCCGCCGACCCACCGCGGTCCGCCGGCCCAGCGGCGGCCGTGGAAGGCCGGTCTGCCGACCCATCCGGCGCGACGGATACCTCGTCCGCCACCGCGGAATGCGACGCCGCCTCCTCGGAATACGCGGCCACCGCCGCCCCGGAATACGGGCCCACCGCCCCGGAATGCGGGGCCACCGCCTCCGCGGAATGCAGGGCCACCGCGGAAGCCACCTCCGCCGTGGAATCCAGGACCTCCGCGTCGTTGCGCATCTGCGGTGTCAATACTGGCCGCAACCACGATCGCAGCGGCGGCGAGCGACAACAAAGCCTTTCTCATGGGTGTCCTCCATTCACGACTACGAATTTAGACTCCCCCATCCTGAGCGAATGCTAGCAGAAACATTACGGTATGAATCGTTAAACCGTTTCCTGAATCGCAAGAGGTGCCGAATGCGGCGCATTTTCTGACAATCAATTCAGGATGACCTAAACGTTCGTTCAGGAATCACGCCTTGCGGTCGTAGGCGCCAGCGCGCGCTACTTGGTCAGGTCAACCACCTTGTCCTTGTTTGAAATCGCCGTTGTTGCGGCCGTGTGTTTCATGCGCACGGCAGCATCGCATGTCGCCGCCGGCGACAGGTCGGGCGGCGAACCGAGCAGCGCCGCAAGGGCGAGCGGATCGATGGTTGCCACCCGCGCCGGAGCCGAGCGAACCGACCTGCAGCTTCTTCGCGTAGAGATCGTCGATCGATCCCGCCTAGGCTAACCAACTGACAGAGGACGCTCAGCGTCGTTGACCGCATTTGTTTTCCGCTGCTTTCCGCGGCGTTTTCCTCAGCCCGATTCTTGCCCAGTATTTTTGCGCAGTGGCTGGGGCCCGTCGGGTTTCCCATGCGGTAATGGTATCCGGCGGGGATTGACACCGTCCCGATTCTCTGAGAATGAACGTTCGTTCTCTTATAATTGCTGTGCAATAGCCGGGGTGAGGGGGACTCGCCATCATGCCACGCGCCTTGCCGCGCGCTGCGGCCGGGGTCAAACAGACCCGGCCCAAATCCGATCGCCGTTCGGAGATTCTTGCCGCTGCCCAGCGCTGCTTCGTGCGCTCTGGCTTCCATGGGGCATCGATGCAAGACATCTGCAACGAGGCCGGCATGAGCCCGGGTAACCTCTATCGCTATTTCCCCTCGAAGGAGGCGCTGATCGCCGGCATTGCCGAACGCGACCGCGCCGAAGTCGCCCAGGAATTCGCCAGCATCGATCTCTCGCGTGGCTTCTTCCCAGTGCTCGAAGGCTTGGCCTATCACCACTTTTCGGAACGCTCGGACGAACAGGTGAAGCTCTGTACCGAAGTCATGTCCGAAGCCCGCCGCCATCCGGAGATCGCCCGCATTCTGGCCAGCTTCGATGCCGATGTGAAGAAATGGCTGATCGATCTCATGCGCGCCGGTGCGGAGCGCGGCGACATCGCGCGTGACCTCGACTTCGACGCCAGCGCGACCATGCTGATGGTCATCGCCGACGGCGTCTGGTGGCGCCGCGCGCTCGAGCCAGGCTACGACGCCAAGGCGCTGCTGCCGATCTTCATGGATATCACGCGACACATGCTGGGTGGCCGTACTCACGATCGCGTATGCGTCAAAGAGGGGACGGGATGAAAGCAAGTCGTATTGCCGCGGTTGGCGTTGTCGCCGCCACGGGGCTCTGGATCGCGTCCGGACACTTCCTGCCGCACGAATCGGCGCAAGGCCGCGCATCCATTCGCAGCGACGCTGCGGCGAAGAAGCCGTTCCGGGTCGCCGTCATCGAGGCGCAAGTGATCGATCACGCCCGCAAGCTCGTGCTGGCCGGCCGGACCGAAGCCGATCGGCGCGTGACCGTGACCGCGCGTTCGGGCGGCGTCCTGACCGAATTGCGCGTGCGCCGCGGCACCCGCGTCAAGAAGGGCGACATCATCGCCGTGCTCTCCGACGATGCGCGCAAGTCGCAGGTGGCGCAAGCGGCATCACTCGTGATCCAGCGCCGGACCGAGCTGGAGGCCAAGCGCAAGCTGATTGTGTCAGGCGCAGTGCCGAAGCTCGAGCTCGTCAATCTCGAGGCTCAGCTTGCGGCAGCCGAAGCGTCGCTGGCCGCGGCCCAAGCTGAACTCGAGCGTGGATTCATCCGGGCACCATTCAGCGGTATCGTGAATGACCTGACGGTCGAGGTCGGTGGCTCGTCGCTGCCGATGACGGGCCGAGAGATCGGGACTGTCGTCGCGCTCGATCCGATGCTGGCGGTGGTCGAGGTATCGGAGCGTCGGCTCGCCGGCCTGCGCCAGGGTGAGCCGGCCGAGGTCAAACTCGTCACCGGCGAGCTTGTCAAAGGCAAGATCCGCTTCGTCGCCAAGACCGCGAGCCAGACCACGCGCACCTATCGCGTCGAGGTCGAGCTTTCCAATCCCGACGGCGAGATTCCCGACGGCATTACCGCCGAGGTCATCATCCCGGTGGCGTCGACGCCGGCGGTGCGGGTGCCGCGCTCGGCGTTGACCATCGCATCGACCGGCGACATCGGCGTGCGTACGGTGGGAGAAGACGGCATCGTCGCCTTCAATCGGGTCAATATTGTCGAGGACGAGCAAACCTACATGTGGGTTGCGGGACTTCGCGACGGCGCTCGGGTGATCGTGCAGGGCCAGGATTTCGTCCGCGAAGGCCAGATCGTCGATCCGGTGTTGGCGGCAGAGGTCACCGCCACCGTGAAATAGTCCGCACGAGGCTGAGTTAAAGAGAGCGTCGGAATGTCCCGCTTCATCGATTACGCCATCAGTCACGCGCGCCTGACGATCGCGACACTGGTGTTCCTGCTGGTGGCGGGCGCAGTCGCCTATGTAACGATCCCGAAGGAAGCGGAGCCCGACGTCCGTATTCCAATCATTTTCGTGCAGCTGACGCAGCGCGGGATCAGCCCGGAGGATTCGGAGCGGTTGCTGCTGCGGCCGGTCGAGACCCAACTGAAGTCGGTCGCCAACGTCAAAGAGATGCGCTCGACCGCCTATGAGGGCGGCGGCTACGTGCTGCTCGAATTCGATGCCGGCTTCGATTCCAATGCCGCGCTCGCCGACGTCCGCGCCAAGGTCGACAACGCCAAGCACGATCTTCCGAGCGATGTCGACGAGCCGCAGGTCACGGAGGTCAATCTCTCGCTCTATCCGGTGATCGTGGTCGGGCTGTCGGGCGAGGTGCCGGAGCGAACGCTGCTGCGCATTGCGCGCTCGGCCAAGAACGTGATCGAGCAGGCGCCCGGTGTTCTTTCGGCAGAGCTGCGCGGCGCGCGCGACGAATCGGTCGAGATCATCATCGATCCGATGCAGATGCGCAGCTACGGCATTTCGCTCGATACGCTTGGTCAGATCACGCAGTCGTTTAACACGCTGATCGCCGCGGGCGCGCTCGAGGGCCAGAGCGGACGTTTTTCGGTCAAGGTCCCGTCGCTGTTCGAGCGACCGCAGGATATCCTCAAGGTGCCGCTGGTCGCGTCGCAGAATGCGACGGTGACGCTGTCGGACATCGCGCAGATCAAGCCGACCTTCAAGGACGCGACCTCGATCACGCGGGTCAACGGCCGCCCCGCCATGACCATCGAGGTGTCGAAGCGCACCGGCGCCAACCTGATCGAAGTCGTCGATCGGGTGAAATACATCGTCACCCAATTGCAGCGGACTTGGCCAGAGGCCGTTCACGTCACCTTCACGCAGGACAAGTCGAAGGTGATCCGGCAGATGCTGGGTGATCTGCAGAATTCAGTGGCGACCGGCGTCATCCTGGTCGCGGTGATCATCCTGTTCGCGCTCGGCTTCCGCGCCTCGCTGTTCATCGGCATCGCGATTCCGGCCTCGTTCCTGGCGGGCGTGCTCGGGCTCCAGCTCGCCGGTCTCACCGTCAATATCGTGGTGCTGTTCTCGCTGATCCTCGCCGTCGGCATGTTGGTCGACGACGCCATCATCGTCTCGGAATTCGCGGAGCGGCGGATGGCCGAGGGCATGGCGCCGAAGGAGGCCTATTCGCTTGCCGCAAAGCGTATGTCGGGCCCGGTGATCGCGGCGACGCTCACCCGCATCGCGGCGTTCTCGCCGTTGTTGTTCTGGCCCGGCGTCGTCGGCCAGTTCATGAAATATCTGCCGATCACGTTGATCGCCACGCTGTCGGCGTCGCTGGTGGTGGCGCTGTTCTTCACGCCGACGCTTGGCGCCTTGCTCGGCAAGGCGGCGCCGGTCGGGCATGACGAGCGCGCCAAGGACACCGGACCTTACATGCGCACGGTGAAGCTCGCCTTGCGCCGGCCCGGCATGACCATGGCGCTCGCCCTGTTGGTGCTGGTCGCGGTGCAGGTCGCCTACGGCAAGTTTGGCCGCGGCGTCGAGTTCTTCCCGAATGTCGAGCCCGACTACGGCCAGGTGGTCGTGCATGGCCGCGGCAATCTCTCGCTCGACGAGAAAGACCGGCTGATCGCGGACGTCGAGAAGCGCGTGCTCGAGTTCCCGGGCCTCGCCACGGTCTACGCGCGTATCGGCGAGCAGCCGCGCGGCATGGGCGAGCTGACCGAGGACACGATCGGCGTGATCCAGTTCGAATTCGCAAACTGGCAGACGCGGCCGCCCGTGCACGAGATCATGGATGCGATCCGCGAGCGCACCGCCGACATTCCCGGCATCCAGGTGGAAGTCACGGCGCCGCGCGCCGGCCCGCCGACCGGAAAGCCGATCCAGGTACAGCTCGCCGCCCTCGATCCGGCTGTGTTGCCGACGGCGGCCCGCAAGGTCGCTGCATTGTTGTCGGCGCGCGCGGACATCCGCGATCTCGACGACGGCCAGCCGCTTCCCGGCATCGATTGGACCATCCAGGTCGACAAGGCAGAGGCCGCCAAGTACGGCGCCGGCGTCAACACCGTCGGCGCCGCCGTGCAGCTCGTCACCAACGGTCTCAAGGCGACGGAGTATCGCCCCGCCGACAGCGACAAGGCCGTGGACATCCTGGTGCGTTTCCCGCCCGAGCGGCGCAGCCTCGACCAGATCGACGCGTTGCACATCCAGACCGAGTCCGGGCATGTGCCGATCGGCAATTTCGTCAAGCGGGTGCCGTCGCAGCGCGTGGGCTTCATCCACCGCGTCAATGGCAACCGGGTGACGACGGTGTCAGCGAACATCGCCGAAGGCGTGCAGACCGCGCGCGTGCAGCAGGAGGTCCAGCAGGAGCTTGCGAATGCCGATCTCGGCTCCGGCGTTTACTTCAAGCTCAAGGGCGAGGACGAAGAGCGCGAGAAGGCGTCGGCGTTCCTGCTCAAGGCGTTCGGTACCGCGATCTTCCTGATTTTTGCGATCCTGCTCGCGCAGTTCAACAGGCTGACGTCGGTCGGCCTGGTGCTCACCGCGGTGGTGCTGTCTACTTTCGGCGTCATGCTCGGCATGCTCATCATGGGGCAGCCGTTCGGCGTGGTCATGGCGGGCATCGGCGTGATCGCGAACGCGGGCGTGATCGTGAACAACAACATCGTCCTGATCGACACCTATGACCGGCTGCGGCGCGAAGGCGTTCCGGCCTACGACGCCATCCTGGAAACCTGCCGCGAGCGCGCACGGCCGGTGGTGCTCACGGCGGTGACGGCGATCCTCGGTGTGCTGCCGATCGCGTTCGGCATGAACATCGAGTTCCTGACGCGGGAGATCACTGTCGGTGCACCGGCGACGCAATGGTGGGTCAATCTCTCGACCGCCATTGTGTTCGGCCTCGGCTTCGCGACCATACTCACCTTGGTCGTTACGCCCGCAATGCTGATGGCGATCGAAAACATGCGCGAATGGCGCGTTCGCTGGGTGGCGCGGCTGCGCCGGTGGACGCCATCGTTCCGCCGGTCCAGGACAGCCGCGTAGTTGACGCCCCGCGTCGCGGCTCATGCCTCCGGTGCGCGCTCGGTGCCCGCGCTGGAGGCACGTCTCCCGACGTGATGAATGCTTCTCAGTGCCTCGTACGCCGTGCCGACCATGCCCACATTGATTTCCGATAACGGCACAATGTGCCGCATTCGCAAGATGAATGATATCGACTATCGGGAAGCCCCAAATGCTTTCCGCCGAATGGAGGTTTTTTGATGCTGAAACAGCAACATGCCAGGGGACTGGCCCTGCTCGCCGTCGCCGGCTCGCTGCTGGCCTTCCTGCCGGCCCGGGCGCAGGGTCCCGCCGCCGACTATCCCAATCGGGTGGTTCGAGTCATCGTTAACAATCCCGCCGGCGGCGGGCTCGACACGGTCACCCGCATCGTGACCGAAGCGCTCACCCGGAAGCTCGGCCATCCGTTCGTTATCGAGAATCGGGGCGGTGCCGGTGGCAACATCGGCGCGGAGGCCGTCTACACCTCGCCGCCCGATGGCTACACGCTGCTGGCGGCAGTGCCGGCGGCGCTCACGACCAACACCTTCATGTACAGGAAACTCAATTTCGACGCCGCCAAATTTGAGCCGGTAGCGGTGCTGGGCACGTTCCCGAACACACTCCTCGTGAAGAATGATTTTCCGGCAAAGACCGTGCAGGAGTTCATCGCCTACGTGAAGGCCAATCCCGGCAAGGTCAACTTTGCGTCGCAGGGTATCGGCACGACCTCGCACCTCACGGCCGAGCTCTATAACTCGCTGGCCGGCGCCAAGATGGTGCACGTGCCGTATCGCGGCACGGCTCCTGCGCTTAATGACATTGTCGCGGGTCATGTCGATCTGATTTTCATGCAGCTGTCTTCGGCACTAAAATTGCACGAAGCCAAGCGTGCGCGTATCCTCGCGGTCACCACCGACAAGCGTCTCGGCGTCCTCAAGGATACGCTGACCATGATCGAGGCTGGCGTTCCAAACTTTGTTTCCGATACCTGGAGTGCGCTCGCCGCGCCGCCCGGAACGCCGCCGGCGATCGTCGCCAAGCTCAACAAGGCGATCAACGACGTCATGAACGATCCCGAGGTCGAGAAGCGCTTCGCCGATCTCCAGATCATCAAGGTCGGTGGCAGCCCTGCCGACATGCGCAAGCTGATCAAGAACGATACCCAACGCTGGGGCGATGTCATCAGGAAGGCCGGCATTCAGCCGGAATAGTCCAACCGGCATTCAGCCGGAATAGTTCAAGAGGTACGTTCAGTACTCGACCTTTTCCGAAGGCGCATCCGCTTTGATGGAGGTTTTGATGCTGAAACAGTTCGCACTGCTCGCAGCCGTCGGCTCATTGCTGGCATTCTCGCCAGCTGTGGCGCAAGATCCTGCGGCCGACTTTCCGAATCGGCCAATCAAGATCATCGTCGCGAACCCGGCGGGCGGTGGCATCGATACGGTCACGCGCATCGTGGGCGACTCGCTCACCCGGAAGCTTGGGCAGCCTGTGGTCATCGAGAACCGCGGCGGAGCCGGCGGCAACATCGGCGCAGAGGCCGTCTACACCTCGGCACCCGACGGCTACACGCTGCTCGCCTCTGTGCCGGCGCCGCTCACGACCAACACCTTCATGTATAAGAAGCTGCCTTTCGACCCGGCGAAGCTCGAGCCTGTGGGGGTGCTCGGCACCTTTCCGAATACCCTTCTGGTAAAGAACGACTTCCCGGCCAAGACGGTGCAGGAGTTCATCGCCTATGTGAAGGCCAACCCGGGCAAGGTCAATTATGCCTCGCAGGGCATCGGCACGACGTCGCACCTGACCGCCGAGCTCTACAACGCGCTGACCGGGTCCAAGATGGTGCACGTGCCGTATCGCGGCACGGCTCCTGCGCTCAATGACATCGTGGCCGGCCATGTCGATCTGATCTTCATGCAATTGTCGTCGGCGCTGAAGCTGCATGAGGCGAAGCGCGCGCGCATCCTCGCGGTCACGGCCGACAAGCGCATCGACGTCCTCAAGGACACGCCGACCATGATCGAAGCCGGCGTTCCGAATTTTGTCTCCAACACATGGAACGCGGTCACCGCGCCGCCTGGAACGCCGCCGGCCGTTATCGCCAAGCTCAACAAGGCGATCAACGACGCCATGAACGATCCCGAGGCCGAGAAGCGGTTCGCAGAGCTTCAGATCATCAAGGTCGGCGGCAGCCCCGGCGATATGCGCAAGCTGATCCAGGAGGATACCCGGCGCTGGGGTGAGGTGATCAAGCGCGCGGGGATTACGGCCGAGGGGAAAAAAGGCAAATAGCGGGCTGCAGCCCGCTTCGGCTTGTGCGCTATCCGCTAGTGTCCCGATTCCGAAGTTCGTACCATTTCGCAGCGAGGTTTTATACGAACTTCGGAATCGAAGGACACTAGCAACTCTTTGAATCGAGTGTGGCTTAGGTTCAGAAGTCCGCATGTCGGATTCGCCGCGAGAATGATGCGGACTTCTGAACCGCCACACTCGTCTCACGCGATGATGTCGGGTGTGAGTTGGTCCTCGATAAACGAGATGCGGTCGCGCAGATAGAGTTTGCGTTTTTTCAGCCGCTGCACCTGGAGCAGATCGGATCCCGGTGCGTCCTGCAGCGCCTCGATGGCGGAATCGAGGTCGCGGTGTTCCTGTAGGAGCCGCGCCAGTTGTTCGCGCAGATCCTGTTCTTCCTCTGGGGTCATCGCCATCGTTGGGCCGAAGGAGCGCCCCCTCAACCGGCGCCACAACCTTGGGAAATTATCCCGATTTTTTCTCTTCGATTCAAGCGGAGCACGCTGGCCGCGGGCGGCAA
Organism: Hyphomicrobiales bacterium; assembly: GCA_009377695.1. Lineage (GTDB taxonomy): Bacteria > Pseudomonadota > Alphaproteobacteria > Rhizobiales > Xanthobacteraceae > VAZQ01. Next base: position 1,524 of record WHTP01000006.1, on the reverse strand, counting down.
TGCATCCGGGGATTGCTGCGCCGCACAATCATCGCGAGCGTCGAAGTTTGCGTCGAGGTGGTGTACACTTTCCAGGTCAGGTAGCCGATCTGACACAAGGAGAGAAGCGAATGGCGATCCAAGCGCATCTTGCGGAACTTGAAAAAAGGCACCGGGCGCTCGAAGACGAAATCAACGACGCGCTCGCGCATCCTTCGGCGGATGACCTGAAAGTGGCGGAATTGAAGCGCCGTAAATTGCTACTAAAAGACGAGATCGCGCGCCTGCGGCAGGATGCCAGCGTTCATTAGCGCGGCCTTTTTGTAGAATTCTCTCCGACCGAGCCGCTCGACCGCCACCGTGCGGTCGAGACGGTTTGGTCGTTGCTGTCGGACAATCAAACATTGGAGGAAACGATGACGCCCAAGCTGGGAATGGCGGCGGCATGTGTCTTGACTGCGCTTGCGCTCGGCGCGCCAACCGCGGTCGAAGCGCAGTTTTCATCGTCGTCCTGGCCGTCGCGCACGGTGACGATCGTGGTGCCATTCCCGCCCGGCGGTGGTGTCGACGTGCTGGCGCGTATCGCGGCCGAGCGGCTGTCGGCCAACATGAAGGCGACGGTCGTGGTCGAGAACCGCCCCGGCGGCGGCGGCACCGTCGGCACGCGCGCGGTCGCAAAGGCGGCGCCCGACGGGTACACGCTGATGCTGGCGCATACCGGGACCATCTCGATCAACCCGAGCCTTTACGCGAATGCCGGCTACGATCCGCGCAGGGACTTCACCGCCATTGGGATGATCGCCTCGATGCCGGTCGCACTGATCGCGCATCCGTCGTTTCCCGCGAAGACCGTCGCCGATGTGATCGCGATCGCAAAGAAGGAGCCGGGCAAGCTGAATTTCGGCACCTCGGCGATCGGCACCGGCGGCAATCTCACCGCCGAATATTTCAAATCCGCCGCTGGTTTGCAGATGCAGATCGTGCCGTATCGCGGCACGGCGCCGCTGATGAACGACCTGATCGGCGGGCATGTGCCGGTCTCGTTCGGCGTGTTGCCCCCGGCCATGGGCATGCTCCAGGCCGGCAAGCTGCGTGCCATCGCCGTCACCGGGACCCGGCGTTTCAGCTTATTGCCCGATGTGCCCACGGCCGCAGAATCTGGCCTGCCGGGCTTCGAATCGGTGCTGCTTTACGGATTGATCGGGCCGGCGGGCATGCCGCGGGACATCGTCGACCGCTTGAACAAAGAACTGCGCGCGATGGCGCAGACCGATCTGGTCAAACAACGCGTGCAAGCGGAGGGCGGTGACGTCATGACATCAACGCCCGAGGAGTATGCACAGGGCATCGACCGCGAGGAGACGAAGTGGTCGGCGCTGATCAGGAAGCTCAAGCTGCGTGTGGACTAGTCCTGCAATTCCAAAATTCGAATCCTATGGGCGTCATTCCGGGGCGAGGCCGAAGGCCGAGAGCCCGGAATCCATAACCCCAGTCCGTGGTTATGGATTCCGGGCTCCCTCGCTACGCTCCGGCCCCGGAATGACG
>WHTP01000191.1 GCA_009377695.1 Hyphomicrobiales bacterium | reverse complement strand
TGGACCGGGGCGGCATCGCAATCGCCGCCGCGCTCGACAAGCATGTCCCAGCCGGCGTGACGGCGCGGCGCGATGAGCGCTATGACACGAACGATCCCGTCGCCTTGCTGGATGTCTATTTTCCGTCCTCGGTCGACACGATCGATCGGATGCTGCCGGCGATCGTGTGGGTCCACGGCGGCGGATTCATCTCAGGCAACAAGGACCAGATCGCGAATTACCTGAAAATCCTTGCCGCGCGAGGCTACACGGCAATCGGAGTCAATTATTCGCTGGCGCCGGGATCGACCTATCCCACCCCGATCAAGCAGGTGAACGCGGCGCTGGCTTATCTCCAGAAGAATGCGTCGCGGCTGCACATTGATCCATCGAAGCTGTTCCTCGCGGGCGACTCCGCAGGTGCCCAGATCGCGGCGCAAACGGCAAACGTCATCAGTTCGCCGGGTTACGCGCACGCCCTTGGCATGGCTCCCGCAATCGCGCGCTCACAACTGCGCGGCGTGATCCTTTATTGCGGCTTGTACGATCCACGCATCGTCAGCGTCGACGGACCGTTCGGTGGCTTGGTGAGGAGCGTGGCCTGGTCCTATTTCGGCGTCAGGGATTTCTTCAAGGACCCGCGACTCGCGCAATTTTCCGTGGTCGGCAACCTGACGGCGGACTTTCCGCCGATCTTCATCTCCGTCGGCAACGACGATCCGCTGGCGCCGCAATCTCACCTGCTTGCCAAAACCGCCGTGAAGCTTGGCGTGCCCGTGGACAGCCTGTTCTTCCTGGACGGCTACAAGCCGCCGCTTCCCCACGAGTATCAGTTCAATCTCGACGTCGACGCCGGCCGAGCCGCATTGGAGCGCACCGTCCAATTCCTCAACGACCGCTCGCGGTGAATGACTTCAGAGGGGTACGTTAGATCAAGCGGATGCTTGCTTGTGCTTCTCCCGCCATTTCGGACCGGGGCCGCGCATATAATGCAATTCAGGCCGGTATGGATCGAGCAGAGAGGCCGTCAGCCGGTGCCATCGCCAAGCAGTTGTGTCGCTGCCGCTGGCACGCGTGAACAACACTCTCAAGACGTACGAATCTGAAAACACGCTCATATCGAATCTCCTTCGATGGAGGCGGCTCAGCCGGCTGATGCAGCAACGGTTCAACGTCAAGCCTGCAACAAGAATATTTGACGGGAGGCCAATAGCGCCATTCTACGGAGGTTGATCCCTCCGATGAGTAGGTTTGAATCACTCATACTTAGGTTGGTCGTACCGATGGCGCGCCTGCTAGTGGAGTTTCCTGGAACTGTGCGTCTGTCGTGATGCGAAAATGCTGGGTCTTGGGCGATCTTGCGGAAACGATCCTTGCCTAAACGTTCGTACAATTCGCCAGCGTGGCCGCTCAGCTTATTTGCTGCAGTGTCGCGGCAAGGAATGGTCTTTGCCCGTACGAACAGGAGACAGGTCATGACGAAAGTCATTACAGGCGTCGCGCTGGCTTTGGCGACGGTGTTGGCGTCGCCAGCCTTTGCGCAACCCACCTTCGCAAAGTGGGACGCGTATCATGCCTATGCACAGAGTGAGTTCGGCCCCGGCCGATTTGCGAACGGCACCCGGCATTCGCCCCACCGGTCGTGGGACGTCTATAACACCAACGGTCGCTATGTCGGCTCGGATCCGGATCCGAACGTCCGCGACATGATCGCAAGGGATCGCAGCGAACAACTCAATGGGGGCTACTAAGGCCCCGCTCTTCGATGACTTGCACTCACATGAGAGCCCCGAGGCAGACGCCACGGGGCTCTCCGTTTGACGACCTCGCACGCGCATCGCGTTCCACGTTCCATGAAAACGCTTATCGCTTATCCGAGCTGCGGGCCTACGAATTCGGCACGATCTGCGCATCCGCATGGCGGCTGATCAAGAGCACGGCCGGTATTCCGACCAGGATGATGATCAGCGCCTCCAGCGAGCCCTCCTCGAAGCTGCCCCGCGTCGCGTATTGATAGATGTAGGTCGAGAGCGTCTCGACGTTGAGCGGACGCAACAGCAGCGTTGCCGGCAATTCCTTCAGGCAATCGACAAAGACGAGCAGCGCCGCGCCGAAGATCGCGGGGCGCACCAGCGGCAGGTGGATCGTGCGTGCGAGCGTCGCTGGCCCGGCACCGAGCATGCGTGCGACATCGTCGAACTCGGGGGCGATGCGGGCGAAGCCGGCCTGCGCGAAGCCGAGCGCGATCGCGAGGAAGCGGATGACATAGGCGATGATCAGCGCGGCGACGGAGCCCGCGAGGATCAGCCCAACGCTGCCGCCGCCGAGCGCGCGGATCGCCGCGTTGATCCCCTCGTCGACCAGGACGAGCGGCGTGAGCAGGCCAAGCGCCAAAACCGTGCCGGGAATCGCGTAGCCGATGCCGGCGACATTGACGCAGGCGTCGATAAGCGAGCGGCGCAGATAGCGCGTCGCGGCGATCGCCGCGAAGCCGATGACAAGCACCAGTGCGGTCGCGGCGGCGGCGAGCGCGACCGTGGTGAGGGCAGGGCGGATCAATTCCGGCTCGAATCCGACCAGAAGACCACGCGCGATGACCTCGGAGATCAGGAAGCCGGCCGGCAGCAGGAAGCCGAGGACGACCGGGACCAAGCAGAGGAGCGTTGCGATGAAGCGCGTCGGACCCTTGAGCGCGATGCGCGACGGGAAGCGCGCGCCCTGCTGGCTCAGCGCGGTGAAAGCGCGGCCGCGCCGGCCGTAACGTTCGAGCGCGATCAGCGCGGCGACGAAAATCAGCATGATACAAGCGATCTGTGCCGCGCCGGCAAGGCTGCCGCGGTTGAGCCAGGTGGTGAAGATCGAAATCGTCAGCGTCTGCACGCCGAGATATTCACTGGCGCCGATGTCGTTGAGAGTCTCGAGCAGCGCGAGCGCGACGCCGACGGCGATGGCCGGCCGCGCCAGCGGCAGCGAGATCTGCAGCGCCAGGCGGAACGGGCGTGCGCCCAGCATGCGCGCGGCTTCCGTAAGCTGCGCCGCCTGGGTCTGAAACATCGCGCGCGCGGCGAGGTAGACGTAAGGATACAGCACGAGGCCCATCAGCAGGATGGCCCCGCCAAGCGAGCGTACGTTCGGGAACCAGTACTCGGCAGCGGTCTTAAAGCCGAACATCGCGCGCAGCGTCGATTGCACCGGGCCGTAGGAGCCGAGCAGGTCGACGTAGATATAGGCGACGATGTAGGTGGGCAACGCGAGCGGCAAGGCGAGCATCCAGCTCAGGGCGTTGCGCCCGGGAAACTCGAACGTGGTCACCGCCCAAGCGGCGCCAACCCCGATGACGATCGTGACGGCGGCGACGCCCGCGAGCAGCAGCATCGTCTGCACAAGCGCGGTGGGAACGACATAGCGGATGAGATGCAGCCAGATGTCACCGGTCTGGCCGAATGCGATCACCGCCAGCGACGCCAGCGGCGCGATCGCCAGCAGCGCGGCGAAAACGGCGATGCCGCCCACAGCCAGGGCGGCGGGCCGCGCCTGATTTGAGCCTGCTTGTTCAGGCGAACGGGCCGACCCTCGTTTCAGCGAGAGCCGGCCCGTGGCATTGGCAGCAGTCATTGGTTGGTCCGATGCCGCGAACTCGGTGGTGCCCCATCTCCCCGGCGGGGAGAGGGTTGGGGTGAGGGGGCTCGAACCTGTCGAAAAACCCTAACCCCTCACCCCACCCCTCTCCCTATGGGAGAGGGAGCCGACCGAGTTTGCCGCGAGTTATAGCGTCACATTCAGTCGTTGAACCCGACCTTGTCGACCAGGTTCGCCGCCGCCTTCGACTTGTCGGCGATGGCGGACAGCGGCATCGGATCAGGGTTGAGCTTGCCGAAAGCCGCGATCGTCGGATTGATCGCGACGCCGGCGCGGATCGGATACTCGTAGTTCATGTTGGCGTACATCTGCTGCGCCTGCTCGCCCGCCAGCCATTCGATCAGCTTCATCGCGTTGGCCTTGTTGGGCGCATGGCGCGTGAGCACGACGCCCGACACGTTCACGTGGGTGCCGCCGCCCTTGAAGGTTGGCAAGATCACTTTGGTGGCCTCGGCCCATGGCTTCTGCGCCGGATTACGGTGCATCATCAGCCCATAATAGTAAGTGTTGCCGATGCCGAGATCGCACTTGCCGGCCGCGACGTCGCGGGCGGTCTCGCGATCGCCGCCGGACGGCTTCTGCGCGAGATTGGCCTTCAGGCCGCGCAGCCACTGCTCGGTCTGTGCCTCGCCGTGCTTGACGATGTAGGCGGCGAACAGCGCGATGTTGTAATAGTGCTGACCAGAGCGGATGCAGATCTTGCTCTTCCAAGCCGCATCGCCGAGGTCCTCGTAGTTCAGCGCGGTCTGCTTCACGCGGTCCTTGGAGGCATAAACGACGCGCGCACGCATCGAGACGGCGTACCAGTGGCCCTCGGGATCGCGGAAGCGCGGCGCCACGACCTTGTCGAGCACCTCGGACTTGATCGGCTGGGTGATGCCCGCGCGCACGGCCGCTTCGAGGCGGCTGATGTCGACGGTGAGCAGGACGTCAGCGGGGCTGTTGGCGCCTTCGGTGCGGATGCGCTGCTCAAGCCCACTGGCCGCAGAGACGACATTGACCTTGATGCCGGTGTCCTTGGTGAACGTGTCGAACAGCGGCTGGATGAGCTTCGTTTCACGATAGGTGTAGACGTTGACCTCGCCCTGCGCCAACGCCGGCGTGGTCACGCTGGCGGCCGCCAAAGCAAGGCACGGGACAAGGCACGGTAGAACGCGCCCGCAAACGCTTTTCATCGTCGGTCTCCTCGGAATCGGTGCCGCCGGCGCGCGCGGCAATGTTTTTGCGCCCCTCTCAACGGTCAGCTAGGCGCGCACCCTGCCGCTCGTCAATCCGGATTACTACAATAGATTCAATATCTTGGAACGATTCTAGTCTACATCAGACTAGAATGATTCAAAAAGCGTGGCTTGTCACTTGAACGCGCTTTTCGATCGGCCGCGTCTGTCTCAGCGGCGCTTTGCAGCCCTGAGGGAATGTTGCATGGCCTTGGTGGGGTGCAGCATGGCGATCTCGGCGATCATCTTCTTGATGATAGCCTGGCCGAATGACGCGAAGCCTTCCGCGGCGACCACGAACGACCCCGGTCCGCCGATGACGTTCTCACGATAGTAGTTCTCAAGTCCGCCCGGCGGATTGGTGTGCTCGGGATTCCACGGCACCTGGCTTTGGCTGAGAATGACGAGGCCGTTGACGGTAAGGCCCTCGGCCACCGCGTCGTCGCGCGCCAGGGTGACGTCGCGGCCAGCATTGTTCGTGCCGTCGCCGGAGATGTCGATGGTGCGGCGCGTCGACTGGAACGGCGAACGCTTGAGTTGCGCCATCGCGAACTCCATGCCGCCTGAGATCGAGGTGCGGTCCGCGAAGGAACGCGGCGCCTCGACGAGCTGGTCGCCAAACTTGCGCGCGGGCGCGGGACCGTCGATCACGGTCCAGTCGATCACGACCTTCTGGGCGCCGACGCCGGACCATTCGAGGAAGTTGAGCGCGATCTTGCCGTTCGCGCCGGAGCGGATGGCGTCGAGCACCTGCGGGTTCGATACCGCCGCCGCGTATCCTTCCCGCTGCAGCATGAACTTCTGGTGATCGACGCTGCGCGACACATCGGCCGCCAGCACGAGCAACAGATCGACTTGCTCGGCGCGGACCGGTGCCGTGGCGAACGGGCTCAACGCCAGCGCGAACAATGCAAGAATGGTCCGCAGGATCGATGACATCGTCGTCGTCCGCCTCTGACAGGACTTTGAGCCGCAGCGGGCAACGCGGCCGTCACGGCCCGAGTTCCAGCAACCCTCCAACCTAGCCGATTCAGAAGAGCCTGCGAACCGGCCAAAAGCGGCGCATTTACAGCAATTTAATGCAGTCGAAATGGCAAAGGTGGCCTCCGAGTCACATCGCTGTCGCGCAATTGTCGGGCCGCTGTCAGGCGACGCGAGCATGGTCCGCCGCGAAACGGCTTGAGGAGGCCTGATGGCTGTTCGCATATCCGCCGGCGCGAAGCTGTCGCGCCGCAGCTTTCTGTCGTCTGCGGGTGCGGCCGTCGCGGCAACCACGATCGACGGCATTGCGCGACCTTATGTCAGCGTCGCGTCGGATCGTCCGCGCATCACCCACGGGCTGCAATCGGGCGACGTGTCGATCGACTCCGGTGTGGTGTGGGCGCGCGCCGATCGGGCTGCGCGGATGCTGGTCGACGTTTCCACCACCGAGAGCTTCAAGCACGTTCGCCACTCGGCCTATGTCGACGTGCTGCCGGAAGGCGACTTCACCGGCAAGGTTTTGCTCGAAGATTTGCCGCCCGGGCAGGACATCTTCTATCGCATCCGTTTCCAGAACGCGTCGTCGCCGACGATCATCGGCGAGCCGCAGGTCGGCCGCTTCCGTACCGCGCCGGCGCACCGCAAGACCGTGTCCTTCGTCTGGTCGGGCGACACCGCCGGCGGCGGCTGGGGCATCGATCTCGCGCGCGGCGGCATGCGGACCTACGCGACCATGCTCGCGAACCGTCCCGATTTCTTCATCCATTCCGGCGACATCATTTACGCCGACTGCGCGATTGGTGCGCGATACAAGCTGCCCAACGGCGAGATGTGGCAGAACGTCGTCACCGAAGAGAAATCCAAGGTCGCCGAGACGCTCGCCGAGTTCCGCGGCAACTACAAATACAATCTCACCGATGCAAACCTGCGCGCATTCAATGCCGAAGTGCCGATCTTCGCGCAGTGGGACGATCACGAGGTCACCGACGACTGGATCCCAGGCGGCACCATTCACAGCGGCGAGGGCTATCGCGAGAAGAGCCTGCTCAACCTCATCGCGCGCGGCAGCCGCGCCTTTCACGAATTCATGCCGCTGCGGCAGACACAGGCCGAAGCGGGCCGCGTCTATCGCAAGATCTCCTACGGTCCCTTGCTCGACGTGTTCATGCTCGACATGCGTTCCTATCGCGGCGCAAACGCACACGAAGTCGCCAACTACGGCCCGGACGCGCATCTGCTCGGCCCGACGCAGCTCGCGTGGCTCAAGCGCGAGCTCATGCGTTCGCGCGCGACCTGGAAGGTGATCGCCGCCGACCTGCCAATCGGCGTGTTCAGCCATGACGCCATCGCGCAGGGCGACGGCGCGGCCTGCGGCCGCGAGTCGAGATCGCGGGGCTTTTGTCGTTCATGAAGCATGCCGGCGTCGTCAACACGATCTGGGTCACCGCCGACATGCACTACACGGCGGCGAACTACTACGATCCGAACCGCGCGGTGTTCCAGGACTTTGACCCGTTCTGGGAGTTCATCTCGGGGCCGATCCACGCCGGCACCTGGGCGCCCGGTCGGCTCGACAATACATTCGGCCCTCGCGCCGTGTTTGAGCTTGGCTGCGG
>WHTP01000138.1 GCA_009377695.1 Hyphomicrobiales bacterium | reverse complement strand
TTGCGCACGGCGATCGGCCGCCGTTCGGCCTCGTAGGAGGCGATCAGCGCCGGCCCGCCCCAGCCTTCGGTCATGGCGGCGAGCTTCCAGCCGAGGTTGACGGCCTCCTCAAGACCCGTGTGCATGCCGATGCCGCCGGTCGGCGAACATTCATGCCCTGCATCGCCGGCGATGAGGACACGGCCTTGTCCGTAGCGCTGAGCGACATAGTCGCGCCGTTGCCAGGGCGATACTGACAGCATCTCGTAGGCGAATGACCCGCCGGCGAACTTGCGCATCAGGACATCCGGGTCGGCCCGGCTCAAGGGCTCGTCGAACACGGTGAGCCGCCACAGTTCCTTGCCGTCGATCGGAATCAACTCCGACCAGCAACCGGTTTCGTCGATCACGCGATAGAAGCGCGCCCAGCCCTTGTCGTGGAACGTGGACAGCTCGGAAGAGCGGAAGAACAGGTTGACGCTGTGCGAGATGGTGCGGGCCCCGTCGATACCGATGCCGAGCGCATCACGCACGATGCCGGACGGTCCGTCGCAGCCGACGAGATATTGCGCGCGCAATGTCCGCCGCGCGCCCGCCGTCATGTCGGTGACCTCGGCCGTTACGCCGTCCGCGTCCTGGCGAAAACCGTCCAATTGAGTGTTGTAGCTTAGCGTCACGCTCGGGAGCGTGCGCGCGTGGCTGCCGAGGATCGGATCGAAATAGATCTGTGGGCAGGGGCACGCCGCCTCCGGAGTGAAGTCGCGCTTGTCGCGTTCCACATAGGACGGCACCTTGAACCGCAGCAGCTCCTTGCCGCGCATGTTTTCGAGATAGACGAAGTCGCGCGAATGGCTCTCGGGCCAGACCGCCGTGCGTACTGTCTTGGCCACGCCCCAGCGCCGGCAGAACTCCATGTTGCGGGCGCTCACCATGCTCTGCCTGGGCACCATGATGGCGCCGTCGCGCTTTTCGATCAGGACGCAGTCGACCCCCCGCTGGCCGAGGTCGCAGGCAAGGCCGAGCCCGACCGGCCCAGCGCCGACAATGATTACTGATGTTGTGTTGGTCTCGTTCATCCCAGGGTTGCTCTTGTTTATTGGGGCCGCGTGTTGGGCCAACGCGGCCCTTGTGCGGTCCAGACGCTAGCCGAATATTTGGCCAGATGAAAATGCCCGCAACAGCGCGCCGCCATCCGGGCACCGCCCGCGTCGAGACAGTCGCACGCCATAGTGCTAATGGAACTACAAAATCGCATCGGGAGGGAGCGGATGAAGCGGAGTTTGGCGGCGATCCTTGGTTGGATGGCGCTCGCGATCCAGCCGGCAACCGCGCAGGCAGCCGACTACTACGCCGGCAAGCAGTTGCGCATCGTCATCGGGCTCGCGCCCGGCGGCACGGTCGACACTTTCGCGCGGACGTTTTCCGCCTATCTGCGCAAGCACATTCCCGGCAATCCGACGATCATCGTGCAGAATATGCCGGGCGCCGGCGGCAAGACCGCCACCAACCACGTGTTCGAGCGCGCTGCGCCCGACGGGCTGACCATCCTCTACGGTCCCTGGGATCCGCTGGCGCAGGCCTTGGGAGACCAGGGCCTGCGAGCGCGCTATGAGAAATTCGAGTTCTTGGGCGGCACTGGCGACATCCGCGTGGTCTATGCACGGCGGGACATGGTTCCGGGCGGGATCAAGACACCGGCTGATATCGTCAAAGCCGACAACGCTGCGCTTGGCGCTCTCAACAATACCGACATCGCCGGGCTGCTCCCGCATCTGGCGTTGCGCGTGCTGGGGGTCAAGCACAAGTGGATCGTCGGCTATCGCGGCGGCAATGACGTTTTCCTGGCGATGCAACGCGGCGAGATCCACGTGCACTCGACCAGCATCACGACGTTTCGCGGTCGCAATGCCGCGTTCGTGAAATCGGGCGACGGCATCGGCATCGCCTATCTCGTCCCGGTCGACGGGCAGGGGCGCTACGAGACCAGCAAATTCATCACCGAGATGCCGGCATTCCCCGATCTCTACAAACAGGTGCGCGGCACGATGCCGGACGGGGCCATGTGGGATGCGTTGAACTGGCTCACCAACCAGACCGGCGAGCTCACATTCGTCGGGCTCGCGCCGCCCGCGACATCGTCGGAGGCGCTCGCGATCCTGCGCAAGGCCTATGCCGCCGCCGCGAACGATCCCGACTTCATCGCAGCCTCCACCAAGCGCTTCGGGATGCCCTACACCTATATCGACGTCGCGCGCGGCCGCGGTGTGTTCCGCTCACTGGCTGACGTGCAGCCGGACGTATTGACCACGCTGAGGACGGCGGTCGGCGGAAATTGACGCTCTTTCCACCTCATGGCCGGGCTTGTCCCGGCCATCCACGTCTTTGATGCGATGCGCGATTTAAGACGTGGATGCCCGCGACAAGCGCGTTGCATGGCAACTCAGAGGTTATAGCTCCGTCACACATCCACGCTGGCGGTCAGCGCGTTCTGCTCGATGAAGATACGGCGCGGCTGCACGTTGTCGCCCATCAGCTCGTCGAACAGCGTGTTGGCCTCGTCTATCTCCTTGACGGTGACCTGCAGCAGCGACCGCGCATTGGTGTCAAGCGTGGTTTCCCAGAGCTGGTCCGGGTTCATCTCGCCCAGTCCCTTGTAGCGCTGCAGCGAGATGCCCTTGCGGCCGGCCGCCATGACCGCATCGAACAGGCTGACCGGCCCGTGGATCGCCGTCTCCTCGTCCTTGCGGCGGAAGGTGCCTTGCCGCAGGTACACCTCCTGCAGCGAGGGCGCGAACTCGTCGAGCTTGCGGGCATCGGCCGAGCCGAGCAGCGCCTGGTCGATGATCGCAACCTCTTTTACGCCGCGCACGGTGCGCTCGAATTGGAAGCCTTCGCCCTCGGTGTAACGACCCTGCCAGCCGCGCTCGGTTTCCTCGGCCAGCGCATCGAGCCGCCGGGCGATATAGGACGCCGCCTCTGTCGCCCTCTGAGGGTCGGTGAAGACGTCCGAATGCAGCACCCCGGCGATCGCCGCTTGCTCGACGACGGTGCGGTTGTAGCGGCTGTGCAGCCCGTGCAGCACGTTGCGGATCGTGCGCGCCTGCTCGACCAGAGCCCGCAGGTCGCTCCCGGCCCGGACCTCGCCGGTCGCGAGGTTCAACGCGGCTTCCTCGATGCCGGTGCCGATCAGGAAGTCCTCGAGCGCGCGCTCGTCCTTGAGATACTGCTCGGACTTTCCGCGCGAGACTTTGTAAAGCGGCGGCTGGGCGATGTAGAGGTAGCCGCGCTCGATGAGCTGCGCCATCTGGCGATAGAAGAACGTCAGCAGCAGCGTGCGGATATGGGCGCCGTCGACGTCGGCATCCGTCATGACGATGATCTTGTGGTAGCGCAGCTTGTCGGCGTTGAACTCATCGGTGCCGATGCCGGTGCCGAGCGCGGTTATCAGCGTGCCGATCTGCTCTGACGAGAGCATCTTGTCGAATCGGGCGCGCTCCACGTTGAGGATCTTGCCGCGCAGCGGCAGCACCGCCTGGAATTCGCGGTTGCGGCCCTGCTTGGCCGAGCCGCCGGCGGAATCACCCTCGACGATGAACAGTTCCGACTTCGCGGGGTCGCGCTCCTGGCAATCGGCGAGCTTGCCCGGCAGCGAGGAGATGTCGAGTGCGCCCTTGCGGCGCGTCAGCTCGCGCGCCTTGCGTGCGGCCTCGCGCGCAGCGGCGGCTTCGACCACCTTGCCGACGATGACCTTGGCCTGCTGCGGGTTCTCCTCGAACCACGATTTCAGCGCGTCATTGATCACGCTTTCGACCACCGGCCGCACCTCCGACGACACCAGCTTGTCCTTGGTCTGGGAGGAGAACTTCGGGTCCGGCACCTTGCACGAGAGCACTGCGGTCAGGCCTTCGCGGCAGTCGTCGCCGGTGAGCGCCACCTTCTCCTTTTGCGCCACGCCGCCCTTTTCGGCATAGCCGGTGACCTGGCGGGTGAGCGCACCGCGGAAACCGGCAAGATGGGTGCCGCCGTCGCGCTGCGGGATGTTGTTGGTGAAGCACAGCACGTTCTCGTGGTAGCTGTCGTTCCACCACAACGCGCATTCGACCATGATGCCTTCGCGTTCGGCCTTGAGCATGATCGGCTTCGGCACGAGCGCGTTCTTATTGCGGTCGAGATAGCGGACGAACTCCTCGACGCCGCCTTCGTAGCGCATCTCTTCGCGTTTCTCGACCGCGTGGCGCATGTCGGACAACGCGATCAACACGCCTGAATTGAGGAAGGCGAGCTCGCGCAGCCGGTGCTCCAGCGTGGCGAAATCGAACTCGGTCTTGGTGAATGTTTTTGGCGAGGGCAGGAACGTCACCTCGGTGCCGCGCTTGCCGCCGGCGTCACCGATCACCGCGAGCGGAGTCACGGCGTCGCCGTCGCGGAATTCGATGAGGTGCTCCTTGTCGTTGCGCCAGATCGTGAGCTTGAGCCAGCTCGACAGCGCATTCACGACCGATACGCCGACGCCGTGTAGGCCGCCCGACACTTTGTAGGAGTTCTGGTCGAATTTTCCGCCGGCATGGAGATGGGTCATGATGACCTCGGCCGCCGACACGCCTTCGCCTTTGTGGATGTCGGTCGGAATGCCGCGGCCGTTGTCGCGCACGGTGCAGGAGCCATCCGGATTGAGCGTCACGGTCACTTCCGTCGCGTGGCCGGCGAGCGCCTCGTCGATCGCGTTGTCGACGACCTCGTAAACCATGTGATGCAGACCGGAGCCGTCATCGGTGTCGCCGATATACATGCCCGGCCGCTTGCGCACGGCATCGAGTCCCTTCAGGACCTTGATCGATTCCGCATCATAGTCGGAGGGATCAGGGGCCTTTTGACGGACAGCTTCAACCATATGCAGGGCTTTCGAATTCGCGTTCGAAAATGACGCGGAGAACGAGTTTGGTTTGACACGAAAATGGGGACCCGTACAGGGGCAAGTGAGCTCCGCTAATATATTGATTCGTGTAGAAAAATCAGGCCCGGAAACGGTCGCAAAAAAGGCCTGAATCCGAGCGCCAAGGCGGCTGTCGGCGGAGCCGATTTCCCGGCACACCGCTGGTGGCGGGGAAGACTGGTGTCCCGGTTCCGACGCTTGTATCGCTCTTGCCGCACATGCGTTTACAAGCGTCGGAACCAAAGGGACACTAGAAAATCATTGATTGCTAGTGTGGCGGTTCAGAAGTGCGCATCATTCTCGCGGCGAGTCCGACATGCGGACTTCTGAACCAAGCCACACTCGATTCAATGAGTTGCTAGTGTCCTTCGATTCCGAAGTTCGTATAAGAGGTCGCTGCGAAATGGTACGAACTTCGGAAATCGGGACACTAGTGCGGTTTTGGATTTGACGTTCGTACTGCCGACTCGCTGCAATACCGGTACGAACGTCAAATCCACCGCACTAGGCGAAGCGAAATAGGCCGTTCAGGAGCGTGGTGCGACATGGCCGGGCGTCACCAGGAACACTTGCGCGCGCTGCTCGATCTCCGCGAATGCGGCGGGGTCGGCCCCGGTCATCCAGACCTGCGCGCCAAGCTTTTCGAGTTCGCGATAGAGCGCGACGCGTCGTCCGGGGTCGAGATGGGCGACAACCTCGTCGAGCAGAAGGAGTGGCGCGTAGCCCGACATCTCGGCGAGCAATCCGGCGTGCGCCAGCACGAGGCCGATCAGCAGCGCCTTTTGCTCGCCCGTTGAGGCATCCGCCGCCAGGATGTTCTTGGCGGCATGGACCACCGAGAGGTCGGTGAGGTGAGGGCCGTCGAGCGTTCGACCGGCAGCGGCGTCGCGGCCGCGATTGGCCTTCAGGACGGTGCGATAGCGATCCTCGATCTCGCTCGCCGGATGGCTGGGCACGAGCTTCTCGATCCAGCCGTCGAGCCCGATCTCGGCGGCCGGGAAGGACGACTCCGGATCGCGGCGGGACGCGAGCGCCGCCTGCAGCCGCGTCACCGTTTCGGCGCGTTGCGCCGCCACGGCGACCGCGAGCTCCGCGGTTTCGTGCTCGACCGCATCGAGCCAATGCGGATCGGGCCGCGACTCTTCCAGGAGACGGTTTCGCGAGCGCAGCGAGCGCTCCAGCGCCGACACGCGGCTGGAATGATCGGCGTCGATCGCGAGCACCAGCCGGTCAAGGAACCGTCGACGTTCCGACGCCGGGCCGTTGAACAGCGTATCCATCGCGGGAACCATCCAGATCACCCGCAGGTGATCGGCGAAGGCGGTAGCGGAGGGAACCGGCTCGCGGTCGATGCGGCACTTGCGCGAGGTCGGCGCGGGAGCTTCGATGCCGGTTCCGAGCGATGCGAGGCCGAGTGCGCCTTCGACATCGCATGACAGTGCCCAGGAGCCGTCGCCCTCTGTGAATGCCAATTCGTCAAACGCCGCACGACGCAGGCCCCGGCCAGGCGCCAGCAGCGAGATCGCCTCGATCAGGTTGGTCTTGCCGGCGCCGTTCGGGCCCGTCAGCACGATCAGCGATCCGCCGACCTCGATCTGCGCTGCGTGATAGCTGCGGAAATTCGTCAGCGTCAGGCGACGGATACGAACAGCGGCGGTCATGAACACGTCTGTGATAGCTGCCCGATGGAACCGGTGGAACTTGCTGGCCGATTAGCAAGCCTAATGAAATCCGAAGCCTTCAGGCGGTAGGTCGTCAGGAACCCCGCGGGCATCCCCGTGCTTAACTCATCGTGGGAGGAAGTGCGAGCCACCGGCGAAGGCGACTTCGGCGATGGATTGCAGGTCGAGGGTGAATGTAATGGGCGAAAAAGGAGTCGCCGCAAATGAATTAGCGCGCCATCTGCACGAGGCAATCGAGCAGGTGCGTGAGGACGTGGCGAAGCTCGAATTCTGGGCCAACGCCGTGGCCGGATTTTCGCAGCCGGTGCCGGACTATGAGTTCAAGGACGTGAACGTCTGGCTGCCGTCGGAGCAGGCCGAGCGGATTTCATCGGCAGGCGCAGACAAGCGTGAAAAGCCCGCGAACGTAAGGCGGCGATAATCAAACCCGCATCGGCATCAGCACATAGAGCGTGCCCTTGGAATCCTTGTCTTCGATGAGGGTGGGCGAGCCCGGGTCGGCAAGCTTCAGCACCGCGGCTTCGCTTTCGATCTGGGACGCGATGTCGAGCAAGTAGCGCGAGTTGAATCCGATATCGAGAGGATCAGCCGCATACTCGACTTCGAGCTCCTCCGTGGCGCTGCCAGAATCCGGATTGGTTACCGACAGCACAAGGCGGCCGTTGCTGAGCGAGAGCTTCACGGCGCGCCCGCGCTCGCTCGACACCGTCGACACGCGGTCCACCGCCTGCTCGAATTCCTTCTTGTCGACGATGAGCTCCTTGTCGTTCCCGGACGGAATGACGCGCGCATAGTCGGGAAAGGTCCCGTCGATCAATTTGGATGTCAGCACGACATCGCCGATGGTGAACCGGATCTTACCCTGCGAGAGCTCGACCAGGATTTCGGCTTCATTGCTTTCGATCAGCCGCTGCACCTCGCCCACGGTCTTGCGCGGGACGATAATGCCCGGCATCCCCGCCGCGCCCTTCGGCAACGGCAATTCGACCTGGGCCAAGCGGTGGCCATCGGTCGCCACGGCGCGCAGCGTCTGCGCCTTATCGGCGCCGGCGGCGTGCAGGTAGATGCCGTTGAGGTAGTAGCGCGTTTCTTCGGTCGAGATCGCAAACTGGGTCTTGTCGATGAGGCGCTTGAGGTCGGCAGCCCCGACCGTGAAGGTGTGCGTCATCTCGCCGGCGGCGAGATCGGGAAAATCGTTCTCCGGCAGGGTCTGTAGCGTGAAGCGTGAGCGGCCCGCGCGCAGCGCCAGCACCGCACGATCGCCGGAGCCTTCGAGCACGACCTGCGTGCCCTCCGGCAGCTTGCGCACGATCTCGTAGAACATGTGCGCCGGGACGGTGGTGGAGCCGCCGGGCGAAACCTCGGCCGCGATCGTTTCGGTGATCTCAAGGTCGAGATCGGTGGCCTTGAAGGACAATTTCGAACCCTCGGCCCGGACCAGCACGTTGGCCAGGATCGGGATGGTGTTGCGCCGTTCGACCACGCGGTGCACGTGCCCGAGCGACTTCAACAGCGATGCGCGTTCGACGGTGACCTTCATTGGCGGACCCCGGGGGTGACATTGTTGTCTTCGGAAGGATGACAAAAGTGGCGCGTAGGCGCTTTTTTCGCAAGCGTTTATGGGCTTATCCACGCGCCTCAGGCGGAAATTGCCTGATTCTGCGGGATTTTGCACCCCCCATGCAGCAGGCCCGGCGCGAGGCCGGGCCCAATCAGTTCTCGTCCTGCGAGCTGCTAGAATTTTAGTCCTGAAGTTGTCGCTTCAGGATTTCGATTTCTTCGGCCAGCGAGGTGTCGGTGTTGACCAGGTTCTCGATCTTGCGGACCGCGTGCAGCACCGTTGTGTGGTCGCGGCCGCCGAAGCGCCGCCCGATCTCCGGCAGTGAGCGCAACGTCAACTGCTTGGCGAGGTACATGGCCACCTGACGCGGGCGAACGACGTTGGCGGTGCGCCGCGACGACAACAGGTCGGCGCGGCTCACATTATATTGCCGGGCCACGATGCGCTGGATTTCCTCGATCTTGATCCGTTTTGGCTCTTGCGGCCGGATCAGGTCGCGGATCTCGCGCTCCGCCATTTCGAGCGTGACCGGCTGACCCGTTAGCTTGCTGTGCGCGAGCAACCGGTTAAGTGCGCCTTCGAGGTCGCGGCCGTTATGGGTGACGGTCTTGGCGATGTAGATCAGCACCGACGCCGGCACGTCGAAACCGGGGTGATGCAGCTTCGCTGCCGTCACGCGCGCCTTGAGGATCTCGCAGCGCAGCTCCTCGCCGAGGGAACCCATTTCGACGACCAGTCCGCCGGCAAGCCGCGAGCGCACGCGCTCGTCAAGGGTTTCGAGCTCCGACGGCGGCCGATCGGCCGCGATCACCACTTGGCGGCCCGAATCAATGAGTGCGTTGAGCGTGTGGCAGAACTCCCCCTGGGTCGCCTTGCCTTGCAGGAATTGCAAATCGTCGATGACGAGCACGTCGATGGCGCGCAGGGCCTCCTTGAAGGCGAGCGCGTTTTGCGCACGCAACGCGGCCACGAAGCCGTACATGAACTTCTCGGCCGTGAGATAGAGCACCTTGCGTTCGGCGGTCGCATTGCCGGCCCAGGCGATCGACTGCAGGAGGTGCGTCTTGCCGAGACCCACGCCCGCATGGATGTAGAGCGGGTTGAACATCACGGCGTCGCCGCGTCGTCCCTGCGCGACCTGCTTGGCGGCGGCATGCGCGAGCGTATTGGAGCGGCCGACGACGAAGGACTCGAAAGTGAGGCGCGGATCGAGCGGCGAGCCGCCGAGCGCGTCATGCACGGCCGAGATTGGCGCTGCCGCGCGCGGCAACTCGATACCGGCCTTGATCTCGCGCTTGTCGCTGGCGGGCGCGACGGCCTCCGGGGCCTTCGCCTTCGGCGGCAGCGGCTTCAGCACCGCCGACCGCACCGTGAGCTCGATCCGCGTGATCGTCGACAGCTCCTCCTGCCAGCACGCGAGCAGGCGTTCGGCATAGTGCGATTGCACCCAGCTCTTCAGAAAGCGGGTCGGAACCGATAGCCTGACGGTGTCGCCCTCGGCCGCTTCAAGTTCCATGCGCGCGAACCAGCTGTTGAAGATGTCGTCACCGACATTGGACTTGAGCCGTTCTCGCACTCGATTCCACAAATCTTGGTCCGAATTGTTCATTTGCTGCGTCTCGATCTGGTTCGTGATGCCTGTTCGATGGACTCGAGTTACTTCGACTCACCCGGCGAGGGCGGACGCAACACGAACTCAGCGAACGAAAAATTGAGGATGTCGGCGGTGACGAGAGAGACGGCGGTTTCTTCGCCGGCTCAGCTATCGAAGCTTAACGGCCGGGCGGTGCCGGCCCCCGTACCGTGACCAAAACGTCCGACTGCAGCAAACTCGTGCCGGACGAGACGCACGAGACCGCGTCGGATTGATGCAAACAAAGAACAGTTGAAATCAGCATAGTGTGCCCCCTTGTCCATCGTGGCCGCACGTCACAATGGTGTTCCGCATTTCTCGGCCGTTGACGGCCGCCGTCTGTTTAGTCCCGCTTCGTGCCCCCGTTTGTCATCCATGCGTGGGCACAAAACGTCTTGAACCGCAATTGAGATGCTCCGTTCGGTGTTGGTCTTTTGCCCGCAGTGTTTGGACAAAAGTCAGCCGCCCCCTATTCGAGGAATCTCGACTACAGTTTCATTTCCTGAATTCCGTCGGCGAACCCGGCGGCGTGTCGAAAAGAGATAACACGATGCGGCGCGGCCGCAAGATTGCGTTTGTTGCGAGTTAAGCCCGTTTTGCAGGCACAACCACTATGCGACCTCCGACCGCTGTTACAAATCTGGCAATAACTCGTTGAAACAGTTTTGCAATTGCGTCACGCACGGCGTCGCAGCGCAGCGCGTAACGGTTCTGACGAATTCGCGATCGGCGTGACACCACTGTGGCGCAAAGGCCGCAGATTCGAAGCCCGACGATCGACATGCCCATTAAGGCATTCTGCAGGCAGATAATTTTCTGATCGAATTGGAAGAGTAGCCCCACTCGCCAGAGCGCAGACTCGACACAAAAAGTGCATTTGACGGGCGCAAGACAGCGGCGACGGTACAATAGAGTCGAGGCGTGACACTTCTGCAACAGCTAACCAGCGGAATCCGTCCCAGTTTGCGTCTGTTCGCTGGCGATCGTTGGCGCTCGTCAGCGCAAGGAAAATCCTGATCGGATGCAACGCGCAAAAAAGCCCGGCGTTGCCGCCGGGCTGATCCGATCACGCGTGATGCGTCGTCAGTTGTCGAGTGACTTGCTGATGTCAGTGGCCGAGCTTTGCCAATCGCTTGGTGAGCCGCGACACTTTCCGGCTCGCAGCGTTGGGATGCATCACGCCCTTCTGCGATGAGCGCATGATGACGGGCTCGGCTTCCTTGAGCGCCGCGGTTGCCTTGTCTTTGTCGCCGGAGGCGATCGCCTCCTCGACCTTGCCGATGGTGGTGCGCAGACGCGAGCGGCGCGACTTGTTGATCTCGGTTCGGCGCGCGATGACTCGCATCGCCTTCTTGGCTGAACTCGTATTGGCCATGCTGGTCTCTGGTTGATCTCTGTGGGCCGGGAATTCGAATGCGAAATCTCGACGCCGATATAATGACAGCGGCGGCGGAAGCCCCGCCGCCAGTTGGCGCGGTTTATAGTCATGACTGCCGGGCAAGTCAAAGCCCGGCCAAAACGGGCCCCTCGCGCCCCCGTTTCCGGAGTTCGCAATACGCCGCAGCACATTCTGACACGAACTTCGGAAAACGAAGGGGCACTAGCAACTCTATGATTCTAGTGCCGCTTTTCGATTTGAAGTTCCTAGTCGAATTTGCTGCTGCTGTAAGAACTTCAAATCGGTGGCACTAGGCGGCGCTTTTTGCCCGGATCCCATCATAACCCGCGGTCACTGCGGCCTTGTCGGCCGGCGGGAACGCGGCGAGCGGCGGTTTTACCCGCGCCAGCGCGCTATCGCGGTGAATATGGGACAAGAGCGCCTTGACGCCGGGCACCAGCGCCTTGCCGTCGAACAGCTTGCGGATCGCCACCGCGGCGTCGAGGGCGGCCGCATCGCCGCCATGGAACGCGCGCGCACACAGATCGGCATTGAGGTTGGCGGTTGCCGAGATGCAGCCTGCGAAGGCGCCGCCGCGCGCGTCCATCAGCACCGCCTCGGTCGAGGGGAAGACCTTGAACTCTTGCGAAATGGCGGCGGCCTCGCGGGCATAGGCCATGTCGCCGGAGGAATCCTTGAGGCCGACGATGCGACCGCCATGCGCGTCAAGCAGCCGGCGGATCAGCGCCACGTGCCAGCGCAGGCCCGACAGCGCCGGATAGTGATAGAGATAGATCGCGATCGGTGTTGTCGCAGTCGCCTGCGCGATGGTGTCGATATAGGCGGCGAGGCCATCGTCGGGCACGCCCTTGTAGTAGAACGGCGGCAGCACCAGCGCTCCCGCGAAACCGAGCTCGGCGGCATGGCGCGTCAGCGCGACCGCGTCCGCGGTTGCCGCGGCGCCGGTGCCGACCATCAGGCGGCCGGTCGGAACGCCGGCGTCCTTGTAGGCCGACATCACGCGCTTGCGCTGATCGAGTGAGAACGACGTTGCTTCACCGGTCGTGCCGAGCACGTTGAGGCCGTCGCAGCCATTGGCGAGCAGATGACGCGCCAACGTCGTTGCGCGCGTGATGTCGGGCTCGCCGGCCTCGTCCACCGGGGTAGCGATCGCGGCGATGACGCCTGAAAGGGCAGCTTGGGCCATGATGTCTCCGAGGTGTCGTGTTGCTTAGGCTATTGGTGCGAGCATAACGCGTTCTGAATGCCGACGTCCGTTCCGGGTCAATCCGGCCGGGATATTTGAAGGCGTGTCCCCGCTCAGCGCATATGTGGGGCGAGCCGGCCGCCCGCAGCGGTGCGGATGCGCAGCGCCGATGTCTTCGCCTCACGCACCACCTTGTCCACGTCATAGGCCACGAGCTTGCCACCCCGCTTCAGGATGCGGCCATCGATCATCACGGTGTCGACATTGGCAGGCGTCGCCGACTGAACGACCGAAGCTTCAATATCGGCGATCGGCGCAATGTTGATGTCGTTGCCGCGGATCAGAATGATGTCCGCGCGTTTGCCGACGGCGATCGAGCCGGTGACGTCACCAAGACCAAGGGCCTTGGCGCCATTCAGTGTCGCCATTTCGATCACCTCACGGAAGCTGACCTCGGGCAGCTTCTCCGTCGGCGTGCCCCGCCAGGGAATCCCCATGTTCCAGGTGAACCGCATGGTCTCGAACATGTTGGGTGGGGCGATCGACGATGCGTCGAACGACAGCGACACCAGCACGTTGTGCCTGCGCATGCGCAAGAGCGCGTCGCGGGGGTCACCGGCGCGGCCGAGCCGGAACTCCGAAAGTGTCGCGAAGCTGAGCGGCGTTCCTGTCCGCGCCATGGCCTGCGCATCGGCATCGCTCGCCGGGAGGTAGTGACAGATCAGCAGCTTCGGGCCGAGCCAACCGCGCTTCTCATAGTCCTCTGCGATGACGCGGTTGGGTGGCGTCTGGCCGGCGTGGATCGCGATCCGCATGCTGCGCTTGCGCGCGGCTTCCATGTCCTCGTGGTATACGGCTTCCTCGCTCTGCGAGATCCCACGCAGGTTGACGCCATAGGTCACCAGACCCTCGAACGCCGCGCCGTCGGCGAAATACTCGCGCTGCACCCGATCAATGCCGGTGAAATCGAGCGGCTCTTTGCGCGGCATCCGGTCGATATGCCCATGCGAATAGAGCGCGCGCAGCATCGACTCCCGGTGAGCGCGCAGTTCAGCGTCGGCATGCGCCGGCGTGCGGGTGTTGTGTGACCAGTTGTGCACCGTGGTGACGCCGGCATTGGCCAGTTCTACCAGGCCGAGCATCACGCTGTTGTAGAAGTCGGCAGGCTCGAACAGCTTGGACGTCGCATTCTTGGCCGCGAAATAGCCGAAGCCGTCGCCGACGAAGTTGCGGCCGAGTGCACTCCACATGTGATAATGGGTATCGACGAAGCCCGGCATCGCGATCATGTCGGTGGCGTCGATGATCTCGGCACCCGCTATCTTGGTACCTGCCGTGGCGAGATCGGGGCCGACGGCCTCGACGCGGCCGTCGCGAACCAGAATGTCGGCGCGCGGCAGCACGCCGGTCCGGTCGACGGTGATGACGGCACCGTTCCTGATCAGATAGTTGCCGCGTGTGGCGGGCGCTGCCGCGCCCTGTGCTATTCCGCGGGAGATCGTTGCCGGTGCTGCAACGCCGGCTAGCGCCGTTGCTCCGAGCAGGCTTGCGAATCTCCTGCGATCCAGCATTGAGCTCCTCCTAGTGTTGCGGTTCAGAAGTCCGCATCATTCTCGCGGCGAGTCCGAAATGCGGACTTCTGAACCAAAGCCACACTCGATTCAAAGAGCTGCTAGTGTCCTTCGATTCCGAAGTTCGCATAAGAGGCCGCCGCGAAATGGTACGAACTTCGGAATCGGGACACTAGGAGCCTGTCTGAGTAGTCACTGGTCAAGGCGTGGCGAGTCTGATTGCTTGCGGACCTATGAGCAAGGATTTTCGCCCCTGGAAGATCGATGAGGCCCAGC
>WHTP01000014.1 GCA_009377695.1 Hyphomicrobiales bacterium | reverse complement strand
GTTCGCGCTGATCGCGGCGAATTCGCTGCCAAGGCCGCTCACGCTGATCATCATCGCTGTCGCAGCCGTCATCCAGATTCTGGTTCACCTGCGC
The DNA here is from genome assembly GCA_009377695.1 of Hyphomicrobiales bacterium. Lineage (GTDB taxonomy): Bacteria > Pseudomonadota > Alphaproteobacteria > Rhizobiales > Xanthobacteraceae > VAZQ01. Next base: position 67,953 of record WHTP01000014.1, on the reverse strand, counting down.
TATTTCCTGCACCTCGACCTGAAGTCGACGCCGCGCGAGAACCTCGCAGCGCTCGCGTTCGCCGCCGTTCTTATCGCCATCATGGTCGGCGGCAGCTTCTGGATCATGTTCGACCTGCACCACCGGATGGCGATGTGATCCCGGTCACACCAGCAGAATGCCGGATCGGCACTTCAGGTATCCGTCGACGCCCCCTCGAACATAACGACGAGCGATCGTTCGACTCTGCTCATCTTTGTTAAGGGACTATCCTTTCGACCATGGTCATCCTTGCTCTGACGCCGGATGCTACGCGAGAGCGATCGATGGCCAGGTCAGGGTAATGCGTGACCGGGTTGCGCGCTGGTTTCCGCATCGGTGTCGCTGACGTAGCGGCGACACCCGTAGGTCACGCAGCTCGTTTTCTCGGGCACCCCGCAACAGCTTTTCGAGATCGTTTGCAATTCGGATGCGTCTTGGATCGGTCAAAGGAAGCCAGCCATGTCTCTTAAGATCACCGTAGGGCCGTCGCAGCTCGCCCTGCATCAGGGGAACACCGTTCTAATCACCAACCGTGATGGGCAAATTCCTTATCCGGGCGATAAGGGTCTCTACTTCTTCGACACACGGCTGATCAGCAGCTGGAGCATTTATGCAAACGGTGAGCCTTGGGACCTGCTCAACGCGGGGAACATCGCTCACTACGCTTCGCGCGTGTTCCTCACCAACCGCGTGATCGCCACCGAAGACGGTGATATCCCGGCACGGACCCTCGCACTCGTGCTCAGCCGTTCGGTCGACGGCGGGGTCCACGAGGACCTTGATCTCGTGAACCACGGGATGAAGCCGGTGCGCTTCAACCTCGAGATCGCGATCCGCAGCGACTTTGCCGACCTATTCGAGGTGAAGTCAGGACATATCGTGCGGCGCGGCCGTATCGCCACGGAATGGTCTGACGCTGAACCGCAGTTGAGGACGACCTACCGCAATCAGGATTTCTGCCGCGAGGTGACGATCCTGACACGACGAAATGCGGTGCATCCAGTCTATGCCAATGGCCGCATCAGCTTCGAGGTCGACCTTCCACCGGGAGCTGCTTGGCACAGTTGCCTGCTTTACGAACTGGGCGACGGAAAGGTCCGTTTCAAAGCGCCGACGCCCTGCATTGCAAACAGCGAACAAACGCAAGTTGGCCAGCGCCTTGCGCACTGGCGGCAAGCTGTTCTCAAGATCCGCACCAGCAATGACGAGTTCTATCGCGTCTTTCGTCAGGCTGTCGAGGACATGGCCGCGTTACGGCTCCCGATTGAGAGGACGGACGAGGTGCAGTTTGTGCCGGCCGCCGGGGTGCCCTGGTTCGTCGCCCTCTTCGGCCGCGACAGCCTGATCGCCTCGTTGCAGAACGCGCTTGTCTATCCCGGATTCGCCTGCGCGGCGCTCGACGTATTGGGGGCGCTGCAGGCCACCGAACGAGACGATTACCGGGATGCAGAGCCGGGCAAGATCATGCATGAGCTGCGCCTCGGCGAACTTGCACATTTCAAGCTGGTTCCGCACACGCCCTATTACGGCACCGCGGACGCAACGATACTTTATCTCATCGTGCTTCACTCCGCCTGGCGCTGCACCGGCGACGCCGGCCTCCTCGAGCGGCATCTCAAGACGGCCGAGGGATGCCTCCAGTGGATTGATCATTACGGCGACCGAGACGGAGACGGCTTTCAAGAATACGCGACGCGTTCGCCGGTTGGTTACGAGAACCAAGGCTGGAAGGACTCCGGGGACTCCGTTGTGTATGCAGACGGATCACTGGTGCGCGGTCCCAAGGCGCTTTGCGAGCTTCAAGGCTACGTATACGACGCCTGGATGCGCATGGCGGAAATCTTCGACTCGCTCGGAAACGCTGGTCGTGCGCAGGAGCTTCGAACAAAAGCCGCGTCGCTATTTCATCGTTTCAACGAGGTGTTCTGGGACGAGGCCTCCGGCTTCTATGCTTACGCGCTGGATGGTGAGAAAAAGAAGGTTCTGACGGTCGCTTCGAACCCCGGCCACTGCCTCTGGTCGGGAATCGTCCCGGCTGATCGCGCCGGTCGTGTTGTCGCCCGGCTGATGGAGCCGGACATGTGGAGCGGCTGGGGCATCCGCACGCTCTCCGCCAACCATCCGGCCTACAATCCCTACTCCTACCAGAACGGTTCGGTATGGCCGCACGACAACGGCATCATCGCGATGGGCTTCCGCCGGTACGGCTTTTCCAAGGAGGCTCATCGAATCGCCCGCGACGTCGGTGCGGCCGCGAGCTATTTCGTGATGCACCAGGTGCCGGAGCTCTACTCGGGCGTCCAGCGTGACCCCACCGATTTTCCGGTCCAATATCTCGGCGCCAACGTGCCGCAGGCTTGGGCCGCTGGCTCGGCGTTCACATTCTTGCAGGCGATCCTCGGCTTTCAGCCGGACGCACCGCATGACAAGCTCTATATCGACCCCATGTTGCCGGCCTGGCTGCCCGACCTCACGGTGATGGATCTCCATGTCGGGAAACGAACTTTCGATTTGCGATTTTGGCGTGACGGCGAGAAGACCCGGTGGGACGTGCTCAAGGGCGACCGCAATGCGATCGCCGCACGCAGCTGTGCCAGTGGGAGCAATCTCGGGACGGACGATAAGGCGCTTTCGGCTACCAACGCTGTTGACCAGTCGACACAAATCCGTTCGCCTTCACCATCGAGAACACTGCGATCTCCACCGCGTTGAGGATGAATCCGGGCAGCGGGCGGCCGCCTGCTCACGCCAGCCGCTGCAACAGGTGATCGGCCACGCGGATCGCATTGGCGATGGCGGTCAGGGACGGGTTCACCGCTCCGATGCTGACGAAGAAGCTCGTGTCCACGACATAGAGATTGTCGAGCTCATGGGCCTTGCAGTTGACATCCAATACCGAGGCCTTCGGATCGGTTCCAAACCGGCACGTCCCCGCCTGGTGAGCACAGCCGGCAATCGGAATCTCGACTTTCATGTAAACGTTGCGCGGAATGAGATGATGCGGATGCATACCCAGATGACCCAGCATCGATTTGAGAGTGTCGTAGAGCTTCTGTCGCGGCACCTGGTTGTTGGGTGTGTAACTCAACGTCAGGTTCCCGGATCGATCCACCGTGACGCGATTGCCCGGATCGGGCAGATCTTCCGTCGTCAGCCAGAAATCCACCGCGTGGGACGCGAGCTTGTCGAGCAGACTTGTCGGGAGCAACGCGGTTTCGAGCGGCTTCTCACCCCGGTACATCGGGCCCAGAGACTTGCCGGTCATCTGGATATTACCCATCGGGTAATCGAACCCATCCATCCCGAAATAGAAATCGTTCAGCGCGATGGTCTTCTGGAAGATGGTCGGGTTCGGTTCGCGTGAGATCGCGAGCACGGCCTGGCTGTTGTGGAACATGTAGTTGCGTCCCACCTGATCCGAGCCATTGGCAAGCCCGTTCGCGTGCTTGTCATTGGCCGACATCAGCAGCAACTTGGCGGTGTTCGCTGCACCGCACGACACGACGACGATGTCACCGCGGAAGACCTCGCGCTCGCCCCCGACTTCAGCGACGACCTCTGTGACCGCCGTGCCGTTGGCATTCGTCTCCAACTTGAGCGCGGTCGCGTTGCGGAGCAGCGTCACATTGGGAAACTCGAGCGCGGGACGCACGGCGATAATTTCTGCGTCGGATTTGGCGTGCACCAAGCAAGGAAAGCCGTCGCAAGTCTGACAGCGAATACAAGTGCTGTATGCCATGTTCCGCTCGTCCATCATCACCGCACAGGGAGCGGGAAATGGATGGTAGCCGGCCGCCGTCAGGTCGTCGAAGAGCTGCTGCATGCGCGGTTCGTTAAAGACCGGTACCCATGGATAGGGTCCGCTGGCGGGAGGCTCGGTCGGATCCCGGCCCCTCAGCCCATGGACCTGGTACATCCGCTCGGCCTTCGTGTAATACGGTTCCAGCTCGTCGTAAGCTATCGGCCAGGCGGGAGAAATCCCGTCGTGATGCCGCAACTCGCCGAAATCCTGCTGCCGGAGGCGATACAGCGCGGCGCCGAACATCTTGGTCGCCCCACCGACGAAATAATGCACCTGCGGCTGAAACGCCCGGCCATCGCGATCGTACCATGTGTCGGGTGAGACGTAGCGGTTCTGCTCGAAGACCGCCGCCGCATCCCAGTTTTGCGCCTCGCGCTTGAGCCAGTCGCCGCGCTCGAGAATCAGGATGCTCTTCCCCGAGGGCGCGAGCTGCCGCGCGAGAGTGCCGCCGCCTGCGCCGCTGCCGACGATGATGACGTCGAAGCGCTTGTCCATGCCCGCTCCGCTAGAGACCGATGCTGCTGTGCATGATACCGCCATCCGCGAAAATGGTGGTCGCGGTGAGATAGCTCGCGCCGTCTCCGGCGAGGAAGCCGACCACACTGGCAATCTCTTCGGGGCGCGCCATGCGCCCCAGCGGGATGGCGGCGTCCAAATGCGCAAGCTTGGCCGGATCATTCATTGTACTGAGATTGATCGGCGTCGCAACCGCACCCGGACCTACCCCGACGACAAGGATCTTGTGGGGAGCGAGCTCGAGACCGGCAGTGCGCGTGAGCATCCGCATGCCGCCTTTGGCGAGGCAATAGGCGGTATTGCCGGGCATTGGCCAGTCCTCGTGAACCGATGTGATGTTGATGATGCGACCGCCGCCACCTTGCTTGATCATCTGGCTGGCTGCGATTTGCGTGCCGAAGAACGCGCTCTTGAGATTGACATCCATCACCTTGTCGTACTGAGCCTCGGTCGTGTCGAGGATCGAGGTGCGCGTTTCAATACCGGCATTGTTCACCATGATGTCCAGGCGGCCGAACCTGCTCACCGCTGCGTCCGCAAGCTTCTGCAGGTCGGCGAGTTTGCTGACATCGGCCTCGACGCCGATAGACTGGCCGCCGAGCTTCGTGATCTGCTTCTCGATTGTCTCGGTCATCGCCGGATCAAAAAGGTAATCGATAACGATTCTAGCGCCCTGCCGGGCCAGTTCGAGGACGATCGCCTCACCGATCCCGCTATTGCCGCCGGTGACGATCGCCACCTTATTCTCCAAGGCCATGATCTTTTCCTCGATGATCAGGTTGAGATACCGTTGCTTTGCACCGCAGGTGGCGCTCCTTGCGCGCGCTGTTGTGCGGGGCCGACATCGTGCAGATTCAAGGCAGTCCCGATGAGGGCGAGATGCGAGAACGCCTGCGGAAAATTGCCCACCAGCCGCTTCGCCTGAGAGTCATACTCTTCCGCGAGCAGCCCGACGTCGTTGCTCAGCGATAGCAGGCGTTCAAACAACGCGCGTGCTTCGGCGTCGCGCTTCTGCAACGCGTAGGTGTCAGCGAGCCAGAAGCTGCACGGCAGAAAAGCCCCCTCACCCGGCGGCAGCCCATCCACATCAGTCTTTGTCCGATAGCGCAGAACAAGACCATCAACGAGCAATTCGCGCTCAATGGCCGCCACTGTCCCGCGCACGCGCGGATCGTCCGCCGGCAGGAAGCCCATAACGGGGATCAGCAGCAGATTGGCATCGAGATCGCTGCTGCCGAAGCTTTGCGTAAACGTATTGCGGCTTGAATCAAACCCTTGCGCGCAAATTTTGGCATGCATCTCGTCTCGAAGTTGCCGCCAGCGGTCGAGCGGCCCTTCCAACTTGAACCGCTCCGCGTCGCGCAATGTTCGATCAAGCGCGACCCATGCCATCACCTTGGAAAAGGTGAAATGCTGCGGTCCACCTCGAACTTCCCACATGCCTTCATCAGGCAAAACCCAAATTTTCTCCAAGTGCTCGATCAGCGTTTGCTGGAGAGCCCAGCCCGAGGGTGCGGGCGCCAACCCATGTTTGCGGGCCTGGAACAGGGCATCGACAAGTTCGCCAAAGACATCAAGCTGGAGTTGATCGGATGCCGCGTTGCCGATACGCACCGGGGATGACTTTTCGTAGCCGGGCAACCACGATACCACCCATTCGTTCAGCTGGCGTTCGCCTGCAAGACCATACATGATCTGTGTCTGATCGGGACTGCCGGCCGCACTTCGCAACAGCCAGTCGCGCCAGGCGCGCGCCTCTTCGAAATACCCCGCGGACATCATCGCCATCAACGTCATGGTGGCGTCTCTGAGCCAGCAATAGCGGTAATCCCAATTGCGCGGGCCGCCCAGTTGCTCCGGCAGCGATGTGGTGGGCGCCGCGACGAAGCCACCGGTTTCTGCGTAGCTCAACGCCTTCAATGTCAGGAGCGACCGTTGCACCGCGGCTTTCCATGGGCCGTTGTAAGTACTTTTTGCACACCAACTGCGCCAGAAGCCTTCGGTCGTTGCAAGCGTGGAGCGCCACTCGAGGGCTGCAGGCGCGGGCAGATGCGAAGGGCCGTAAGTCATCACGAAGGCCACAGACTGGCCGGCAGACACATTGAATTCAGCCTTTGTTGCGAGATCTTCACCGCGCAGATCGATCGACGTCCGCAGGACCACTTTGTTCGGTCCGGCAACGGCGCTGAGGCCACAGTTGTCCTCAAGCCTTGTGACCCAAGGTACCGACCTGCCGTAGTCGAAGCGCAGCTTCATCTCCATTTGCATCGCAACCTGACCGGAGCGCCCTTCGACGATGCGGATCAGCGATGAACTGCTCTGCCCCGTGGGCATGAAGTCGATCAGCGCGACACAGCCGTCTTTGGTATTAAAAACAGTTTCCAGCACCATGGTGCTGTCGCGGTAGCTGCGTGTGACACGCGGCGCAGGGTCCGCTGGACAGATCTGCCAGCGCCCGTGTTCGGACGTGCCAAGCAGAGCCGCGAAGCAAGCCTCGCTATCGAAGCGTGGCCAGCATAACCAGTCGATGGCCCCATTGCGCCCAACAAGGGCAGCGGTCCTACAATCGCCAATCAGGGCATAATCTTCGATAGCAAGCGGACCGTCGGCTTTCCTCACTGTCATTGCCACGTTACCAGTTCCGGAATGGTGCCAGTGCGACTCTGTTTCAGATCCGTGTGACGTTCTGCGGGATCTCTGGCCGCAGGCCCCCAGCAACATGAGGGCAACCCGTAGTGAGGGCACTTGGAGTTCGTGATGATGCTCCATGGCAGGTCAACCGCAGTCCTACCATACTGCGGCGACGAGAACATGCTCTTCAATAGAACAGGCGAATGCCAATCAAGTTGTAGATATCTCTGCACGGTCGCCTCCCCGGGGCCAGCAGCACGCCGGCACCCGGGCATTCCAGCTATGACTCTGCTTCGCCGCAGGAACTGCGAAGCCGCGATAGGATAAAGGTATCGAGCAAAAAAATAGCTAACGAAGCTCGATCCAGTGTGGCGGTTCAGAAGTCCGCATCATTCTCGCGGCGAGTCCGACATGCGGACTTCTGAACCAAAGCCACACTGGATTCAAAGAGTTGCTAGTGTCCTTCGATTCCGAAGTTCGTATAAGCGGCGCTGCGAAATGGTACGAACTTCGGAATCGGGACACTAGAATGAACAACCGACTGCCCGCGAACCGCGGTCAACCTGTTATCCTCGCTCAGCCTCTGTTGCTGGAGCGCGAACGCCCATCCGCTGGAGTCGGGGCAGCACCTCGTCCCGGAACAACGGCATTTCCTGCAGGTAATTCACCATTGAGAAGGCGATGCCGCGCACACCGGAACGACTTAGCGTGGCAAGTTCATCGGCGATACTGTCGGGGGTGCCGACAAACGGGTAGCCGCCGATCCCGCGCGACGCGAGATATTTCCGTTGCTTCTTATACTCCTCCGCACCCACCGTCTGCGGCGTGATCTTCTTGATCTGCAACATTCCATCGAGTGACGCCCAATCGGCCATTTCGATCATGGCGTGGTGGTAGTAGTCGTCCGCCTCCTTTTGCGTCGCGCGACAGACGATCTGGCCTATAGTGAACACCTCGATCTCGCGCCCGAGTGCCTGCGCCTTGCTCTTGATATCCACGACCATCTTGGCTGTGGCATCGACGCCATGGCGAGACGTTCGGGTCGCGGTGAAGAAAGCATCACAATTGCGCATCGCAAACGCTTCGCCGGCGCCAGACGCGCCGGCGTTCATGATCACCGGTCGGGTGCCGCCGTATGGTTTGGGCTTGGCACGGACACTCTTCAGCTTTATATGCCGGCCATCGAAGTCAACGTCTTCATTCGTTGCCCAGGCCATCTTTATGGCGTTAATCCATTCCTGGGCATATTCGTAGCGCTGTTCGTGTTCGCGCTGCTGGACGCCGAACATCTCGAACTCGCCCTCGTTCCAACCGGCAACGATATTGAGACCGAAGCGGCCCTTGCCGACGTGGTCAGCCGTAACACATTGCTTGGCGGCGATGATCGGATGGAATAGCGGGGCGTGAACGGTTCCGAATACCGTGATCCGGGAAGTCGCGCCAAGGAGACCGGTTGCCCAAGTGATGGTCTCCAGGGATTCACCTTGCAGATCAGCCTCACCGCCGTATCCCTTCCAGCGACCAATCGGCAGCATGAAATCAATGCCGGCTTGGTCGCCCATCCGTGCGAGCGCGAGGCAGTCCTCCCAACTTGCCGACCAGCGCTCCGGTACCAGTGTGGCGGAGCGGCCGGAAGAACAGTTGGCTCCGAACAGGCCTAGTTTGAGATTGCTGGCGTTGTACATGTCGAGGCGATCACGCTGCGACATCGCGGGATGGCTGAGCAAGGACGGACTCCTACGTACACGGCGGGACCGTTACGATCAGACTCGGATGCGAAGCCGATTGGCGGCAAAAGCGCCTACTGTGGCTTAACATCGGCGTTTCTGATTACTTTAGTCCACAGCGTTGTCTCTTCCTTAAAGAAGTTGGTCGCTTCCGAGGGCGTACTGCCAACGGGATCTAACTGCAATTCTCGGAGTCTCGCATCGACCGACGGATGGCGGATCAGATCGGATATGTCTCGACTTATCTTCTCGACTATCGCGGCCGGCGTGCCATGGGGTGCGGCAGCCGCAAACCGAGAAACGGATCGGAATCCGGGCGCCACCGATTCAGAGATCGTCGGTATATCCGGCAGCACCCGTAAGCGCTTGTCCGTTGCGACCGCTAGAATTCTTGCCTTTTTGGAGCGATGCAGCGGCAGCGAGGTAACGATCGTGTCGAACATCATGTCGACGTGGCCCGCGACCAAATCGTTGAGTGCCGGCCCCGCCCCCCGATAGGGAACGTGCACCATTTCGATGCCGTTTCTTGCCTCGAACAGCTTTGCCGTTAGAAATGCTGTAGAGCCGACTCCTTGCGTGGCATAAGTTAGTCTGTTCGGATTCGCCTTCGCGATGACAATCAACCGAGACGGCGTCTCAGCGCCAATTTTGGTTGTTGTTACCAGAACATTGGGAACAGTTGCCAACAATGAGATCGCGGCGAATGTCGAAGGATCGTAGCTCACGTCCCCATAAAGCAATGGGTTGATTGTGAATGGACCGGGAGGAGCAAATAGAAGCGTATAACCATCTGGTGTCGAACGCGCAAAGCGAGTGGTACCGATGTTTCCCCCGCCGCCGCTCAGATTCTCGACGATGACGGGCTGCTTCCATTTTTGCGCCAGTTGATCGGTGACGATGCGCACTAACGCATCCAAGGTTGATCCCGGAGGAAACGGAACGACGACCCTCACTTGCCGTGACGGGAACGGGTCCTGAGCACGAGCGGTGCCGCCAACGAAAGCCACCGCGCAAAGAATACCGACGATGAGATTCCGCAGTTTCAAACAAATCCTCCCCAGGATTTTTTTAAGCGCGGCGGCGAAGAAACAGCCGCATTTCTCACCACGAACGTCATCTGATCACGTGAGCTATCTTATCGTCGTCTTCCGCGTCCGGCAATGAACAGACTGATACGGTGATGTCGCCCGTCGGCTGTTCTCGCGCTACTCAAGCCGGTCTCGGTGCCTTCGAACCAAGTCTCGCATGGACATTTTGTTGCAAGCGATACATAATGCCAACGAACCGACCGGACCGTACCGGCGGTGCGTTACCGAGATCTCGATGGCAAGACCGACGTCGCGACGCAAGGGAACGCTCGTGGCGAGTGAACGCGCAAAAAGAGGGGGAGAGACGCATGGCACCAGGATCGAAGCTGCAAGCCGGGTCCGAATTCCCTGCGTTGTCGATGCCCAAGGTTGGCGGCGGCGAACTGACACTCGGCGGGCCCGGCCGCTGGCAAGCCATCGTGATCTATCGCGGGAAGCATTGCCCTTTGTGCCGCAAATATCTCAAATCCCTGGATAATCTGCTCGACGAGTTTGCGAAGGCCGACATTGGCGTGATTGCCGCATCCGCCGATCCAAGCGAGAAGGCGGAGACCGAGGCAGCGGAGGAAGGCTGGCGGTTTCCGATCGGTTACGGCCTGACGCTTGAACAGATGCGCACACTCGGCCTCTACATTTCCGACCCGCGCTCGCCGCAGGAGACCGATCGCCCGTTTGCGGAGCCGGGCCTCTTTGTCGTGAACGCCGACGGCAAGGTGCAGGTTGTCGATATCTCGAACGCTCCCTACGCCCGCCCTGACCTTGCAGGCCTGTTGAGCGGCATCAAGAACACGCGGGAGAAGAACAACCCAATCCGCGGCACCAAAAGTTGATCGTGATCCTTCGAACCAACCTGTTTGATGGAACGATGAGATTGATGGAATGATGAGATTGATGGAAATGATGAGAGAAGCGTCATTTCATCACGGATTTTGACCCGAACAGCGGGCGATCTTGGGAGGGCGTCGTGGCATGGGTACAGCGCTCCGCAATCCGCAGGGTCTTGCCGGCGCTAACTGTCGCCGCCGCCATTCTCGGACTCACCATCTCGCCGACTGCCCAATCCGTGGCGACGAACTGATGCCGCCGTCCACTCCTGGAAGCAGCTTCAGCTTGCTGCAACCACTCGCGGCAACCGAAGTCGAGAGGAACAAGTATGATCGAGCTGTATCACAACGACATGTCGACCTGCGCCCAGAAGGCCCGATTTGCGTTGGCCGAAAAGAAATTGCCGTGGGAGAGCCGCCACCTCGACCTGCGCGCTCGCGACCAGCAGCATCCGGACTACCTCAAGCTTAATCCCAACGCAGTGGTGCCGACGCTGGTCCACGACGGCACCGTGATCATCGAATCGAACGTGATCAACGAATACCTGGACGATGCCTTTCCGACGCCAGCCTTGCGCCCGGAGGATGCGGCTGGCCGCGCACGCATGCGGTTGTGGACCAAGCAGCTCGACGAAGGCCTGCATGCCGACACCGGCGTACTCAGCACCGCCATCGCCTTTCGCTACCAGAAGCTCGACAAGGGCACCGCGGAAGTCGAGGCACTCATCGCGAACGTGCCTGACCCGGTGAAGCGCGAGCGCGTACGCGACAACATCTTCAAAGGCGTCGAGTCGCAGAATTTCCGGCAGGCGGTCATCCGCTTCGATGCCCTGCTTGGGCGAATGGAACTGGCGCTTGGAAGCGGCCCCTGGCTCGCCGGCAAGGCGTTTTCGCTCGCCGACATCGCCTATGCACCTTACGTGACGCGACTCGATCACCTGCAATTGGCAGGCATGTGGGCGAGCCGGCCGAACCTCGCCGGCTGGTATGCCCGCATTCGCGAGCGCCCTGGGTACCAGGACGGTCTCGCGCGCTGGTTCAACCCCAAATACCTGCGGCTGATGGCGGAGAAAGGCAGCGAGGTGTCGCCGCGCGTGACTGAGATCCTCGCCGGACGACCCGCGGCAGCGGCGTGAGGGAGCGCACATGAAGGGCATCTCTGAGATCCGCGAACAGGGGTACAAGGATCCCCTTCTGGTCAAGGTCATGAAGGCACATGGCTTCGACGACCTGCCGCTTTACAAGCACCGCCCTCCGGAACAGCAGGCGAAGCGGCGGTGCTGGTCCGATCTGGCAAAGCTGCGTGACGGTCCGGTGGATCCGTCGCCGGCGGCAATTGCGGACATCAGCCATGCCGCCGCCGAGATCAAGCAGGCGGCGCGCAACATCGGCGCCGATGACGTAGGCATCGCGCGACTGACCCCCGTGATGATCCGCAAGGACTTCGACCTGCCGCACGACTATGTGATCTGCATGATCGTCGCGGAGGACTACGCCGAAGCGCTCAAAGGCCCGCGCGCGACCGAAGAGGAAGCCACCAACGCCTATGTGCGCTGCGCCGAGATCGCAACCGAAATGGCGGCATACATCCGTTCGCGCGGGTATCCGGCCATTGCGCACCACAATGGCGCCTGCGACGTCCAGGCGATCCCGGCCATGATCGCCGCCGGGCTCGGCGAGCTTGGCAAACACGGCAGCCTGGTGCATCCGACGTTCGGCGCAAGTCACCGACCGGGGATCGTGACGACGACGATGCCGCTTGCGGTCGACAGTCCTCAAATATTCGGTGTGCAGGACACCTGCCTGAGCTGCAATCTATGCACCAACAATTGCCCGGCCGATGCAATTCCGCCAAGCGAATCTATATGGACGGAAGGCATCCGCCGCTGGGTCACCGACGTAGAGAAATGCTATGTGTTTTCGCGGCTACGCGCGGAATACTGCCATATCTGCGTCGACGTGTGCCCCTACATCCACAAGGCCAACGGCGATGCGACCAAGCGCGACCTCTACAAGCGCTATACGGGCGCACGAAAAAAGGCCGGGTACAAGACGCCGACGCGCTTCTAGGAGGCGGTGCGTCAGCGGGACAACCTCAACGTGGCAATATCAATTCCTGGAGGAGCCGATGGACCTCGTTTTGTACTACGCGCCCAACACCTGTGCGCTGGCGCCTTATGTCACACTCACCGAAGCGAACGCGACCTTCGAGGTCCGGTCGCTGAATTTCCGCAAGGGGCAGCAGAAATCGCCGGATTATCTGCGGCTCAATCCCAAGCACAAGGTGCCGCTGCTTATCGTTGACGGGCAAACGCTCACTGAGAGCACCGCCATCCAGATCTGGATCGCGCGCAATTTCCCACAGGCGAAACTGTTGCCGTCCGATCCATGGCAGGAGCTGAAGGCGATTTCGATCCTGTCATGGTGTTCGTCGGGCATGCATCCGTACCTGTCCCGGATCAACTCGCCGCCCCGCATGTGTGACGTTGTGGGCGCCGAACAAAGCGTCATCAGGCTGGCCAGGGAGCTGTTGTTCGAAAACTACCGGCTTGCCGATGAGATGCTCGCAGGGCGAGAGTATTTCTTCGACCACTTCACGGCTCCGGATGCACACTTTTTCTGGTGCATGCGGCGGGGCTCCCAGTTCGACCTTGATCTGTCCGGCTTTCCGAACTGCCTGGCGCATTTCGAACGCTTCAAGAGCCGCCCGAGCGTTCAGAAATTGCTCGCCTACGAGAAATCGGTTCAAGAGAAATTTGCCAAGGCGGCCTAACAAGCAACACTCTCGCCGCTGCCAAAGGTTTGCACCAACGTGCCAAGCCAGCCAGGCGGTAATGGAAAGCCACGAAGTCCCGAGCCGAGCGCTTGTTGAAGCTGATTGAATGGTATGCTTCAGGCAACACCAACAAGCGCCGGCAATTCTGACAGCGATCGCACCTCCCGGTCAGGAGCGCCCGGCAACCGTTCCGGGCGCTGCCGGTAGCGGTTGCACCAAACGACCTTCATGCCGAAGGCCGAGGCGGCATACGCATCCCACGCGTTTGACGATTGAAACGCGATCGCGGAAGCGGGAATCGCCAGGCGATCGGTCGCCAGTCGATAAACCTTCGGATGCGGCTTGTAGACGCCAACATCTTCTACCGACAGAACAGCATCGAGTGCCGTGTCCAGCTTCGCCGCCTTGACTGCGGCATCGAGCATCCTCGGCGAGCCGTTCGAGAGAATTGCCGTCCGCAAGCCGGCCTTCTTCAATCGGCTGAGCACGTCGTGCACTTCCGGGAATGGATCAAGAGTGAGGTACAGCGCCATCAGACGGTCGTGCAGACCAAGCTTGTCAATACGCAACGTTTCCGGCGAAAATGAGAGAGCATCGCCGGTCACCTGCCAGAAATCCGCATGGAGGCCCTGGGCGGCGCGAAGCCAAGTATATTGCAATTGCTTATCGCGCCAGAGCATTGCCAGCTTGTCTATATCGTTGCCCAGGACGTCGCGGCATTTTCTGGCCGCCGCGGCAAAATCGAACAGCGTGCCGTAGGCATCGAACACGCACGCCCTGACGCCGACGATCGGCGCCATGTCAGCCGAGCCCGCGGGACCCGCTATTTCAGGCATTGCAGCATCGTCGTCGAGATGCCCTCGAGAACCGCACGATTGGGATTGACCTTGCCCACCAAGCGCAATCCCTGGAATCCCGCCATCAGAAAACGAGCAAGCGTATCGACGTCCGTTCCGGACGGCAACTCACCGCAAGTCCTGGCTTGTGCCAGCGCCTGACGAAAGGTCGCCTCGGTGGACTCCAGCCCATGGCGGACGCGCGCCAGAGCGGCACGATCGCTGCGTGGCAATTCGGCGGCGCAATTGCCAAGAAAGCAGCCGCGCCGTCCGGGACCAGCAATGATTTGATCGATGAATTGCCGAGCCAAAGCGGCAAACGCGTCGCGAATTGGCAATGGCCGCGCCAGGATTTCGGCTATCCGCGGGTTCCGTTTTTCAACGTAGCGATCAACCGATCGCAGCAACAGGCTTCGTTTGCTTCCAAACGTCGCGTAAAGGCTTGAGCGGCTCAGACCAGTGACCTCGCACAGGTCGTCAAGGGTCGTCGCTTCGTAACCCTTGCTCCAAAACATTTCCATCGCGCGGTCGAGCGCTGTATCGGTATTGAACTCTCGGGGCCGGGCCATCGATCTTATTCGTTCTTGACGGTCTGTTTATGGACTATACAGTCCATAACAACAAAAATGCAACGACCGATCCATTCCGGTCCTTTCCGCGGGGAACGCTCCTACCTGATTTTCGCATAAGAAGTTCGCATAAGGAGGATGACTCCGCGCAGCAAGACTGGCCCCGCTGATCGCGCCCAGAGGTAAGGAGTCTGACATGATCAAGCTCGTATTGGCGCTCGCTCTGATTCCGGGCTTTGCGTCAGGAGTGCAGGCGCAGGAATATCCGACTCGTCTGATCAAGATCGTGCAAGGCTTTGCGCCGGGCGGCAATGTAGACATCATTGCCCGCATCCTAGCGCACCGGATGCAAATCGGCCTCGGCCAGTCGATCGTGGTCGAAGCGAAGCCAGGTGCCGCCGGCTCGCTTGCGGCGGAAAGTATCGCGCGCAGCGACCCAGATGGTTATACGCTTCTTGTCCTGCCCAGCGCTCATCCGATGCACGGTGGGCTGGCGAAGAATGTCAAATACAGCGTTGTCGACAGCTTCACATGGATATCGACCGCGAGCTTCTATCCGTTCCTGATCTGCGTCCGCAACGACTCACGTTTCCGGACGCTCAAGCAATTGATTGATGAGGCACGGGCGAATCCTGGACTTCTGAAATACGCATCAAGCGGACCCGGCACCGGGCTGCACACGATCGTCGAGCTCATCGCTCATCAGACCAAGTCAAGATTCCTGCATATTCCCTACCGCGGTGAGGGCCAGGCCACGACTGCCCTGCTCACCGGCGAGGTGGATTTCATCGCGGTGACCACCGGCCCCATCAGTCCGCGCATCCGTGCGGGCGAATTCCGCGCGCTCGCGGTCACCAGCAAGACGCGTTGGACGGACTTCCCCGATGTCCCCACCGCCAAGGAAGCGGGCGTTTCGGGCTTCGAATTCATTTCCTGGACCGGCTTGGCCGGTCCGCCCAATCTGCCGGCGGCGATCGTGAGCCGCCTCAACACCGAGGTCCGCCAAGCCATTGCCGTTCCTGAGGTGAAGAGCAAGCTTGCGGCGATGGGCGGGGAACCGCGCCCCAGTACGCCGGAAGAGATGAAAGCATTGGTCGCACGGCAATACGACGTCTGGAAAAGACTCGCGAAGGAAACAAATATTACGATCAACTAGAGCGCCTGAGCTGGATCATGGATCGCAACCACGCTCTAACTTTTCGATTCAGCATGATCTTGTCCGAAAACCGGTTGCCCGCTTTTGGGATCATGCTCGAGGATTGTCCCCGACGTCTGCCGCCAATCGTCTTTCTGTCGGCGTCGCGCAAGTGACGAGTGAGATTCCGGGATCTTCCAAGGGAGATCGCCCACTACAACTTCTTGATAGCGGCCTGAGTGACAATTCTGCTGTACATCGGAACCTCCTTGGCGACACGCGCCATATGGTCCTTGCCACTTTTGGCCTCGACCTGGAATCCGGATTGGACCAGCTTGGCGCGAACATGCGGCGTGTTAAGGATCGCGAGCGTCTCCTTTTCCAGCCGAGCGACGACGTCCGGCGGCGTATTCGCGGGTGCCATCAGACCCACGTAGTTCTCCATCACGAAGTCGCTGAAGCCGGCCTCCGCCATAGTCGGTACGCTGGGCAGGTCGTGCCAGCGAGTCGTGCCCGTCGTGGCCAAGGCGGTGATCGTGCCGGCCCCGATATGCGAATGGGCAGTGCCGAGCGCGCCGAGACTGAGCTGGACGTTGCCAGTCAGCAGCGCCCTCAACGCCTCGCCGCCGCCCGCGAACACGACCGTCGCAACCTTAGGCAGGCCTTCACGGAGCTTGAACAGCTCGGCCGCGAGGTACGGAGTCGTCGATACCGGTGGCGTGGAGATGTTGAACTTGTCGGGTTTGGCCTTGGCGAGGGCGACGAGCTCCTTCATCGTCTTGATGCCAAGTTCCGGCTTCACCGCAAATACGTTGGGCGATGTCGTAAGCTCGGCGATCGCGACAAAATCCTTGAAGGGATCGAAGGGCAGACTGTTGTAGAGGCCGGGATTGACCGCGAAGGCGCTGGTTGTGATCAGCAGCGTATAGCCGTCAGGCTCCGATCGCGCGACGCTGCCCATACCGATATTGCCGCCGGCGCCGCCCTTGTTCTCGATCGAGAACGAGCCGCCCATCGTCTGCTGCAACGACACCACCAGCAGGCGCGCCACGATGTCGGAAATTCCGCCAGGCGAGTTTGGCACCACGAGCCTGACCGGGCGGTCGGGGTAGGCGGCGAGCGCGGGGCCGCTCCGTAAGATCGCCGGAGCGGCAATTCCTGCTATGAAGACCGCAGCATTCTTAATCACACGGCGCCGTGACGCCGCGATGTTGAAGGCACGAAGCTTGGCCATTGTTCTCTCCCCTGGATATTGGTTATTTGTTATTTGTTATTGGTTGGCGGTTCTGCTTGCCACCTAGGCGGCGCGGGCGATTTCCTCCCCATTGTGAACGATGCGCAGATTGGGCTCGGTCGGCGTCTTGGAAGCGGCGTGCAGATAGCAGGTGCGTGCGGCAATCGCCAGCAACTGAAGATGCGTCTCTTCTGCCGCCTCGCCGTTGAGGAAGAGGTGCGTATCGATCGGCTCTGCCATCGCATTCGATCCGCCGACGTATGGGTTGAACTGAACCAGCCGAACGCCGTGAATTTTCATTTTCATGTTTTCGATATAGCGAGCCAATTGCGTCATGTAGCAAAACGCGATGCCCGCAGAGAACAGTGAAAGGCCGCGCGGCGCGGCGTCGGAAGCGCCTTCGTCGCTGACCAGCTTGAAATGGCTTGTTCCCGGCATGCCAAGCCAAGTGTCAGTCTCATACAGACCATCTCGACCGGCTGACTTGCCATCGCCAAGAACATTGCGAATGAGCTTGTTGGTCACCGTTGCCGATGCGAGTTCGAATGTGCCCGGTTCGACGCGACCGGTCTTCTCGATGAGGTCTCGGCGTTTGCCGGGGTCGAGGGGCCGCGGCACCTGCGAATAGGCTCTATAGGGATCTGCGGCATCGGCGCTCGGCGAGTTGGATATCCCCTCAACCTGCCGCCGCCGACCGTTGATATAAAGCGCAAATGTGTTTCCAGCGAGCGGGCTGCGCAGGAACGCAATTGCGGGCGACGCATCCAAAGCCGACGCGACCAGACCTATGACCGACTCGGTCGAGGCGGCACTGTCGACCCTGACTTCAATGTCCGGTGGCTCGGCATGGCCCTCGCCGGTGCCATGGATGAAAGAACCGGTGAGCCAATAGTGGTTTGTGACACGGATTCCGACATGGTCGAGCGCGATCCTGCGGGCTGCCGCGAGCGCTCGGATATGACCGTACAAATCGCTCTGCATTCCGGCGTTGAAGTAGCCGAGCGGGAACGGAGCGAGGTCGGTGCCGCGGAGATGTTTGCCTTCGTCCGAAGTCAGCCGCCACGCGCTCCCGTCCGCGCCTTCGGTCACGACGGCTTCCTTCTGATGGCCCGCCATCTGCCGGGCCTCGACTTTGATTACAAGGCGTCCGCGATCGGGAAGCAATCGAGCGCGCCCACCTCGCAATTGAAACGCGAGCGGATCGCCATGCGCGTCGATTGTGTCGGTTATGCTTCGATCCATCGGCTCCTCCCCTGGTCAGCGCATAAGTGCATTTCGAAAACCGTCGCAGGTGGCGCCGCGAGATTGGAAATGCGGCACCCATCCTGCGCGCAAAGCATCATTTGTCGATTGTCCGCGACGATTTTCTGGACTATATAGTCCATAATTAGGACGAGCAACAACTGTGGCGAATTAGCCGACCCAGTACGACGGTCTTTTGCCGGAGCGTCAGTCCGGCGTCCTCCCCGAGTGTGGCGGTTCAGAAGTTCGCACCCACTCTTGCAGCGCAGGTCGTGGCGGAACGTCTGCTGCAACTGCTGTTCTGCCTGCGCACCGGCCAGCGCTATGACTCCAATGCGACCATTCTGCCGGCGGCGATACGGCCTGAGCGACCATTTGGTCCGCAATATGCAGCAGGTCGACCTCCCCGCGGCACCCTACTTCTCGCGGCACACTCCACCGATTAGCGGATAATCAGCCATTCGTGAGTCACGCCGGCCCGCCTGAACGGGCGTTCACGGGCTTCCTGCGCTGTTGAACCTGATCTGAGTCAAATCTCCAGACGACTTGCGCCGTCGAATTTACGCCACCGAAAGGCGGAAACGGTCTGATCCAATCGTCAACACTGAAACCACCAAACGGGCCCCCGCACGAGAATCACGGATCACGCATCGGTGGCTGACAATCGCGCCGGTGCTCATAGGCATTCCACGGAGATAACGACCATGGCCATGAACATCGTCTCTACTATCATGCAGTCCATCCTGACACCCGACATGATTGCGAGAGCTGCGTCGCTGCTCGGCATCAACCCCGGCGTGGCGCAGAAGGCGATCGAAGCCGGCATTCCGGCGATCCTGGGCATCTTCGCCAATCGCGCTTCGACTCCCGAAGGCGCGCACCAATTGTCCAATGCTTTGGCGCAGCAACCAGCGGCCCCGTCCGCAACTGCGCCCGGTGTGCCATCGTCCCTGCTTGGAAGCGCCGATACGAACGCGCTCGCGAGCGCGATTGGCAACGTCGCCGGCATCAACACGACTGCAGGCAAGTCGTTGATCGGAATGCTTGGTCCCCACGTGATGAGCGCGCTTGGCCAGCAGCAACGCGCTTCCGGGCTTGACGCAAGCGGCATGGCGAACCTCCTTGCCTCGCAAAAGAACGAGATCGTGGCCGCGATGCCGTCGGGCCTCAGCAAGATGCTGAGCGGGACCAACCTGCTCGACAACGTGCACCGCACCGCGGACGCGGCCTCGGCGGCAGCCGGCCGCGCCGCCAGCGCGGGCGAAGACGCGATCGGGCGTATGGGACAGGTGGCGCATGCAGCCGCCCCCGCTACGTCGCCGCAAACGTGGCCTTTCTGGGTCGCGGGACTCGCGGCGCTCGCTGCCCTCGGCTGGTTCTTGTTGCCACATGAGCAGCGGCCACAGTTGGCAGATGGCACCACCACCACGCCATCGACGCAAAGCGGAACAGTGGGCAGCAGGACTCCGATTACGGCGGCCGATCTCACCAAGGACCTGACCTCGTCGGTCAGCACGGCCAGGACGGCGCTTCTCGGCATGACGGATCCGGCTTCGGCGCGGGCCTCCCTGCCGCAACTCCAGCAGGCGACGGCGCGGATCGACAAGCTCAGTGCGCTGGCAGAACAGCTTCCTCCGTCGGCGAGACAGGGCATCGCCTCTTCGGTCAAGCCGACGGTTGGGCTGCTGGAACAACTGTTCGACAAGATCTTGGCGTCGCCTGAGCTCGCCGCCATCGCGAAGCCGACGATCGACATCCTGCGGTCGAAGCTGCAGGCGCTGTCGCAGGCGTAAGGTCACGCCGATCAGGGTCGGGGCCGATGAGCGGCAAACCGCTCATCGGGCACCTCACCCCAAGACACAAAGAAGAGCAGCCGCCGGATACCGGCGGCTGCTCTTCTCTATTATCCAATTCCCGTTTGAACGTCGCTGTCAGGCCGCCGCTGCTGGCCGCAAGGCGTTGGCGATCTGCTCGAGCGCGGTCTTTTCCGCATCACTGACCGCGACGCCGCCAAAGCCGAGAAAACCTCCCTCGTTTGCGGCATTGGCGGTGCGATTTCCAATCGACTCCAGCCAGGCCTTGAAAGCCGGGGCATCCGCAGGTGCCTTGGTATCGAGCAGCGCGGCGACGTCCTTCAATGCGTTGACCGCCTTGGCTTGCGCATCGGCGGCGGAGGTAGCGCCATCCAACGTAGCCTTGATATCATCGCGCGCTGCGGCTCGCCCTTCCGATGTCATGAAATCGGCGACCACGGCACGGACCAGACCATTTGCATTGGGGTCTCTTTGCGCGTCGGCTAACGCACTGCCGCTAGCCAGACCCTCTTTCAGCATGCCCCATAGCCCGCCGTGGTCGGCCATGGTGACCGCCATGCTGGCGAGCATCGTGCTGCCAAGAATGCGTTTCCATTCGTCGGGGGTGAAGGTTGACTTATCGGCCATCTTATTCCCTTTCAAGCTGATTGGTTACCGGCCCGACCCGATGGTCGCCGACTTATTGACCTGATACGCGATACGGCGGTTTTGGAGCCGGCCTTCGGCCGTGTCGTTGCTCGCGATCGGGTTGGCATCGCCATAGCCCTTGGCGACGAGCATTGCGGGATTCACGCCGGACTGAGTCAGTGCGTTCCTCACGGCATCGGCGCGGGATTGTGAGAGCGCAAGATTGGCCTTTGGATCACCCGTATTGTCGGTATGGCCGCCGATCTCGATGACTGTGCCGGCGGGAAGCTGCTTGAACGATGCCGCCGCCTGCTGAAGCAGCGTCCGGCTTGCCGCGGGGATCTCGGCGCTGCCCGTCGGGAAGCTGATGACGGACTTGTTGAGGATCCCGAGCAGATCCGTTGGCTGGAATCGCGTGCCCAAGGCGGAGAGCGCGGCGAGTATCTTGTTGTTCACATCGCTCGCCATCTGATCTGCCGTGGCGGACACAGACTTGGCTCCGGCGACTGCCAGGCCGGTAGCCCCGAACAGCGACTTCAGCGAGCTCAGAATGCGCTCGCGCTCGCTATCGGCGATTGATCCGCCAAGATTGATCGTGTTGCCTTCGAACAGCGCCTGGACGCCCGGAGTCTTCATCTGCGCGAGTGCATTGGGCAGGTTCGCGAGCCATGGCGATGGCGCGGCATTGGGATTGACGGCGATATCCCCTTTGATGCTGTTGCTGCCGAACGCGCTCTTGAGTGCGTCAAGAATGGCGCTACGAGATGCTTGATCGCGCACGGTGCCGGAGACGGTGATGACGCCGTTGTTATTGGCAATCGCCAGCCGCGCAGGAACCGCCGATGTTGACTCCGTCTTCGTTGCGACGGTTGTCGGCGCCTCGTGCTGGGTGAACGCGTACCAGCCAAGTCCACCCGCTGCCAGCAGTGCCAGCAGCGGCAAGATCCATCGCGCGGGCGAGGCCGGCGTCCTCTGCGTCGCGACGGTGTAGGGTGCCGGCGATGTCGAAGCGCGCGGGGCAGACGATGCCGACGTTTGCGTGAAGTCCGACACGGTGCTTGGGATTTCGCCGTAGGGTGTCAGCCGACCGATCAACTTCGGCGTGAGATAGCCGATGGCCCCAGCCGCGGTGGCGCTGGGAAGGCCAACCTTGCGCGCAATCGCGTCGATGGTGCCGCTGCCGAGGGCACGGTCGACTTGCGATGGCGTGAGAGCGGCGCCTTCGGTGTTGCCAAGCCAGCTGTTCACCTCACGTGACAGGCCGGCCGACTGAAATTTCTCGATGAAGCCTCCAATGCCACCCGGCGACGAGGTCATGAGTTCCATGAGCTCATGCGACAGCGCGCCTGCTTTCGAACCAAGCCCAAAACGGGACGCTGCGGCGTCGACAATGTCGTCGAACTGCGACATGAATTGCTCCTTGTGTTATGTGCTGAGCGAATTGCGCTGAGCGAATCCTGCAGGGCCGTGCGTGCCCCAAGCACATCATGTCGCGGGAAGTCTGAAGGCCGGATTGATTGACTGATCGCAATCGTAGAATATAAAGGCAGAGGCATATGTTCGGCATATATTACTAAATTGGACGCGCCAGTTCCGCGGGACAATTGCGACGTCTGATCGACCAAACGTTCGTCACTCCCCAAAGACGTTGCACAAAAAGCGCTGATGGCCTCGCCGCACCGCACCTCACCCAGGGAAATGCGTTTCGATCCATTTGGTCCATTGTGGTTCGGCTTGGGCCGCAACTCCGGAGGCGGCGTCGCCGTAGAAAAACAGACTGACCGCCGCGCGGGTCTGATCTCCCCACCGATAAGTTCCGACCAGCGCTACACCCGGCCCCGGTTGATCGAGCCGGATCATCACATCACGGCAATTGTGATCCTGATGCACGCGATCGATCGTACCGGCAAACATTGGCGCCCCATCTTGCGCAACACGCCGTTCTTCGACATTGGCGCCAGATAGCCCAAGTGTATTGGTCAGGACCTTCCAGGCTTCAGCTTCCGAGCCGGGATATGGACCTGACACCCTGACAGCAGCAGCCTTCGATCGGGCGAAGTGACCCAGGTAGATGCGCAAGACCTCAACGAAGGCGGGCCAACCGGCTTCGAACCCCTCGACTTGATCGTCCCACTGATCGTCGGTCGTGAACAGGCTATGGACCATCCGCACGACGCATTTGCCGCCGGAGCGCGCGGTCACGACCATTTCGGTCGCGAGTGGCGGCGCCTCGCCGCTCCAGCCGGATTCTTCGTAGACCAGACGATGCGGTGGTTGCCATTCGGTCACCTTGCCGGACGATGTCACGCCTCCACCGAAGTCGAAGTGGATCGCTCCACCGACGCGTTCTTCGACCGTCGTGCCTGCGAACCACGAGGACATTCCTGGCCCGGTTGCGATCGCGTGCCACACCTGTTCCGGCGTACCCGGCACCAGGAATTCCATCTCCACCCATCGACACTTTGAGTCCGTTTGATTGGCATGCGTCGCTACTCCTTCCCGGTCGTGCCGCTCGGCAGAGGATGTGCGACCAGCACGACCCGGTGCGGCCGGCCGCCAGGCGTGGTTTCGTCGTGATACCGCGCCGCGAGTCTGGTGATCGCTTCGGTGAGTTCGCGTGTGAACGCGGCGCGATCTGCCGGCGACCTGAACCGGATTTCCGTATCGAGCGACAGCGTCGCCCAGCCGCTTGCCGGCCTTGCGCGCAGACCGCCAGAGGTCGCCAACCTCGCGAACCATCCGCGAGCCGAGTGCGATAAGATAGCTCGCGGAAAGCCGGTCCGCCGTTCGCGCCGGATCGGCCGCGAGCGGTCCTAGAACGTTGGGAGAGACCACATAGGACGCGGCGCTGGCGACAAGCAGGCGCTCGGTCAGACCGCCCCACAGACGTTCTTCCGAGACCGAAACGAGCTTGTGATGTTCAAGCGCGTGCAGGTGATAGTTGACCTTCTGACGCGCCAATCCCACGCGCGAGGCAACCGTCGCAGCGGAGGCAGGCTTCATGAGTTCGGCGAGAAGGCGACTTCGAACGGGATCGAGCGCCACCGCTGCTGTTGCCGCATCCGAGATGACTTCCAGATCGATCATGGTCGCCAAAATGGCATTGACAACTTTTTTTGTCAATGGCGCAGAGCGAAAGGGCGCGGAGCGAAAGGATGTGAAGACGACGCTTACGTTCGCACTGAATGCAGTTGCATTGACGCCCGTTGCGGCGGGCGCTACCGCTGCCCGCGGCGGGATCAGAGTCGATGCAGCAAAAGCAGAACATCAAGCGGCGCGTCGCTCTCACCTCGATCCTGGCGTCGGGCGGACTGACCATCGCCAAGGCCGTGGTCGGGTTCGCCACCGGATCGCTGGCGGTGCTGTCGGAGGCCGCGCATTCGCTGCTCGACCTCGCCGCGACGGTCATGACTTACTTTGCCGTGCGCGTGTCCGACAAGCCGGCCGATGACGAGCATCACTATGGCCACGGCAAGGTCGAGAGCGTCACCGCATTGGCGGAGACCGCGCTCCTTTTCCTGCTCTCAGGCATCGTGATCTGGGAGGCCGGCAATCGGCTGTTCGGCGAAGTGCACCACATGGTCGAGGCGACGATCGCAGCCTTCGGCGTCATTGCGGCTTCGATCGTGGTCGATTTCTTCCGCGCCCGCCTCCTCTACCGCGTCGCCGCCGAGACCTCGAGCGAAGCGCTCGAAGCCGACGCCCTGCATTTCGGCTCCGACATGTGGTCGTCGATCGCAGTGCTCGCCGGCCTCGGCGCGGTCGCGCTCGGCTATCCGTGGGCGGATTCGGCAGCAGCCGTGGTCGTGGCGGTCTTCATCTGCATCGCCGGGTGGCGGCTTGGCCGCCGCACCATCGATACGCTGACCGATACAGCGCCCACCGGCGTCGCGGACAGGGTCCGCGCGATCGCCACGCGCATTGCGGGCGTGGTCGCGATCGACCGCGTACGCGTGCGGCCGGCCGGCGACGTCCTGTTTGTCGATCTCGACATCGCCGTCAGCCGCACGATCCCGCTTGACCGGGTCGCCACGATCAAGGACCGCGTCGAGGCGGCCATACGTGGCGAATTCCGCAAGGCCGAGACCACGGTCAACGTGGTGCCACGCGCGCTCGACGATGAGACCATCCTCGAACGCGTGATGGTGATCGCGCGCAACCGTGCGCTCGCCGTCCACCACGTGACCGTGCAAGCCATCGGCGGGCAATTATCGGTGTCGCTCGATCTCGAAGTCGATGGCGGCCTGTCGCTCGCGCGCGCGCACGAAATCGCCGACGCGCTCGAAGACGCGCTGCGCGACGAGCTCGGGCCCAAGGTCGAGGTCGAAACCCATATCGAGCCGCTGCAAATGGGCAGACTGTCCGGGCGCGACGCGCCCGCAACGCGCGTCGCGGAGGTGCAGACCGCGCTCGTAGCGCTCGCCGCACAGTCCGCTTCAGTGCGCGACGTCCATGATGTACGCGTCCGCGAAACCCCTGACGGCGAGATCGTGAACTTCCACTGTCATATCGATCCTGCGCTGACGGTCGACGAGGTGCACGAGAAAGTCGACGACCTCGAGCGCGTGCTGAAGCTTCGCTTCCCTTCGCTCAAGCGCGTGGTCGGCCACGCCGAACCGCGTTGAGCGAATTGGCGTTCTGCGCATGGGCGCTGTCTTGGTCGACCCGCTCTTTTCATGAGCACTTTTTTCATGAGCACTTTTGCAGCCGCAGGCACAGATCAAAGCGATTCCAAAATGGAGATACTTTAGAAATAGAAGAATTCGGAAAGATATTCGTGCGGCAACGCGTTTCATCGTTGACGTTCAAAAACGATCCATCGTTATTTCACGAAGCTGTGATTGCCTGTCGGGGAATAGCGAATGCTTGTGGCCAAGTTCGTGCGTGCTCAACACATCGGATTCGCCGCGCTTCTGATCATCGCTTCACCCACACAGAGCAGTCACGCCGAAGAAGCGCAGCAAGCCGCACCTGATTCAAATCAAGTTACGTTGCCGCCGGTATCAGTCCAGCCCGCGCGCCCGAAGCAGAAGCGGGCGCCCAGGGTCGCCGCGAAGAAAGCCGCGCGGCGACCGCCGCCGCCTCCCACAACGCAGCCGGCCGAGCCGCCGCGGCCTGTCGAGACCGCGACCGGCCCGGTGCAAGGCTATGTCGCGACGCGCAGTGCGGGCGGCACCAAGACCGACACTCCACTGATCGAAACGCCGCAGTCGATCTCTGTCGTGACCGCCGACCAGATGCAGGCGCAGGGGGTACGCACTCTGGCAGAGTCTTTGCGCTACACGCCGGGCGTGTCGGCGGAGGTCTGGGGCCCTGATCCTCGCTGCGATGGGCTGCACATCCGCGGCTTCAAGGCCACCGGCAACACGCTTTTCTACAAGGACAGCTTACAACTCAAAGGCACCAGCTTCTCGAGCTTCAATTGTCTCGAGCCCTATGGTGCGGAGCGGATCGAGGTGGTGCGCGGCCCATCGTCCGTGTTGTTTGGGCAGGGCGAGCCCTCGGGCATCATCAACTACGTCAGCAAACGGCCGCTGGATCGGCCGTTTCACGAGGTCGAGGTCGGCTTCGGCAGTTTCAAGCAACTGGAGGGCCGGTTCGACTTCAGTGGTCCGCTCGACAAGGACGGCCACTGGTTCTATCGCCTGACCGGTCTCGGGAGTGGCGGCGGAACGCAAGTCGATTTCGTCGACAAGGACCGCGTGTTCATTGCGCCGGCGCTGACCTGGCGTCCGAACGCGGACACCACACTGACCATCCTCAGCCATTACCAGCGTGAGAGGAACGGTTGGAGCGCCCAGTTCCTGCCTGCCGAGGGCACGGTCTTCCCGAATCCGCATGGGAAGATTCCATCAAACCGCTTCCCCGGCGAGCCCGGGTTCGACCGCTACAACCCTACGCATTACTCGATCGGTTACGTGTTCGAGCATCGGGCGAGCGACATCTGGACCTTCCGGCAGAACGCCCGCTACGCCGGTCTCGACAACCCCAACCAGCGGGTGGTGTACGGAGTCGGCTTTACCGAGCCCGGCTCAAACCCGCCGTCCTCAGATCTTCGCACCTATTACCGATACGGCGATCTCGGCAATTCCAAGCTCAATGCCTTTGCGATCGATAACCAGGCCCAGGCCAAGTTCCGCACCGGACCGCTCGCTCACACGCTCCTCATCGGTCTCGACCATCAGCGCTACAAGCTCGCCGACTTCGGCCAAACCTATGAAGGAACGGGTCCCGAGGGCTCCGCGCCGATCGACATCTTCAATCCGGTCTACGGCCAGCCTTTGGTGCCGGGAGCGCCGTACTATGACGTGAACCAGACGCAGACGCAGACCGGCATTTACATCCAGGACCAGATCAAGCTCGATCGATGGGTATTCCAGCTCGGCGGCCGCCACGACTGGGCGAAGACCCGCACCGACGACCGACTCCCCCAGGGCACGAGCAGCAGCCAGAGTGATACGGCATTCACGGGCCGCGTCGGCCTCCTTTATCTCTTCGACAGCGGATGGGCGCCCTACGTCAGCTACGCCACCTCGTTCCTGCCCTTACTTGGTACCAGCTTTGCCGGCACGCCGTTCAAGCCGGAGACCGGCGAGCAATACGAGATCGGCGTGAAATACCAGCCGCCTGGTTGGAACGCGTTTATAACCGTGGCGGCCTTCGATCTGACCCGGCAGAACGTCCTGACCAACGATCCGGATCATGACTTCTTCCAGATCCAGACTGGAGAAATCCGCTCCCGCGGCATCGAGGTGGAGGCGGTCGCCAGCCTCACGTCCGGGTGGGATCTGCGCGCTGCCTACACCTACCTCGAGCCCAAGATCACCGCCGACACCGACCTCACCATTGTGGGCAAGACACCCAACGGCATTCCGCGCCACAGCGCGGCGGTGTGGGCGGACTACACGTTCCGCGGTGGTCCCCTCGACGGCTTCGGGGCCGGAGCCGGCGTGCGCTACATCGGCTCCAACTTCGGCAGCGACACCAATGTGGCCGAGCTCAGCGGCGGCCGCATTGTGCCGTTCAGGATCCCGTCGGTCACCTTGTTTGACGCGGCGATCCACTACGATTGGCGCGGTTTCCGCTTTGCGGTGAACGCCAAGAACCTGTTCGACAAGGAGTATGTGGCGACCTGTTACAACGTCGAAAACAACTGCTTCTTCGGCTCGCGGCGCACCGTCATCGCGAGCGCCCGGTACCGCTGGTGAGGCCGGCTCGCTTCGAGACGAGCCCCAGCAACGCGCGCTCAACCGCTACTCTTCCCGAACGACAGCCCGGTCTCGATGATATGGCGGGCGAGCGCGGGCGCCGTCAGATATGTCATGACGTGCTCGCGTGCCGCGACCGCCATCTGCTTCAGCCGCGCCTTGTCGGCCAGGGCGGCTTCGACCGCGCGCATCAGTCCGTCGCCTTCGATATCGTACTGGATCAGATGCTGCCCCTGCAGCATCGGCCGGTAGCGCTCGACGGTCGGATGATTCACCACCGGCACGGTCAGGCACTGCGCCGCCTCGCTGGTGCGATAACAGTCCCAGCCGAACCCTGATGGCGACCATGCGAGCCACGCCCGCGACATGCGGCGATAGAATTGCTCCGGGGGCAGGATCTGGTCGGGAATGTCGACCTTGATCCCGCGGTCGGCGAGTTGCTTCAGCGCCACGATCCCGGTTCGCCGCACCCACGAGTTCAAGGTCGTGTTACCGCTGAAAAAAATGTCGGCGGTCTTGTCCGGAAACTCTCCACCCCACAGCGCTGCGGGATTGACCGGCGGCGCCGGCAGCGAGATCGGGCGCAACTTCTCGAGCCGTCTGATCCAGAGTGGGTTCGACCGGATGCGCAGCGTCGGCAGCGCCGGGTGGGCCGAACCTGCAAGCACCTGCCAGCGGTCGACCGGAAGCTCGCGTTTGAAAACGACGTCGGCCTTGTCGAGCAGGAAGAAGCCCGGGCGCCGGATCCCGAAATGGTCGTTGAAATCAATGGCGACGAGTGGAACGGGCAGCTTGATCAGCCGCAGCCAGGAGACACCCCAGACGCGCGTATAGGCGCGCCACGGGTGCGACAGGTCGCCAAACAAGGAGCGCAGGTTGTCGCGCGGATGCCAGGGCGAATAGAGCGGAAGATAGGTGACGATGAGATCGTATCGGCCGGCGGCCGCGTCGCGGATTCCACGCGCGAAACTTGCCGGCGTACAATCGGAATGGATCGCGCGCTGTGAGGACGGCGACAAACGCTCCACCCGGGCCAGTGGCCGGCGGCCGGTCCATAGCAGCGTCGTACGGTCTGGAAACGCTCGCTTGATGAGATTGTCGCCGCCGATCTCAAGGACCCGGGCCTCGGAAGCATCCATACACGTCCTCACACGGCGGCCATGGGGCCGCCGCACGGGACGCAGATACCGAGACTTGCGTAGGCGTACAACCGGAATCTAGAGCGCACGTTCCGATCAGATGTGCTCAGCGCAAGCCGCGGGCTCGGTCACCCTCCCCCTTGTCGGCCCCTTGTGGGGAGAGTCGGCCTTGTTGCGGCCGGTCACGCGCATGAATCCCACGGACGCTATTTTGGCGCGATGCCGGCGGCGGCCATCACCTTGGTATAGCGCTCCGTATCAGTGCTGATGATCTTGTCGAACTCCGCGGGCGTGGTCGGCGCAGGGATGTTGCCGACCTTGTACATCTGATCGATCACGTCCTTCATCTTCAGCACCGCCGCAATGTCCTTGCTGACTTTGTTGAGGATCGCCGGCGGCGTTCCGGCAGGCGCCATGACGCCGAACCAGGACTCATATCGATAGTTCGGCAGTGCCGCCTCGGCGACGGTCGGCACGTCCGGAAGCTGCGGAGCGCGCTTGGCTGAATTGACCGCGAGCACCTTCACCTTGCCGGCTTTACCAAGCGATACCGCCGATGGGATCGGCGCAAAATAGATCTGCACGTCGCCGCGGACCACCGCGGTCACCGCCTCGGGCGCCCCCTTGAACGGAACATGCACCATGTTGAGCTTGGCCTCCTGCCGCATGACTTCGGTAGCCAGGAAGGTCGTGCTGGCAACGCCGGCCGACCCGAAATTGAGCTTGCCCGGATTCTTCTGCGCCAGTGTGATGAATTCCTTGAGCGTCTTGGCGGGCGAGTCCGCCGGCACGAGGGCCGCGACCGGCGCCGACGCCACCACGCTGATCCCGGCGAAATCCTTCACCGGATTGAACGGAACGGTCTTGTTGACCGCGCGCGCAATAGTGTGGCCGTTGGAGGTCAGCATCAACGTGTAACCGTCCTTTGCCGCGGTGGCGACGCTGGCGGTCCCCGGCAGTCCGGGCCGATTCTCCACGATGACCTGCTGCTTCCACATGGTGGACAGCTTGCCGGCCAGGATGCGCGCCAGTCCGTCGGTAATGCTACCGGCGGAGAACGGGACGACAATCCTGACCGTCTGGGTCGGATAATCCTGTGCAAATGCACCACCGCTCGCGGCGAGCAGCGCGGCGATGCCAAGCCCTGTGCCAAGCCCTACTGCGCGTAGTCCGATTGCGCGGGTTCTAATCATGGTCGTCCCTCCCGGAAAATGCGGCTTAACGTTCTACCGACACTAGAGCATGCCGCCAAGCAAGGGAACACACCGAAATGCCGCATTGCCGAGGCAATTGGAGCAGGCAATTGGAGGAATTCGCGCCGCCCGGGATGTGTTAAGGGGACGTTCACCCGTCGACCTAGTGGAGTGGATTTGACATTCGCGACCCACCTTGCAGCAGACACCCGACGCGAATGTCAAATCCAAAACTCCACTAGCAATTTGTACTTGCTAGTGTTCCTTGGATTCTAACATTCGCAAAATCGCCCGCCAAAACGGCATGCGAATGTTAGAATCGGACCACTAGCCACAACGAGACAGCCCACCGATGCGCACTGAGCAGTCCGTGCCGATCCGTCTTGAGGATTACCGCCCGCCAGACTGGCTGGTGGAGACCGTCGATCTCGACGTGTCGCTCGATCCGACCGCGACGCGGGTGCGCGCGGCGCTGCGGCTGAGGCCCAATCCGAAAGCCGCCGCCCCGGCACCGCTGGTCCTCGATGGCGACGGTCTCAAGCTCGTCTCGTTGTCGCTCGATGGCGACGCGCTCGCGGCCGACCGCTTCGTCGCGGAGCCCGACAGCCTCACCATTGCGCAGCCACCGCAGCGGCCATTCACCCTCGAGATCGAAACGGTCGTCGACCCGTCCGCCAACACCCAGCTCATGGGGCTCTACCGGTCCGGCGCCACTTATTGCACCCAGTGTGAAGCCGAGGGCTTCCGCCGCATCACCTATTACCCGGACCGCCCCGACGTGATGGCGGTGTTCACCACCCGTATCGAAGCGAACAAGGTCGAATGCCCGGTGCTTCTGTCCAATGGCAATGCCGTTGCGTCCGGCGACGTGCCAGACACTGGACGGCATTTCGTCGTGTGGCACGATCCGTTTCCGAAGCCGTCCTATCTGTTCGCGATGGTCGGCGGCGACCTCGCCTGCATCGAGGACAGCTTCCGCACCATGTCTGGTCGCGATGTCGTACTCCGGATCTTTGTCGAGCCAGGGAACGAGGCACGCAGCACCTACGCCATGGACGCGCTCAAGCGCTCCATGCGTTGGGATGAAGTCAGGTTCGGCCGCGAATACGACCTCGACATTTTCATGATCGTCGCGGTCTCGACCTTCAACATGGGCGCGATGGAGAACAAGGGCCTCAACGTCTTCAACGACAAATACGTCCTGGCCAGCGCCGATACCGCGACCGACGCCGACTATAGAGGCATAGAGGCTGTCATCGCGCACGAGTATTTCCACAACTGGACCGGCAACCGCATCACCTGCCGCGACTGGTTCCAGCTCTGCCTTAAGGAAGGCCTTACGGTTTTCCGCGACCAGGAATTCCGCGCCGACCAGAGTTCACGCGCGGTCGAGCGCATCCGCAACGTCCGCGGCCTGCGCGCGATGCAATTCGTGGAGGACGCAGGCCCCCTCGCCCATCCGGTGCGCCCGGGCGTCTATCGCGAGATCAACAACTTCTACACGGCGACGGTCTACGAGAAGGGCGCCGAAGTCGTGCGCATGCTGCAGACGCTGGTTGGCGTGCAGAGTTTTCGCAAAGGCATGGACCTCTATTTCGCACGCCATGACGGCGAGGCGGCGACGGTCGAGCAGTTCGTGCAATGCTTCGCGGATGCGAGCGGCATCGACCTCACGCAGCTCATGCTCTGGTATTCGCAGGCCGGCACGCCTGAGGTCGTGGTGTCCGGAAGCCACGATGCGCGCACGAAAACGTTTTCGATGGAGATCGCGCAGACCGTGCCGTCCACCCCGGGCCAGCCCACGAAGGAGCCGATGCTGATTCCGCTCGCGGTGGGCCTGGTCGGGCGCGACGGCAGCGATCTGCCGCTCAAGCTCCAGGGTAGCGGAGCCGTGGAGCGCAACATCCTCGCGTTACGCAAGTCATCAGAGACATTCGTTTTCGAAAACATTGCCGAGCCGCCGGTGATGTCGCTCAACCGGAACTTCTCGGCGCCGGTGCGCGTGGTCGCCAATCTCTCCGGCGACGATCTGCGGTTTCTCGCGGCGCACGATTCCGATCCGTTCAATCGCTGGCAGGCGGTGCAGTCGCTGGCGACGCGTCTCCTGGCCGACAACGTCGCAGCGATCCGCTCCGGTGGCGTCACGCGCCGCGACGAGGGACTGCTCAATGCGCTCGCCGCGATTCTCGACGACGCCTCGCTCGAGCCTGCGTTCGTGTCGCTCGCCCTGACACCGCCGAGCGAGGCCGACATGGCGCGTGAGATCGCACGCGATGTCGATCCCGACGCGATCTTCGCGGCACGCTCCGCATTGCGCGAGGCGGCAGGACGGCATCTCGCGACGGCGCTGCAAGATCGTTATCGGCTACTCAAAGACAAGTCCCCGTACCGGCCCGATGCCGCCGGCGCCGGACGGCGCGCGCTCCGCAACACCTGTCTCGACTTCATGGTCGCCGCACGGGCGCCTGACGCGGTCGCGCTCGCGGCGCAGCAATATCGCGACGCCGACAACATGACCGATCGCATGGCCGCGCTTACGGCGCTGTCGCTGCGCGATGTCCCGGAACGCGCCGCCGCGCTTGACGATTTCTACCAGCGCTACAAGGACAACGCGCTGGTGGTCGACAAATGGCTGTCGCTGCAGGCGTCGATCCCGGAGCCCGCGACCCTCGCCCGCGTCAAGGCGCTCACGTCGCATCCGGCGTTCTCGATGAGCAATCCCAATCGCGTGCGCGCGCTGTTCGTGTCGTTCGCGATGTCGAACCAGACGCAACTCAATCGTGCCGACGGTGCGGGCTACGATCTGCTCGTTGACACCGTGCTTGCGCTTGATCCGAAGAATCCACAGGTCGCGGCGCGTCTCCTCACCGCGCTTCGAAGCTGGCGCGTGCTCGAACCGGGACGGCGCGCACATGCGGAAGCGGCGTTGCGCAGGGTTGCCGCGCAGCCGTCGCTGTCACCCGACGTCGGCGACATCGTTGCGCGCGCGCTCGCCGAAAACTGATCGCTTTCCCAAGGGACGGGCAGACAATCGCATCGGCGGCCCGATTGCGATTCGGGAAATTGATGTTGAATCCCATTGGCTTATGAAAAAGCCGTGGGTTCTTAAAAATTCATTAATGACTCTCGACAAATTCTCGTTTCTCGACTCCAATGCAAGTGATTCGGGGAGATGCGGCACATCCTTCCGATCCAACTCTGGTCTGGATGATCCGAACGGGGGCCTCGCATGGCGCGCGTCGAGACGGCGAGCGCGTCTGTCAGAAGTGATTCCATCAAAGGACTGGCGCAGTCGATCGCCAAGCCTGCGTATCGCCGTCTCTTGACGGCGGAGCCGGCGCTGCGTCGCGCGGTGCCGGCCCTCATTATCGCATTCCTGGTCACGATCTGCATCGGCGCGTTCGTACAGGTCTTCGACCATCGCCGGCAGGCGATCGGCGAGATCGTGCGCAGCATGACCGGAAGCGCGGAATTCCTCGCGGATCGGCTCGGACGCTCGAAGGCGTCGGACGACCGCCGCAAGCAAGCCGAGCTCGAGGACAGCATCCCGGGCTGGGCCCTGGTGCCGGGCCGGCAGATCTTCCTCACCAATCCTGACGGCGTGATCGTCGCGGCGGTGCGGGTCGAGGTCCTGAGCGGCGATGGGATGACGAGCGCAATCCCGCAGACGGAGACAACGGCGCGGGGCCGCCGTCTCACCGACATCCTCGGGCCATCGCAACCACTGGATACTCTGGGGGCCGTGGCCGGCGTGCTGGAGATTGCCCTTGCCGACAGCACGCCGGCCTACGCGACCGTGCATTGGCTCAGTTCCGGGCAGGGCCAGATCACCGTCATCCACCGACGCGCCGACGCGCTCGCCTCCTGGCGCTCCGAGACTGCGCTGACCGTCACGCTGTCGGCCACCACCGGCTTTGTCGTCCTCATCCTCGGCTTTGCCTTCCACTGGCAGGCGACGCGCGCGCGCGAGGCCGACGTCATCTACGAGACCGTGCGCACCCGCATCGACACTGCGCTCAATCGCGGCCGCTGCGGACTGTGGGACTGGGAGCTCGCCCGCGGCCGCATTTTCTGGTCGCACTCGATGTTCGCAATCCTCGGCCTCAAGCCGAAGGACGAGCTCCTGAGCTTCGGCGAAGTCAACGCGCTGGTCCATCCGGACGACTTGCGTCTCTATCAGCTTGCCGCCGAGCTCGCCGAGGCCAGGACTTCGTCGATCGACCATGACTTCCGCATGCGCCACGCCAACGGCAACTGGGTCTGGCTGCGGGCGCGCTGCGAACTGGTGCAGCAGCCGGGCGAAGTCTCGCCGCATCTGATCGGCATCGCCGTCGACATCACCGAGCAGAAGACCTTGGTCGAGCGCACCGTCGAGGCGGATCTGCGCCTGCGCGACGCCATCGAAACGATCCCCGAAGCGTTCGTGCTGTGGGATGCGAACAATCGCTTGGTGCTTTGCAACTCCAATTTCCTGGCGCTGCACAACCTCCCGGACGAAGCGGTCAGGGCCGGAACGCCCTACGACACGGTGGTCGCCGCCGGGCGCAAGCCGGTTCTGCGCACCCGCGTGATCAGCGAAGGCCAGATTCCCGGCGCACGCACGTTCGAGGCCGAGCTCGAGGACGGCCGCTGGCTGCACATCAGCGAACGCCGGACCAAGGACGGCGGCTACGTGTCGGTCGGCACCGATATCACCACCATCAAGCGGCACGAAGAGAAGCTGATGAACTCGGAGCAGCGGCTGATGAAGACAGTCGCGGACCTGCGCTCCTCGCAGCACACGCTCGAGCATCAGGCCGACGAGCTTGTCGATCTCGCGGAGAAATATGCCGAGGAGAAGACCCGCGCCGAAGAAGCCAACCACGCCAAATCGAGCTTCCTCGCCAATATGAGCCATGAGCTGCGCACGCCGCTCAATGCCATCATCGGCTTCTCCGAGATCATGAAGTCGGAGATGTTCGGCCCGATCGGGGGCGACAAATATCGCGATTATTGCAAGGATATCCACCAAAGCGGGCAATACCTGCTCGACGTCATCAATGACATCCTCGACATGTCGAAGATCGAAGCCGGGCGCATCCGCCTGGATGTCGAAGAGCTTCGGCTTGGCCGCTTCCTTCACGACACCATGCGGGTGGTGTCCGCACGCGCCGACGACAAGCAGATCGAGCTCGCCGCCGATATTGCCAAGGGCATTCGCGTGCGCGCGGATCAGCGGCTGCTTAAGCAGATCATGCTCAATCTCCTGTCAAACGCGGTCAAGTTCACACCCGAGGGTGGCCGTATCACCGTGCACGCGCGGTCCTCCGCCCATTGGGTGCGCATCGCCATCGCCGATACCGGCATCGGCATTCCGCGGGCGGCGCTCGCGAAGCTCGGGCGCCCGTTCGAGCAGGTCGAAAGCCAGCTCACCAAGAGCCACCAGGGCTCAGGCCTCGGCCTCGCGATCGCACGATCGCTGACCGAGCTGCACGGCGGCACGTTGCGCATCCGCTCGACCCCCGGCAAAGGCACACTGGTGGTGCTGCGGCTGCCGGCCGACGCGCGATATTCGCGCTATGGGGCGCCGGAGATCGACCTCGATGCCAGCGACGCCCACGCGATTCCGATCTCTCCGCTCGTGGGGCGCGGCGTGACGTCACGGATGCGGCCTGCGTAGTTTTAAAGCACCGCCGCCGCCCATTGCAGTCATGCCCGGCCTTGTGCCCCGCATCCACGTCTAATTGTCCGGGTTACTGAGACGTGAATGGCCGGGACAAGCCCCGGCCATTACTAAGGAGAGTGCTACGGCAGCCTGATATTGGCCTCGCGCATCACCTTCGCCCATTTGGTAACTTCGGCCTTGATCCAAGCGCCGAAGTCGTCCGGCGAATTTCCAATCGGGTCGAAGCCGAGCTGCGCAAGCCTCTTCTTCACGTCAGCAAGCGCGAGCGCCTGCACGATCTCGCGGTGGAGCAGGTCGACCACCGACCGCGGCGCCCCGGCTGGCAAAACGACGCCGACGAAAACGTCGGCCTGCTGATCGCCAAGCCCGGACTCCGCCATCGTCGGCACGTCGGGCAACGTTAACGACCGCTTCGGGCTCATCACCGCTAGTCCGCGCACCTTACCGCCGACAATGCTCGGCGCGGCCGTGGACAGCGCCGGGAAGCTGATCGGCGTGTGGCCGCCGATGGTCGAATTCATCGCCGGGCCGCCGCCGGTGAACGGCACGTGGATGATGTCGACGCCGTAGGCAGCCTTGAACAATTCGCCGGCGAGATTCGCCGGCGTTCCAGTGCCGGCGGACGAATAGCTGAATTTTCCGGGATTGGCCTTGAGCAGCGCAATCAGCGCCTTGATCGAGCCCACGCCCAAGGAATCGTGCACGACGATGACCGTCGGCGTCGCACACATCAGCGTCACCGGTGCAAAATCGCGCATTGGATCGAACGGGGTCTTCGGATTGAGCGTCGGATTGATCACGAAGCTTGGCGCAACCGAGAGCATCGTGTAGCCGTCCGGCGCCGCCTTCATCGCTTGCGCCATGCCGATATTGCCGCCGGCGCCGACGATATTTTCGACGTAAAATTGCTGCTTGAGGCTCTCGGAGAGCTTTTGTGCAATGAGCCGCGTCGAGGTGTCATTGGCGCCGCCCGCGCCAACGGGGACAATCACGCGCACGGACCGGCTGGGATAGGCCTGCGCCCGCGCCGCGCCGGCGAAAGGCAAGGACATGGTCGCACCGGCGGCGGCTTGCAGGAATTGGCGGCGAATGAGCGGCATGGTCATTCCTTCGATTGAGACGTGAGAGCGCGCACTATGAAGCCCTGCCCGGGATTGCACGAGGGGCCGGCTGTCGCAGGGTCATTGTCCGCTATTCCACCAAATCTCTCGGTCTTGCACGCGGATAGGAACGTGCTGGTGGAACGCCGAGCCGACCCGCGATTCGGTCATATAGCCACGCGACCTTGTCCCAGTCTTTGTCTTCAATCGGTTCGCGTATTTGCTGTTTCAAGATATGCAGCACGGCCTTAAGCACATTGTCATCCCACATACGCCGCATCAGCCCTGTGGGCGCCGGGATCCCCGCTTCGATGAAGTCCGAAACTGCATCTGCCTTTTGGAGACTACTCAACCACTCAATAAATCCCGCATGGAATGGATCGATGAAATAGCTGCCCTTTTCCTCAACGACTACTGCGGGTAGTTTACCGAAATCCGCAATTGCCTCCGGGTCCAAAATTACCCGCGGATACTGGGCATGAAGCCGTTCCAAATCGTACGCGCGGATCAACGCGGGCCCGAACACCGCTTCACCGTCGTGCACGATGTCACCGATTGTGATGCCACCTCGCAACAGAAAGCCGCCACACGCTGAGCTCAGTTGGATCATTCCGAGGACTTGCAAGAAATGCTGATAACGTTCCTCTGTCGGCGTAGAAATCACGACGTTATCTGAAAAGGTGCTTGCCCTGGTATCTTTCTCCAGCGCGTCCGACATTCGGAAATATCTTGCATGATGCAGGATCAAACGCCGAAGCTGCCCGAGCCGCTTAGGATCGCTGCCAGCATTGGTAACCGCCTGGCGCCATCCAAGCACGTCATAAATGCCACCAGCCTACGTTCATATGGACGATCATCCCAAAAGCTTTTGAGACTGCCTCCATGATCACTCGGCTCACTCGCTGAAGACGACATCGCAACGTCTCAACCTCTATAACGATTTTTGGGTCACCCCTGTTTCACTACAATCTATCGATTATTGAGCAACACGTTACGACCTTGATACCTGAACGGGACAAGTGCAATCAGTATCGCCATGCAAAGCCATCACAGATTGCGGTCAGGGATAGCAAGGTCATCATTTTTATTCGATGATGGCCCCGTTCTCGAGACGATACTAAGAACCGGCCTGCTTGAACAGGCGCCCAGACGCTAACGCGCGCCTTCCATGATGCGCTCAAAGCTCTTGCGCACCTTGGCTTCCGTCTCCGCGAGGAAGGCGTCGAGCGTCGCGAAGTCCGGGACGTCGGCCGCGCGCGCGAGCAGTGCGCAAATCCCCGGCGCCGCGGTCTTCGGGTCGAAATCGCCGGGCAGGCATAGCCGCAGGATCTGCGTGAGGTTGTGATAGAGGCGCACTGCCGGACGCAGCACTTCCGCATGTTCAAGCGGCAGCAGGCCGAGCCGCCAGGCCTTGTCCAGCACGCGAGTGGTCGAGGTGTCGAGAATCTCCGGCGTTGTCGCGCCGTGCACGAGCTGCAGATATTGCGCGATGAATTCGATATCGACCAGGCCGCCGGCGGCATATTTGAGATTCCACCGGTCGTCCTCGCCTTTTTCGCGGGCGATCGCCTGCCGCATCTCGGTAACGTCGCCGGCGACCAGCTCGGGGTTGCGGCGCGTGCTCAGCACCGAGCCGATCACCGCCTCGACCCGCGCTCGGAACGCCGGTGACGCGGACACCACGCGCGCCCGCGTCAGCGCCATGTGCTCCCAGGTCCAGGCTTCGCTCTCCTGGTAGCTCGCGAAGCTGTCGATGCGCGTGGCGACTGGCCCGGAGCGCCCCGAAGGCCGCAACCGCATGTCGACCTGGTAGAGCACGCCGTAATTGGTCGGCGCCGTCAGCGCGCTGATCAGCCGTTGCACCAGGCGGGTGAAATACTGCGCACCATACAAAGGACGGTTGCCGTCCGACTCCGGATGCTCGGAATCGAAATCGTAGATCACGATCAGGTCGAGATCAGAATTGGCCGTCATCTCACGACCGCCAAGCTTGCCAAGCGCGAGGATCGCGACCTCCTCGCCGGCAATGCGTCCATGCAGCTTGATGAACTCGTCCTCGACCGCACGATGCAGCAATCGGATCAACATATCGGCGAGCCGCGCAAAGGCTTCGCCGGCCTGTTCCGCCGAGACGGTTCCGGAGAGGATGCGCGTGCCGATCAGGAACATCTGCTCCTGCGCGAAAATGCGGATGCGGTCGAGGAAGTCCTCGTAACTGCCTGATTGGACGAGCGACCGCTCGAGCACCGCGCGCAGCTCGGCTTCCTCCGGCAGCGCACCGAAGAAGCTCGGATCGATCACCGCATCCATGATGTCCGGGAACTGCGCGAGGCTGTCGGCGAGCCGCGGCGCGGTGCCAAGCACCATCGCGAGCAGCGCGATCAGATCGGGGTTTTGCCGTAGCAGCGAGAACAAGCGCCCCGCGGCGTGCAAGCCCGACAGGAACCGGTCGAAGGCGAGCAGCGCCGCATCCGGGCTTGCGGACCGCGCGACGTGCGTCAGCAGGAGCGGCACCAACTCCGCGACCTGTGTCGAGGCGTGCTCGCCCCGCAGCGAGCGGTAGCCACCCGAGAGCCATTGCCGCACCCGCACCGAGGCTTCGAGCGGCTGCTTGAAGCCCATGGCCGTAAGCTTGTCGAGCGTCTCGCGATCGTCCGCATCGGGCGGGAACGACAAGGCGCGGGCGCGCGCCTCGGCAGCCGGCGCACTCTCGAACAGGGTCGCGTAGTGCCGCTGCACATTGCGCAGGTGACCGAGCAGCGTGTCGGCGAAGCTGTCGCGGTCGGCGAATCCGAAGAAGCGGGCAAAGCGTTCGAGACCCTCGCGATCGCCCGGCAGCGTGTGCGTCTGCTCGTCGGCAACCATCTGCAGCCGGTGCTCAAGCACCCGCAGGAACCGGTAGGCAGCACCAAGCTCATCGCGCGCTGTGGCGCTGATCCATTCGCGTTCGGCGAGCACGTCGAGCATCGCCAACGTCTCGCGGCCGCGCAGCTCCGGATGGCGGCCGCCGGCGATGAGCTGCTGGGTCTGCACGAAGAACTCGATCTCGCGGATGCCCCCGCGCCCAAGCTTGACGTTGTGACCCTCGACCGCGATCTCGCCATGGCCGCGATACGAATGGATCTGGCGCTTCATGCTGTGGATGTCGGCGACCGCGGCGAAGTCGAGATACTTTCGCCAGATGAACGGCGACAATTCGCGCAGCAGCTTCTCACCGGCCTCAATGTCGCCGGCGCAGGGGCGCGCCTTGATCATGGCGGCGCGCTCCCAATTACGCCCGACGCTTTCGTAGTAGTCGAGCGCCGCCGGAGTCGACACGGCAATCTGTGTAGAGCCCGGGTCGGGACGTAGCCGCAGGTCGGTTCGGAACACGTAGCCGTCGGCGGTGCGCTCCTGTAAAAGCTTCACCAGCCCGCGTGTCATGCGGACATAGAACGGCGCCGGCTCATTGCCGGCCACGAAGGCTCCCGCGCTGGCGTCGTAAAAGACGATGAGGTCGATGTCGCTCGAATAGTTGAGCTCGCCGGCGCCCATCTTGCCCATGGCCAGGACTATGTAGCCGCTCCCAGGCTCCGGTTCGGATCGCCGCTTTGGCTGAAGTTTGCCCTCGCGCGCCGCCTGGTCGAGCAAATGTCTCACCGCCGCGCCGACCGCGGCATCGGCCAGTTCGGTGAGCGCCGACGTGACACGCATTACCGGCCAGACTCCGCCGATATCGGCCAGCGCAATCAAGAGCGAGGCCTCCGCCTTCGTGCGGCGCAACAGGCGCATCACCTCGGCTTCGTCATTCGCCGCCGCGATGGCCGTGACCGTGTCAGCCACGATGGCGTCGAGGCGCGCGTCGGGGTCGGACTCAAGCAGCGCCGCAAGCCGCGACGGGTCGGCCGATGCCAGCTCCCAGAGATGCGGCGAACCGTCGGCGAAACCGAGAATGAGCGCGCGCGCCTGCGGATGCGTGGCGAACAGGCGCCGCAGCGTCGCGCCCGCGGCGTGCTCGTGAAGTTCGGCGAGCCAGTTGTCGATGCGCTTCTGCGCGGCATCGGGCGCCGATAGTTTCGGCGCAGCCACGATCCGCGGCGCGAGCGCGCGGCCGTTCGCCTCATCTGTGGTTGCAAATGCTGCCATTCGAGCCCGAGGGGTATCCCAGTCGACGTCCCCAGGACTTATTCATCGTGAAGCGAAGATCGCAAGGCTCACGGCCGCGGCGCTGAAACGGGCTCGCGGGATGCCGCGGGAGTGGCAGGGGAAGGATCCGCTGTGCCGCGCGGGAGCGCAAGGACGGTCCGCAATCCGGGCTGATTGTCCTCGAGCCGCAATTCGCCGCCGTGCAGGCGCGCGACCGCATTGGCAAGGCTCAATCCCAATCCGGAGCCCGGCTGGGAGCGGCTCTGCTCCAGCCGCACGAAGCGTTCGACGGCGCGCGCGCGATCGTCCGCGGGAATGCCGGGGCCGGCATCGGCAACCGTCAGCAGGATCTGGTCGCCGTCGCCGGCGACCGCCTTGACCACGATCTCGGGCTGCATCCCATTAACGGGCGGCGGCTGGTCCGTCTCCTTCCCTGACTCTCCTCCGCACGGCCCGCCGGAGACGGGCGTAGCCGCCCTTTCGCTGAGGGAGGGAAATGAGGGGGCCGGCGCCGCGTATTTGATGGCGTTATCGACGAGGTTGGCGAGCGCCTGACTGACCAGCTCGCGATTGCCGTACATCGGCGCCGACTCAGGCGCCTCGACCCGCAACGTGAGGCCCTTCTCGTCGGCGAGCGGCTCGTAAAGCTCGCCGACCCCGTGCGCGATCTCGGCGGCGTCGAACGTGGTCATACCGTCCCGGGCCTGGCCGGACTCCGCACGCGCGATCATCAAGAGCGCGTTGAAGGTCGCGATCAAGCCGTCGGACTCTTCGATCGTGTGTTCCAGCGCCGCACGATATTGCGATTCATCCTCCGCCGTGCGGAGCGCCTCCTCGACGCGGTTGCGCAGCCGCGTCAACGGCGTCTTGAGGTCGTGCGCGATGTTGTCGG
Source organism: Hyphomicrobiales bacterium (assembly GCA_009377695.1). Taxonomy (GTDB): domain Bacteria; phylum Pseudomonadota; class Alphaproteobacteria; order Rhizobiales; family Xanthobacteraceae; genus VAZQ01. Next base: position 25,789 of record WHTP01000014.1, on the reverse strand, counting down.
TGACCTCCTTGAGGCCGTGCATGAGCGCCTCGATCCGCTCGAGCATGGCGTTGAGATTGTCGGCCAGGCGATCGAGCTCGTCGTTGCTGCCGGCGATCGGCAGGCGCCCCGACAGATCACCGGCCATGATCCGTTGCGTGGTGTCGGTCATCGCATCGACGCGCTTGAGCACACGGCGCGTAATGAAGAACCCGCCGGCGATACCGAGCACGACCACGATCGCAATCGACCAGCGCCCCGCGCTGACAATGATGTCATGCAGCCGCTCGCGTTCTTCGAGGTCGCGACCAACCAGCAGGCGGAATCCGCCCGGAAGCTGCAGCACGCGCACCAGTGCCCGATGTTCGGCAGCACTGTCGGGATCGTCGATGCGACGATAGGCGGTCTCGGTCCAGCCCGATTTGTCGAGAATGCCCGTTGTCAGCGAACCGATATTGCCGGTAACGCCCTCGCCGGCCGCAGTGGTGAGAAGATAAAGGCTCGACCCGGGCCGGCCACCGCGGTCATCAATGGCGAAGATCAGCCGGCGGATGCCACCCTGCTGGTAGAGGTAGGAGAGCCCCGAGATCTCCGCGTCGACCGTCGCGACGATCTGCTGGGTTACAAGCCGGCGCGTGTTCCAGGCGAAATAAGCGAGGAGGAACGCTGCAAACAGCGCAAACACCGTCAAGTAGACCAGGGTCAACTTGAAGGTTGTCGTTCGGAACAGCTTGCCGAGCGCCGTCATACGTCACCTTGGAGCATGATCCCGAAAAGTTGCAAGACTTTCGGATAAGATCATGCGACCACGCAATACTTCGGAACATGATCCCGACAAAGCCTGCCCCGGACGTGATCTGGAATGGGAACCGGTTTTTCGGACAAGATCGCGCTCAAACAAAAAGCTCGGCCATGCTCCGATCGGATCATGGTCTAGTCTAGTGTGGCGGTTCAGAAGTCCGCAGCAACATGCCAGAGGTTCGCGGGCCCGTCCGCGGCCAGTGCTGTCGGGACTTCAAATCGGCGGCACTCGCCTCACCTGCCGTCCCGGATCATGTAGCCCGCGCCGCGCACGGTATGCAGCAATTGCTGGGAGAAACCTTTGTCGATCTTCGAGCGCAATCGTGAGATATGCACGTCGATCACGTTGGTCTGCGGATCGAAGTGGTAGTCCCACACATTCTCGAGCAGCATCGTGCGCGTCACCACCTGTCCGGCATGTTTCATCAGATATTCGAGCAGTCGGAATTCGCGCGGCTGCAGGATGATCTCGTCATTGGCGCGCTTGACCTGATGCGAGAGCCGGTCAAGCTCCAGGTCCGCCACGCGGTAGACCATCTCTTCGCGGCCCCCGCGGCGGCGCGCCAGCACTTCGATGCGCGCCAGCAGTTCCGAGAACGAATAAGGCTTCGGCAGATAATCGTCGCCGCCTGCGCGCAGGCCCTTGACCCGGTCGTCGACCTGCGCGAGCGCCGAGAGGATCAGCGCCGGGGTATCATTGCCCTTGCTGCGCAGCGTGCCGATGACGCTCAAGCCGTCGAGCTTCGGCAGCATGCGGTCGACGATGAGGACGTCGTATTGGCCATCGAGCGCTTGCGCGAGGCCCTCCTCGCCGTCAGTCGCAAGCTCGGCGACGTGGCCGACCTCGCGGAAGGCCTTGACCAGGTAATCGGCCGCGTCGCGGTCGTCTTCGATAATCAGGAGGCGCATGGCAATCTCGCTCTCCCGGTCTTTCTCTAGCGCCCTCGGCGAGGGAACACCTTGCGTTGCAATCGTCATGGGGACCGTATCCAAAAAGTGCCCCGTTGCAAGTTTGCATCCGGCCAATACGGTTGATGCGTTGTTAAATACGAGGGGCGGCGGGAGAACCCACCGCCCCTCGACCAATTCCGGCCCGGTGGGGGCGACGGAAACCTGACCAGAATTGGGAACAGTTGGGGACGGGCAAGTCACTCGCCCGTCCCCCTGGTTCGTGCCACCGGCGGGGGCGACGGATGCCGGCGGAACGCCCCATTCGAGTTAGGCGCGGCCGAGACGGACAGCGACGAATCGGATGTTGTCGCCGCTCTTCACCCGCACCAAAACGTTACGCGCGCCGCCTTTCGATGCATCGGCGATCATGTCGCGGACTTCCGTCGGCGAGCTGACCGGCTTGTTGGCGATCGTCAGGATCACGTCGCCGGTCCGGAAACCGTGCTCCGCTGCGACGCTGCCCTGCTCGACATTGGTGATGACGACCCCTTCGTTGCCGCTGCCGGCGACGTCGGCCACGGGCGCCAGCGTGAGGCCAAGACGCGGAACGTCCGTCCCCCGGCTCGGCTCGCGGCGCTCCGGCGTGGCGCGGGCTTCGCGCTGCTTCGGCAACTCGCCGAGCGTGAGCGTCATGGTCTGCTCCGAGCCGTTGCGCAGCACGGTCAGCCGCACGCTGGTATTCGGCGGCATGGCGCCGATGGTGCGGGCGAGCTCGCGCGCATCACGGACCGTATTGCCATTGACCTCGGTGATGATGTCGCCGGCGCGAATGCCGGCCTTCTCTGCCGGGCTGCTGGCCTGCGGCTCGGCGACCAGCGCACCTTGCGTGGACTTCAGATTGAGGCTATCGGCGATCTCGGCCGTCACCGGCTGGATCTGCACGCCGATCCATCCGCGGGTCACCGTGCCGTGATCGCGCAGTTGCGCGACGACGGAGCGAACCGTGTTCGCCGGAATGGCGAAGGCGATGCCGACATTGCCGCCCGACGGCGAGAAGATCGCCGTGTTCACACCGATGACATGGCCGTTGACGTCGAAGGTCGGGCCGCCGGAATTGCCGCGGTTGACCGGCGCATCGATCTGGATGAAGTCGTCATAGGGACCGGCGCCGATGTCACGGCCGCTCGCCGAGACGATGCCGGCGGTCACCGTGCCACCGAGGCCGAACGGATTACCGACCGCGAGCACCCAGTCGCCAATGCGCGGCGAGGATTCAGCGAGCGCGACAAACGGGAAATCGCTGCGGCCGTCGACTTTGATGAGCGCAAGGTCGGTACGCGGGTCGGTACCGATCACGCGCGCGTCGTAGGTCTTGCCGTCATCAGCGATGACCTGCACGTTGCTCGCGCGGTCGACGACGTGATTGTTGGTCACGGCATAGCCATCGGCCGTGATGAAGAAGCCGGAGCCCTGGCCGGTGACGTTACGCCCACCACGAGGAGGGACCGGGATGCCGCGCCGACTGTTGTCCTGCCCGCGCTCGTCGCCTTCAGGCACGCCCCAGCGGCGGAAGAAACGGTCCATCGGCGAGCCCTGCGGGAAGGGCGAATTCTGCATGCTCAGGCGCGGTTTGGAATCGACGCGAACACGCACCGAAATCACTGCCGGCTTCACGCGCTCCACGATGTCGGCAAATCCGACCGGGCGCTGCGCGGTCTGCGCCTGCTGCGACAGGTTCTGTGCCTGAGCGGCGGGGAAGGTCGAGCGCACCGAGACGTCGGGCGCAAAGAAGACGGCGGTAGTTCCGATACCAGCGATGGCCGTTGCGAGAAGCGCAAGCCGGCGGGCGGAAAGGACACCGCGAGGCTTGTTGTTGGAGCTGGTGCTGTCAGTCATGAAGTCGGTCTCCGTCTCTCTCTTCGGATGCTCGCCCGCCGGGGAGCCGAGCGAATCTCGTTGTCGCGTCCGAGAGTGAAGATGGGGGCAACCGCCTTACAGGGTCCTGTCGGCGAGATTAAAACTTGGTAAGGTCGCCACTTTCTTGATTATATAAATAAATCAAAGGTTTATAGAGAATCTATCGCGATATCAGCGGTCGTCCGGTTTCATCAATCCCGCCAATCGTCGCTCCTCGTCCGCAGTCAGGGCGCCGCCCTGCGGGGTGGTGGTATCGATTGCGCCGCTCCGGCCGCGACGACGCGCCAGCAGGAAAAGCACGAGGCCCCCGCCGATCAGAAGCACCGGCGGCGCGAGCCAGAGCAGCGCGGTGCGCCAATGCAACCGCGGGCGCAACAGTACGAACTCGCCATAGCGCTGGACCAGGAAATCGAGCACTTGGCTGTTGCTGTCGCCGGCTTGCAGACGCTCACGCACCAGGATGCGCAGGTCGCGCGCGAGTGGCGCGTCTGAATCGTCGATCGACTGGTTCTGACACACCATGCAGCGCAGTTGCTTTGACAATTCGCGCGCACGAGCCTCCTTGGCCGGATCAGCAAGGATCTCATCCGGCTGCACCGCGACGGCGTGCGACGCGGGAATGAACAAAAGCAAAATGACCAACAGCCGCAGCCAGCGCATCTAGTGTCCCGGTTCCGACGCTTGTATCCCTTTGCCGAACACGCGTTTACAAGCGTCGGAACCAAGGGACACTAGCACTTAATACCTTGCTAGTGTGGCTTTGGATTTGACGTTCCTACGGCGAGCGCGCAGCAATGCTGGTAGGAACGTCAAATCCGCCACACTAGACCTACTCCGCCGGCTGCATCGCGGGCTTGCCCCTCGCCGGCTTCGGCGCGCCCACGCGCAGCCGCCGGTCGCTCAGCGACAGCGTTCCGCCGATCACCATGACGAGGGTGCCGAGCCAGATCAGCAAAACCAGCGGCTTGTGATAGACACGCACCGCAAGCGTGCCGGAAGCCGAAACATCGCCGAGCGAAACATAGAGCTGGCTGAAGCCTCGCCCCATCAACGCCGCCTCGGTTCGGGTGGTCGAGCGTGCGGGGAACGTCCGCTTCGACGGCTCCATCACGCCGATGACATCGTTGCCGCGGCGAACCGTGAACCTGGCCACCTGGTCGCGGTAGTTCGGGCCCTGTTGCGTGCTCATGCCATCGAAGTGCATGTCATAGCCGCTGATCGAGACCGTCTGGCCCGGCTTCATCTCGGCGATGCGTTCGGTGCCGAATTGCGTTTCACCGACGATGCCAATCAGCGTAACCCCTAGGGCCAGATGAGCGAGCATCGTGCCCCATGCCGAACGCGGCAAGCCGACAGCGCGCCGGAATGAGGTCGTGAGCCGCCCTTTGGACAGGCCCGTGCGCTCCGCGAAATCGGTGAGCGCGCCGGCGATCACGAACACCGCAATGCCGATGGCGAGCGGCGCCAGCACCGGACCGCGCAAGATCGCAAACGTGATCGCCATCACAACCAGCGCGACTCCGGCGGCGGCCATCAGCCGCTGCGCTACCCCTGGGAGATCGCCGCGCTTCCAGGCCAGCAGTGGCCCGAACGGCACCGCCAGAAGCAGCATCAAAAACAGCGGGCCGAAGGTCGCGTTGAAGAACGGCGGACCGACCGAAATCCTCTCGCCAGTCAGTGCTTCCAGTGCAAGAGGATAGAGCGTTCCAACAAACACCGTCATGCAGGCGGTAACCAGGAACAGGTTGTTGAGCACCAGCGCGCCCTCACGCGACATCGGCGCGAACAGCCCGCCCTGCTTGAGCAACGGCGCTCGCCAGGCAAACAGCGCGAGCGCACCGCCGATGAACAGCACCAGCAAAGCGAGGATGAAAACGCCACGCGTCGGATCGGTCGCGAACGCATGCACCGAGGTGAGCACGCCGGAGCGCACCAGGAAGGTGCCGATCAGCGACAACGAGAATGCAAGAATGGCGAGCAGGATGGTCCAGATCTTCAGCGCATTGCGCTTCTCCATCACCACCGCTGAATGCAGAAGCGCCGTCGCGATCAGCCATGGCATGAAGGAGGCGTTCTCGACCGGGTCCCAGAACCACCATCCACCCCAGCCGAGCGTGTAGTAAGCCCAGTACGAGCCCATCGAGATGCCGAGGGTGAGGAATATCCACGCCAGCAGCGTCCACGGCCGCACCCAGCGCGCCCAGGCGGCGTCGATGCGGCCCTCGATCAGCGCGGCGGTCGCGAACGAGAACGAGATCGAAAGCCCGACATAGCCGACGTAAAGCAGCGGCGGATGGATCGCGAGACCGGGATCCTGCAGCAGCGGGTTGAGGTCGCGGCCTTCCGCGGGTGCCGGCGCCAGGCGCAGGAACGGATTCGACGTGGTCAGGATGAACAGGATGAACGCGGCCGCAATCCACGCCTGCACCGCCAGCACGTGGGCCTTGAGCGTGAGCGGCAGGTTGCCACCGAACAATGCGACCAGCGCGCCGAACAACGCGAGGATCAACACCCACAACAGCATCGAGCCTTCGTGGTTTCCCCATACGCCCGAGATTTTGTAGATCAGCGGCTTCAGCGAGTGGGAATTCTCAAACACATTGACGACGGAGAAATCGGAATTGACGTAGCAGGCGGTCAACGCGGCAAACGAAATTCCGATGAAGACGAATTGCGCGACCGCAGTCGGCACGGCGGTGCCCATCAACATCGGATCGTTGCGCTGCGCGCCGTAGAACGGCACACAGCTCTGTATGACGCCGAGCGCGAGGGCGAGTACCAGCGCGTAATGGCCGAGCTCGGGGGTCATGGCAGGACCGTGCCGCCTTTACCCTCTCCCCTTGAGGGAGAGGGTGGCGCGCATAGCGCGCCGGGTGAGGGGTGGGCGTACTCGACGATTCGAGTGACAACGCCATCGATGTTTTTTAGCACATCATTGTTCCAAAAGCGGAGCACACGATAGCCATGGCCTGTAAAATAGTGGTCGCGTTCGGTATCTCTGCGGTTCTCAGAGTGCTGACCACCATCGACTTCCACGATCAGCTTTGACTCGAAACAAACAAAGTCAACGATAAAGCGACCAAGCGGCACCTGGCGCCTGAACTTCGACCCAACGCCACGTGAGCGTAACGCACGCCACAGCTTGTGTTCTGCGTCGGTCATGAATGTTCGCAAACGCTTCACGTGCGGAGCGATCATCACCCCTCACCCGGTCCTCGCTACGCTCGGACCACCCTCTCCCTCAAGGGGAGAGGGTCGCACCGAGCGCGTGGCATTGCCGCGAAATCCATTTTCTATCTTCAAACTCAATTGACGCTCCCCTTCCCGACCGCGCCGGTCTTCTTACTAGCGTCGTCCTTCCAATGGCCCTGCTGCTTGAGGCGATCCGCGACCTCGCGCGGCATGTAGTTCTCGTCGTGCTTGGCGAGCACGCTGTCCGCCTTGAAGGTGCCGGCCCGGTCGAGCACACCTTCGGTCACCACGCCCTGCCCTTCCCGGAACAGGTCGGGCAAGAGTCCTTGATATGCTACCGGAATGGTGTTGCGGCCGTCGGTCACGTCGAAACGCACCTGCAGATTGTCGCCTCGCGTGATGCTGCCTTCCTTCACCAAGCCACCGAGGCGGATGCGCGCGCCGGGCGCGATCTGCTTTTCGACCACGTCGGTCGGCGAGTTGAAGAAGACGATCGAATCCGTGAGCGTGCCGAGCACCAGCCCGACCGCGAGCACCAGCACGCCGAGGGCCGAACCGATCAGGACGAGGCGTCGTTGCTTGCGAGTCATCGAATCTGTCTTGGAATCTGTCTCGGTGTTGTTGGCCGAATGTCCCCTGGGTGTCGCGATCAGCCGTCGAGGCCGAGGCCTTTGACCAGTTCGTCGATGCGCCGGAGCTTGTCAGGCTCGGCGGCGAGCGCACGACGCGCCTCACCCGCCGCCACGAGCGCCCGCTCACGCTCGCCCAGTACCATATAGGAGCGCACCAGCCGGAGCCATCCTTCGATATCGGAACCGTCCTTGCCGAGACGTTCGGCGAGCCGCTCGACCATGCCCTTGATCATGGCCTGGCGCTGATCCGGCGGCAGATCGGATGCGGCGGCGACCTGGTCCTCGGTCGGTCCACTGCTTTGGCCCTCGCTTGGGCCCTCGCTTGGGCCCTCGCTTGGGCCCCCACTTGCGCCGCCACTCGCTTTACCACCAACACGCATCAGCTCGGCGCGCACGAACTGCGCCCACGGCGCGTTCGGCGGCGCGCTGTCGAGCAGTGCGCGCCAGGTCGCCACGGCTTCGTTCATGCGTCCGTCCTGCTCGGCCGCCAGACCGAGGAAGAAGCGCGCCTTGATATGATCGCCATCGAGCGCGAGCGCCGACTTGAATTCCGCGAGCGCCTCCGCAGTGACGATGCCGTTCGCAGCCGCCGTCAAAGCCTCGCCGAGACCGGCATGACGCTCGGCGGTCGCGCCGTTGAGCGCGAGCGCGTGCCGCCGCGCCTTCACCGCGTCGTCGAAGCGGCCCGTGCGCAGATAGATCGGCGCCACCACTTCCCAGCCGCGGCCTTCATTCGGATTCTTGGCGAGATGCGCTTCGACCTGGGCCACCATCTGCGCAATTGATTGCCGTTCCGCAGATGTCCGCGACGCCAGCGGCTGGCCTTCGAGCGTCGGCGAACCGACCGCAAGATAAAGCACGATGGCGCCGGCCGGCAGCAGAACCAGCGCGATGAGTGCAACGACCCGGCGCCGCCGCGTGATCGCGGTGGCGGGCGCTGCCTGCGGAGCGGCCGCCTCAGCGTCGGCCGCCGCGATGAGCCGGCGCGACACCTCGACCTGCGCAGCGGCGGCTTCGCTCTCGCCGATCAGCCCCGCCGTCTGGTCGCGGCGGATCTCGTCCAACTGGTCGCGATAGACCGCGACGTCGCTGCCCGACCGCAATGCCTGCTCGCGCCGCGAGAGCGGCCAGAGCACGGCGAAGATCGCCGCCGCCGTCATCAGCGCGAGCACGAACCAGAGCGTCATGACGTCATTTCATCCGGCCGAATCGGGCATTCCGGAGGCGGTTGTTCCCATCATGGCCTCGTCGCCGCGGAAGTTACACCATGGCGGCCGTGGCGCCGCAACCGGGGTTGCCTGCGCCGATTTTCACGCCCTCACCGCCACTTTGCGCTCGGCATGCTCGGCCATCTCGGCCGCTTTCGTCAAAAGCGCGGCATAGTCCTTGCCGAACGACTGGCCGCAGAATGCAATCGCGGCGTCCATCTGCGATTTCCGGAACGGACGATCGTGCTCGGTCGCGGCGCGCAACGCGTCGAGCAGCGCGCGCGTCCCGCTGTCGAGATATTGCTGCAACTCTTGAAAGGTCCGCAGCGTCACCTCGCTCGCGGCAAGCTCGCCCGCGTAGTTGCGGCAGGCGCCGACGAACGCGATCATGGCCGCGGTCTCGGCCACCTCGTCTGCATCGAGCACGGAGCCACGCGGGATGTCCTGCAACGGCCGCGGCCGCAGCAGACGCCGCACCCGTCCCGGGATGGACTCGATCTCGGCCTTGAGCACATTCGAGATCTCGCTGCGGATCGCGGCAAGCTGGCGGGCCCACGGGGAATCCGCCGACAGATCGAGCTCGCTGCGCACCCCGCGCACGGCGTCGTGAATGCATTTCAACAGCGCGGTCACGGCCACCGTGGCGTCGCGCTTGAGATCGCTCTTGAGCTCATCGATCATACGCGCGATGTCGCCAAGCGTGATCGTGACCGCGAGCGCATAAGGCGATGCGGCGATGCGTGCCGCATCGTCGCTGTCGGCGGCCTTCACGCCCAAGCGGATCAATTGCCATGGCGCCGCGAGGCGGTTCGCGACCATGACGAGCGCATAGGGTTGCAGGCCTTGCCGGGCGCAGAGTGGAGCATCGAGCAGGCCCTTCACATAATCGAGGGTGCTGTCGCCGAGGTTGCGGATGTGGCCGGGCAGCCGGTTTGCGATCAGATCGAGCGTGTCGCGCGCGGCCAGAATCGCCTGGATGTCTTTGATATCGTCCAGCGCATGCGGCGTCGTAATCTGGCGCAACATCTTCCGTCGCGCCTTGTCGTCCGAGCGGCTGGCCTCAAGCGCTGCGTGCATGCGTGCGGCGACAAGCTCCTGAAACGAATGCGCCAATGCGTGTGGCGGCTCGCTGCCAACCGCGACAAGCGCACGGTTCACGTCGTCGCTATAGGTCTGAGTCTCCGCTGGAGCGAGATCGCGTGCAATCCACGTCCAAATCGGATCGAGTGCTGCGCGCGAAATACGCGCGAGAGCCTTGCGGTCGTTCTGCGCATCGTTGAGGAACGGCTCGAGCGGGCGAAAGAACGCACGCGCGGGCGCTCCCATGCGCGGCGCACGCGCGCCGGAATCACGCACGGCGGCGCGCACCTCCTGCAACAGCATGTCGCCACCGGGAATATCGTCGCCGCGCAGCACCGCGCGCTCGAGCTCTGCGACGAGCAGAGCGCGCGCTCCGGGCCGAAGCTCCCGGAGGAATTGCCGCAGCCGATCAAGGGGCAAGGCGCCGCCTGAGGCCATGCCGCACACCACACGTTCCTGGGTATCCGGAGACGAACGATACCGCCACCGGCTTAAGAACGCGTTAAGCAAGAAACAGGCGATAGCGTTTCAAAATCAAAGCGTTGAGACCCGTTACCAACGGCGCCAGTAGCGGCGCGGGCCGTAGAAGCGCGGCCCATAAAACCGGCGCGGCCCGTAGTGATAAGGACCCGGCCCGTAGACGACCGGCGGACCAACGACGACCACTGGGGGTCGCGCGACGGCGACGGGCGCGCCGCCCAGCCCGAGATTGCGGGCGATCATGTAGCCCGGGCTGCCGTTGGCCATCACATTGCACCACTCGTCACCGCAGCGGATGACGTCGACGACGCTGCCGCCCGGAACGGTCATGATGACCCCGAAGTTCGTGCCCGGCCCCTGACGCAGGTTGGTGTTCGCGGCGACGGTCGCCGGCGCGGCATTCGCCAATCCAACCGACACCGCCAGCGCTGCGGCGACCATTGCGCTACGCGTAAAGTTCGAGCTCCGTCCAATCATGACGTCCTCCATGAAACCCCGCGCGTGACGAGACGGTCGTCAGCTCACTGCAATCCAGCGTCCGTCGGGAGCGCGACAGGCCGTGCCGCGCGCCGATTCCGGGCGCCCATTGACATAGATCGTGTGCGTGTAGCCGCGGCAACGGCGTCCGGCGTTCTCGTAATACGGCCCCGGGACGATGTTGCCGTAATAGGCGGTGCGCTGGCTGCGCCATCCGACCGCAACGCCGGGCGCGCCGCTCTCGAGCGCCTGCATCTCCGCTGCGTAGGCCAACTGCCGATCTTCCTCGTCCATCGAGGACCCGATCGCGCTGCCGATCAGACCGCCCGCAAGGGCGCCGACCGCCGCGCCTGCGATGCGGTTGCCGGCACCGCGACCACCAGCCGCCGCGCCGAGAATGCCGCCCAGGAGCGCACCGGTCATCGCGCCGGAATCCTGCTTCGGCGTCGGCGAATACGGATCGCTGGCGCAGGCCGAAACCGTGACGACAGCCAGCATGGCGACGATCGGCTTGAATGGACGCATCAAGACCCCCCGGGATCGATGAAAGCGGTGAACCTAGATGGGGAAAATAGGGCAAAACTCTGTTCCCCAACGGGATTCCCGCCGCTCCGAACGGCCGCAGGGATTCGCGCGGGTACGTTGGGCTATGCCCCCGGCAGAACCACCTCCACACGCAGGCCACCGATCGGCGCCGTACTCAAGGTGAGCCGTCCGCCGTAGAGCGTCGCAAGCTCCATCACGATCGAAAGCCCGAGCCCTGAGCCCGGCTTGGTCTCGTCGAGCCGCCGGCCGCGCAGCGCCACCTGTTCGCGCTGCGACGGGGTCAGTCCGGGCCCGTCATCGTCGACCATGATGCGCACGAAGCGCCGCTCGCCGCTTGCGTCGGGCTGCTCCGGGAACGCCTCGATCGAAACCCGCGATTGCGCCCACTTACAGGCATTGTCGACGAGGTTTCCGACCATCTCCTCGAGATCCTGCTGTTCGCCACGAAAGCGCGCCTCCTGCGGGGCGTCGATTTCGATCGTGACACCGCGGGTGTGATGGATTTTTTCCATGGTGCGCGCGAGCGCGGTCACCACCGGGCGAACCTCGACGACGGTTCCGATGGTCGCGACGCGCGCGGCAAGCCGCGCACGATCGAGATGGCGCGTGACTTGGTCGCGCATGATCTCGGTCTGCTCACGCACCTTCTCGGCGAGCGGGTCGGGCGCATGCGACGCCGCCTCGTTCATCATGACCGAGATCGGCGTCTTCAGAGCATGCGCCAGGTTGCCAACATGCGTGCGCGCGCGATTGACGATCTCGCGATTGGCATCGATCAGCGCATTGGTCTCGCGCACCAGCGGCGCGACCTCGACCGGGAAGCCGCCTTCGAGCCGCTCGGATGCGCCCGAGCGGATCGCGGCGAGGCCTTCGGAAATGCTCTTGAGCGGCGCCAGGCCGTAGCGGACCTGGAAGGTCGTGGTCAAAAGCAGCACGATCGCAAGCACGGCAAAGGTCGCGATCAGCGCGCGATCGAAGGTCCGCATCTCCTCGTCGATCTCAGCGGCATCGCCGGCAACCGTCACGACAAAGCGGCCCTCATCCCCGAGGTCGATCGTGCGCTCGACCACGCGCAGGCGCTGATCCTCGGGGCCATCGATATAGCCCTGGCGGGCACCTCCGGGGATCGAGGCTGCGCGATCGTCGAGATGGGCGAGCGCAGCATCCCATAGCGAGCGCGAGGAGCGCAGCTCCGGCCGCGCCGTGTCGAGCCGCGTCACCTGCCAGTACCAGCCAGACAGCGGCAATTCGAACAGCGGCTCGCTGAGCGACTGCGGGAAACGCTCCGCGGATTGGTCGGGTGCCGCGACATCGGCGACCAGCGTGCGCAAATAGACTTGCAGGCGGCGGTCGAATGCGCGTTCGACGGCGGACCGGTAGACGCCGGACAACACGATGCCGGCGAGCACCAGGATCACGACGATCCAGGTGGTCGCCGAGAAGAACAGACGCAGCGCGAGCGAATTAGCGCGCATCGGGTGGCGAGAGCAGATAACCGAGGCCCCGTACGGTCTGGATCACGTCGATGCCGAGCTTCTTGCGGATACGGCCGACGAACACTTCGATGGTGTTGGAATCGCGGTCAAAGTCCTGGTCGTAGAGATGCTCGACCAGCTCCGTGCGCGACACCACCCGGCCCGTGTGATGCATGAGATAGGACAACAGCCGGTATTCGTGCGAGGTGAGCTTGACCGGATTGCCTTCGACGGTGACGCGCCCGGTCCGGGTGTCGAGGCGTACCGGCCCGCAATTGAGCTCGCTCTTGGCGTGACCAGCGGAGCGGCGCAGCAGCGCGCGGATGCGCGCCAGCACCTCCTCGAGATGAAAGGGCTTGGCGACGTAGTCGTCGGCACCGGCATCGAAGCCTTGCACCTTGTCGCTCCAGCGGTCGCGCGCGGTCAGGATGAGCACCGGCATCACGCGGCCGGCGCGCCGCCACGCTTCCAGCACCGAGATGCCGTCCATCTTGGGCAGGCCGATGTCGAGGATCACAGCGTCGTAGGGCTCGCTCTCGCCGAGATAATGCCCCTCCTCGCCGTCGAAGGCGCGGTCGACCACGTAGCCGGCGTCGGTCAGCGCCGTCGCCAGTTGCCGGTTGAGGTCGGGATCGTCCTCGATGACCAGGAGCCGCACAGGTTCTCCGCTGCCGGATTGTTCGGTTTAACGGACGCTCACCACGGCGCCGTTCTTTGCGTCGACAATCACGCGGCGTACTTTGCCATCACGAGGGAGCACTGTCAGCAAATAGATCAGGCGGTCAGCTTCCTGACAGAGCCGCGCGCGCACCAGCTCTCCGGGCACCCGCCCGCGCACCGAACGCCGCACCGCCGCCAACGGGACCGCCCGCCGCTCGGTGATCGCGGCGCGCTGCTGATCGCGCGTAAGGCAGCGCATGCGCTGTTCGGCGTCGGCCGGCAAGACCGATAGCGGGGCAAGCGCCATGATGATGAGCGAGATCAAGGCAAGCTTCAGGGCGATCATGGGGCATTGGGTAATCCGGTGGCTCTGAACCGCTCATGAACAGTCGCAATTGCGGGTTGCAATGGCTGCGCTCTCTTGGGAATTCTTGAGGATACTTGGGGATAGGGCATGGGACGTAGCGCCGCATCGAATTGGGACATCACACATTCTCGGAATCCTTGAAGACACCGCCTCGGAACGTGTCCCCCCGCTGTGGGTTGAACGTCGGTAGCAGACAAGCGAGGTCGGCCATGGCCCAATGTGAAACCTGCGGAAACGACTACGACAAGGCGTTCCAGGTGAATATGAATGGAAGCACGCACACGTTCGACAGCTTTGAATGCGCGATCCACGCGCTCGCGCCGGTTTGCGACCACTGCGGATGCCGCGTGGTCGGACACGGCGTCGAGAAGGGCGAGGCGATCTATTGCTGCGTCCACTGCGCCGAGCACGAAGGGGTGAAGGAACTGCGCGATCGGGCGTAAGCTCCGCCGATATGCAGCGGTTCCTCCGAACTGCGCTTGCTTGGTGAGGACGGAGAGTTTGCGTTTACCGGCCGCGATTGACAGCCGGCAGCAAAGCAGGCTGATCACGCGACGATGGCGCGCGCGATTGCTACTCTCATCGTCATGTCGTTAAGTGCCCCCGCCGCCGCAATGGTGGGCGGGGCGCCGGCCGCGCCGAATTTCGCGCACGCGGTCGTGATGCTCGCCAGCCAGCGCGGGTTCTGCAGCGGCGCCGCGATGGCACGCGATCTCGTGCTCACCGCCGCCCATTGCGTCCTGACCGGCACCGATCCCAAGCTCGTCGTGTTCGATGCGAGCGGCAAGCCGTCGCTCAAGCCGATCGCGACCATCGTCCGCCATCCGCAATTCGACGCCGAAGCGGTGCGGCGACATCGCACCACCGCGGACGTTGCGCTGCTTAAATTCGGCGACATCGTCTCAAGCGCGCCGGTGCCGCTCGGTCCGATAAGCCTCAAGGTCGCGCCCGGTGATCCGTTCCTGGTCGCGGGCTATGGGCTCGCGACGCCCGGCGATGGACGCAGCGGCGGAACGGTGCGCACCGCGACGCTGGTCGCGACCGGCCGGCCCGGCACGTTGCAGATCCGCCTGATGGATCCCGCAACCAAGAACGAGCGCGCCGGGCTCGGCGCCTGTGTCGGCGATTCCGGCGCGCCGGTGTTCACCAATTTCAACGGAGGGCTCGCCGTCGTCGGCGTGGTGAGCTGGTCGACCGGCCCGAAGAGCTCCGGAGGCTGTGGCGGGCTCACCGGCGTGACGCCGCTCATGCGTTATCAGGCGTGGATCGTCGAGCAGGCGAAACGGATGGGATCGGCGCTCGCGCCATAACCGTAGCGTCTCGGTACGGCTCATTGCCTGGCTCGTGCGTTAATCTCGCCCATTAACGACTTCATCTCCGATCGGCACAAATGCGTGCCGATACGGCACACTACCCACTGGTCTCACGATTGCAACGGTTCCCCACAAGCGCGCCCCGCAGGCAGCGGAACGCGCGCCGTTTTGGAACGTTGAGGAAACCGATGTCACGCCGATTTTCATTGCCCGCCTGGCTCGCGGCACTCGCGCTGCTGGCGTTAAGCATGATGAGCGCGCCCGCGCGATCCGAGGGCGTCGCCACCTTCAATTGCTACGGCAGCCGCCACACACGATCCTGCGTCGCCACTTTTCGGCGCGGACGTGTCGACACGCATGTGATCAATGTGCCCGGGCCGGTCGGCGACGAGCTCGCGGCGGCGGAGGCGCGCGACCGCCGCTGGTTCGAGCGCTGCGGTCCGGTGATCCGGCAGGATCGCTACGGCATGCCGCGCTACAGCTATCGCGCGCCGGGCTGCGAATTTGGCTTGCTGGATTGATACGAACGTCCTGCACAAGCAAGTTGAGATGATGCTGCTCGTCAAGACCGACGAACGCTGGCGCATCGTATCGCAAGCGTGGGACACCGAGCGTGCGGCCGGACCCATCCCGAGCGAACTGCTGCAGAAGTCGCAGTCCTCAGCCTCAGCCCTCGCGGCGCCGAGGGCTTATTTCTCATAAACCGCCATTGTCGCGCCCGGGTCGGCCCTGCTATCATCCGTACAATTACGGAATAATTTCTACGAGAGGGGACGATAATGTCGCTGATGCTCGCCTATATCGTGCTGGCGGTAATCGGAAACGCCATCATCTACTTCATTGGACTGTTGATCGAGCAGGTGTGGCCGGTCGCGAGCCTGCCGCTCTACCTCCTGATGTTCTTCGCGGTGCTGTGGCTGTCGTGGATCGTGGCCGTGAAAATCACCGAGCCGAAGGTCGCCGCCACTTCGGCATAGGTCGCCGCTTCCCCCGAGCGGGCCGGTACTGCGATCCGGCACGCGCCTGTTCCATTGTCCGGCAGCGATGCGCGTGGTCACCCGCATGCGATGCGTGATCAATGCCGGCGCGGCCGCTGTGGTGTTGGTGCTCCCCTTCGCACAGACCGGAGCGGGGGCTTCCCGCAAAATAGCGATTCAAAGAGTCGCTAGTGTCCTTCAATTCCCGACGGTCGTATAAGACGTCGGCTGCGAAATGGGACGAACTTCGGAATCGGGACGCTAGTCATCCGGTCGCCGAAACGCGAAGGCTGGCGTTCCCCGCAATGTGGCCGCATTGCGGGCATTGCTTGTGATGGTTCGATCGTCCTCACCGCCGAGTTTCGGCTGGACTTTGAGGTGGCGCGACCTATCTATGCTGCGGCCATTGGCCCCCTGCCCGCCGTCCTCAGTCGACACGCCCGTCATGCCACCGATCATTTCGATCTCGAATCTATCAAAGACCTACGCGTCCGGGTTTCAGGCGCTGAAGCGCATCGATCTCGACATCGACAAAGGCGAGATTTTTGCGCTACTCGGACCGAACGGCGCCGGCAAGACCACACTGATCAGCGTGATTTGCGGGATCGTGACGCCTTCGACCGGCACCGTCACAGTTGGGGGGCACAACATCCTCACCGATTATCGCGCCGCGCGCTCGCTGATCGGTCTGGTGCCGCAGGAACTTCACACCGACGCGTTCGAGTCGGTGTGGGCCACTGTCACTTTCAGCCGCGGCCTTTTCGGTCTTCCAGCCGATCCCGGCCACATCGAAAAGGTCCTGCGATCGCTGTCGCTGTGGGACAAGAAAGACACCAAGATCCTCTTCCTCTCCGGCGGCATGAAGCGGCGCGTGCTGATCGCCAAGGCGCTGGCGCACGAGCCGAAGGTGCTGTTCCTTGACGAGCCGACCGCCGGCGTCGACGTCGAGCTGCGCAAGGACATGTGGAACGTGGTGCGCGCCCTGCGCGCGTCCGGCGTCACCATCATCCTCACCACGCATTACATCGAAGAAGCCGAAGAGATGGCGGACCGCATCGGCGTCATCAACAAGGGCGAGATCATCCTGGTCGAGCGCAAGGCCGAGCTGATGCGCAAGCTCGGCAAGAAAGAACTGACGCTGCAACTGCACAACGCGCTCGATGCGATCCCGGCTGAGCTCGCGCGCCACAAGCTCGCGCTCGCGCCCGGCGGCAAGGAACTCACCTACACCTACAACACCCAAGGCGAGCGCACCGGCATCACCGCCCTGCTCGACGACCTCGCCCGCGCCAACATCCGGTTCCGCGACATCCAGACCACGCAGAGCTCGCTCGAGGACATCTTCGTCGGCCTGGTGAGGAAAGACCAATGAACGTCCGCGCCATCCGCTCGATCTACGTTTTTGAAATGGCGCGCACCGCCCGCACGCTGTTCCAGAGCATTGTATCGCCGGTGGTCTCGACGTCGCTCTATTTCATCGTGTTCGGCGCCGCCATCGGCACGCGCATCCAGGAGATAGAGGGCGTGAACTACGGCGCGTTCATCGTGCCGGGGCTGATCATGCTGATGATCTTGACGCAGAGCACCGCCAACGCATCGTTCGGCATCTATTTCCCGAAGTTCACCGGTACGATCTTCGAGATTCTGTCCGCGCCGGTGTCGTTCGTCGAGATCGTGATCGGCTATGTCGGCGCAGCCGCGACCAAATCGATCATCCTCGGGCTGATCATCCTCGCGACCGCGGGACTGTTCGTGCCGCTGCGGATCGACCACCCGGTATTCATGCTCGGCTTCCTGGTACTCACCGCTGTGACTTTCAGCCTGCTCGGCTTCATCATCGGCATCTGGGCGGACGGCTTCGAGCAGCTTCAGCTGATCCCGCTGCTCGTCATCACGCCGCTGACCTTCCTCGGCGGCACCTTTTACTCGATCGACGTGCTGCCGCCGTTCTGGCAGACGATCGCGCTGTTCAATCCGATCGTCTACCTCGTCTCCGGCTTCCGCTGGAGCTTCTACAGCATCGCCGATGTGAGCGTCGGCGTCAGCCTTGCAATGACGTTTGTGTTTCTCGCCCTGTGCATCGTCACCGTGTGGTGGATCTTCAAGACCGGCTACCGGCTGAAGCGATAATCGAAGTCTGGGCGCAGACATGACGGCAACAGACAGTAAGCGCACGGCGCGATGCGGTTGCGGCGCCCTCACCGCGACGGTAAGCGGCGATCCCGTCACCGTCTACGTCTGCGCGTGCCTCTGCTGCCAGCGCAAGAGCGGCAGCGCCTTCACCTATGCCGCGGTGTTTCCGAGCGCTGCGGTGACGATCGCAGGCGAGCGCAAGGCCTGGCGGCATATCGGCGATTCCGGCCGCTGGATCGAGAGCATGTTCTGCCCCACCTGCGGCATCTCCGTCGGCTTCCAGTCCGAAGGCATGCCGGGCA
Source organism: Hyphomicrobiales bacterium (assembly GCA_009377695.1). Classification (GTDB taxonomy): domain Bacteria; phylum Pseudomonadota; class Alphaproteobacteria; order Rhizobiales; family Xanthobacteraceae; genus VAZQ01. The sequence continues at coordinate 7,359 of WHTP01000014.1, read as the reverse complement.
TGACTGGTGTATCGGTGGGTTGCTTTGCCGATCCAGGCTTCGTTCCGCCGGCAAGGCTGTACTGGGCCTCCCGCCGCCACACATGGATCGCCCTTCCCGAGGGGGTGGACGTGCAGGACACCCAGGATGGCTGACAAGGTGGGTCGCAATGGACGGCGAGGCAAGCTGACAATTGATTCACGCCCGCAACCGGATGATTCACCCTCGCAACCGGACTGCAACACTTCGGTCTCCCCTCGCGTTATAAAGATACCCGAATTTCGACGCACCCGGGAACACGCTCATGAAATCCCTTTTCGCTGTCCTGCTGCTCGCTTCGAGCGGAATCGCAGCCGCCCAGAGCGTCCCCACCATCAACGTAGGGCCGAGCTGCAAGGCGGCGGCCAAGGGCTCGATCGGCCTGAGCCAGAATTACGAAGGTTGCCAAAGGAGCGAGGGAGCCGCGCGCGATACCCTGGTCAAACAGTGGAGCAGCTTCTTGCCTGCCGATCGCAGGAGCTGTTACCGGCTGACGACGACCGGCACGCCCGGCACCTACACGGAGCTTTTGACCTGCCTTGAAATGAAGCGCGATGCGCGCAAGCTGCCTGACACCACGACCGTCGGGCAAGGACTGCGTACGAACTAAGAGCATTTGCGCACGGAGCACGGAAACTCACCCTCCGCTCGTTTACCCCACGAAGACCGCAAGCTCGTAGCCGGCATGAGGCCATCGAGGCACATTTGCGAATTGGCGCAATCGCGGTGAGCTCAGACGCTTCGCCGAGGCGCGCAGAGCTTCGAGCGGGCCGCCGCGATCGATCCCACCGATGCGCAAGTTCTCTTCAACCGCGGCAATGCGCTGATCGGCTTAGCGCGCCCTCGCCCGTCGAGAGGCCTGCCACCCAAGTCGGCTGTCGCCGACTTGGGTCCTTGAACTGGGCAGGCTCCTCCGGGTGATGGCGGAAAGTATTTGGGAAGTTCGTGACTCCTGAGTGAGGAGCGAGGCCGAAGCCGAGCGTCTCAACCATGACGCCCGCTCCCATGCCGCAACGTCGTGTCACGATCCCGCGTGCAGTGGCGGGCGCTCGGGATGCGTCAGCGCGGCGGTGATCTCGGTATGCGTGAGATGGGTGCCGTCGTCACCTTCGATCAGGAGCGCAGTCCGGCCGTTGTCGTTGACATGCCGGGCCCAGCTCATCGCCTGGTCGAGCGATGAAAATTCCTTGTACAACATGCGATCCTTCTCGAGCGGAGAGATTGTCTCCGTGCCGCGCGGACCGCTATAGACTCGATAGGCCATGGATTTACCTCCTTTCTCCATCGGGCTCGTGCGGAAGTGCAACAAGATAACGTTGGCAACGCGAAAAAGGTCCGCGGCGGCGCCGGCTCGGTCGGCCGCGTCATCTCTATCGCATCCCATTTCCGCAGGCGACTTGCGAATGTTAGAATCGAAGGACCACTAGCAAGTATAAGTTGCTAGTGGAGTTTGGATTTGACATTCGCTTCGCGCGTTCGCTGCCAGGGGGTCGCGAATGTCAAATCCACTCCACTAGGCCCTGCCCGGCGGTCAGCGCGGCCAGTTCATCCGGCGGTAACCGAAATCGTGGGGTCTTGTCCGCGTCGCGCTCGCCCTCGATTGTGGGGCATGATGGTTGTTGGTACACGAGGACAGACGTCAGTCATCGATCGCACTAGTGTGGCGGTTCAGAAGTCCGCAGATTGGTTGCTGCGAGTCCGAGTTGCGGACTTCTGAACCAAAGCCACACCATAATCAATAAGTTGCTAGTGTCCTTCGATTCCGAAGTTCGTATAGGAGCCCGCCGCAAGATCGTACGAACTTCGGAATCGGGACACTAGCGCGATTTTCCGATGACGCCGCCCGCCTCGGCGGCACGAGTGCGGGATGGAATTCGTTCATCACACCCTGCATCTGATCGAGCCGTACATCATCGCCTACGGCGCGATGGCGCTGTTCGTCATCATCTATCTGGAGTCATTCGGCGTGCCGATGCCTGGCGAAAGCGCGGTGATCGCTGCGAGCGTGCTGGCGACGCGCGGGGACCTGTCGATCGCGCACGTGATGGTCGCCGTATTCGTCGGGGCCGTGCTCGGCGACAGCACGGGTTACCTGATCGGCCGCTACGGCGGCCGCACGATCCTGGAGCGGTTCGGGCCGCGGGTCGGTCTGACCGCCCAACGCCTTGCCCAGATGCAGGCCCTGTTTCGAGCCAAGGGCCCGTTCATTGTCGCGACGGCGCGTTTCGTTGCCATTCTGCGCCAGCTCAATGGCGTGGTCGCCGGCACCTTGGCGATGCCGTGGCTGCACTTCGTCGCGGCCAACGCCATCGGCGCGGCGCTATGGACTGCCGTGTGGACGCTCGGCCCCTACTTCTTCACCGACTGGTTCATGGCGCGACGATGAGTGAAGCATGATCCCGAAAAGTGGGAACCGGTTTTCGGAAAAGATCATGCTTAAACAACAAGCGAGAGCGTGATTGCGATTCGACCTCAAGCAATCGCGCTCTCGCGGTCGCAGCGCCGCCCTACTCCGCCGGCTCGGTCGGCGGCGGCACCTCCTGCGCGCCGTCCAGCGGTCGCTCCTCCATCAGGATGATCGCAATGAGCGAGGTCACCGAGAACACGAGCGCGGCGACGAACACCCATTGAAAGACGCCCGCGACGTCGCGGCCGGACGCGCCGGCGCTCGCCGCCAGCACCTCGACACCACCGCCGCCCCGTTCCGGCGCAAAGCCGAGCCCGCTGAGCAGGATCGCGCCCATGATCGCGACCGCAAGCGCCGATGTGAGTGCGCGGAAGAAGTTCATCGCGCCGGTCGCGATGCCGACCTCGTGCCGCCACACCGCGTTCTGCACGCAAACGGTGGCGATCGGAAACACGCTGCCGACGCCGTAGCCGACCATCGCGATCGCAGCCACCGCCCAGAGCACCGGCATGTCCGGCCACACCACGAGCGTGGCCACCGCGAGGGTCGCAAGCGACATGCCGACATAGGGCGAGAGCTTGTAGCGGTCGAGATGCATCATCGCGCGGCCGGACGCCATCGAGCCCGGCGTCGTCATCACGATGACCGGAATGAGCGCGAGGCCGGCCTGCGTCGGCGTCAGGTGGTGCACCACCTGGAAGTAGAGCGGCATGTAGATCATGAAGCCGGTCATCACGCCCATGGCGAAAGAGGTCGCGGCGGTGCCGAGCTTCATGATCGGATTGGCCAGCACGGTGAGCGGCAGGAACGGCTCCGGCGCGCGCTTGAGCCACCAGCGCGCCACCAGCGTGAGCAGGACCGAGCCGACCATCAGCGAGACGATCGTCGGCGAGAGCCATGGGACCCGTGTGCCGCCGGTGGTGAGCGCGAGCAGCAGCAGCGTCGCTGCCGCCATCACCAGCGCAGCGCCGAAGAAATCGAGCTTATGCTTGTGGCTGACCGCCGGCAGGCGCTTGATCGACCGGTTGAGCAGCGCGGCGGCGAGCAGGCCGAGCGGCACGTTGAGCCAGAAGATCATCGACCAGTTCCAGTTCTCGGCGATGACGCCGCCGAGCGCGGGACCGATCGTGCCGGCGGCAATCCACGCAGTGCCCATGTAGGCCTGGTAGCGGCCGCGCTCGCGCGGCGTCACCATATCCGCAACGATGATCTGGATCATTGGCACGATGCCGCCGCCGCCGATCCCCTGCAATGTGCGGCCGGCGATCAGCATCGCCATGTTCTGCGCCATGCCGCAGAGCGCGGAGCCGACGACGAACAGGCCGAGCGCGACCAGCATCATGCCGCGGCGGCCGTGGATGTCGGCGAGCTTGCCATAGAGCGGCGCCACGATGGTGGCCGACAACAGGAACGCGATGATGACCCAGGACAGGTTCTGGAAATCGTTGAGGTCGCGCCCGATCGTCGGCAGCGCGCTCGCCACGATGGTCTGGTTCACCGCCTGGAGGAAGCCGCCAAGCATCAGCCCGTAGAACACGCGGCGGATCTCGGGGTGGGTCAGCCGCGGCGGCGCGACGGCGACGGACGCCGCATCGGACGCGGCGGCTTCAGCACGCTTCTGCAGGGAACTCATCGCCGGCGTCTCAACGACCAGCGGCTGCCGGCCGGCAGCAAAGGCGGGGTGAATCGGAGCATCGGTCAGATGTGCGCCCGGGTGGGTGCAAAAACAATGCTGCGTTGCGGGAGGCTGGTATGCAGCGCCGGGCTCGATGTGATAACAAGCCCGTACACACCAGCGCGGTGCCGTAAGCAACGGAGTCCAAATGCCCAAGCCGGTGATTTTCACCATCTCCGCCGTGTGGGACGACGAGGCATCGGTTTGGAGCGGCCATTGCGACGACATCCCGGCGGCTGCCGACGCGCCAACGCTCGATGAGCTGCTTGCGAAAATTTCTGCGATGGCGCTGGACCTCTTGCCGGACAATCACCCGGGCGTCGATCCGACGTCTGTCTTCGTCCAGATCACGGCAATGCGTGAAGCTGAACCGGCCGTCGCTTGATGGCGCCGCAGTTCGACCAACCGCTGCGTGACCTGTTACGCGGAGCCGACTGCACCTTTGTCCGGCAAGGCAAAGGCAGCCACGAAATTTGGTACAGTCCCATCACACAGCGAAGCTTTGCTGTGCCGATTGGAATCCCAAGCCGGCACACCGCCAACGCCATTTTGCGGCAAGCCGGACTGCCAAAGGCGTTCTGACCGTCGCTGGTGTCCCGATTCCGAAGTTCGTAACCACCACACCAGGTCCTGCCCCTACTCCGCAGGCTTCACCCGCGTCACCGGCCCGCGCATCGGCCGCTCCTCGACCAGGATCACCGCCACCATCGCGATCGCCAGGAACAGCGCAGCCGACACGAACACCCAGCGGAACAGCGGCGCGAAGTGAGCCGCGTTCGCGCCGCGCTCGAGGCCACGCCCGCCGTGCGCCGCCAGCATCTCGAGCAGCCGCGCGCCCTCGGCGCCTTCGAACCCGCCGAGCACGATCGCGACGAACACCGCGACGATGATCGCGCCGCCGAGTTGCCGGAAGAAGTTGAGCGTGCCGGTCGCAATGCCGAACAGATGCGGCTCGATCGCGTTCTGGGTCACCACCGTCGTGAACGGATACATGGTGCCGACGCCGAGGCCGTTGATCACGAACACCAGGCCGATGCCGCCGAGCGACCAGCCGGCCGGTTGCCAGGCCAAGAGCAGGAACATCGCGATCGACAGCGGCAGCGCCGTCAGCGGCACGCGCTTATAACGAGGCACGCGCGCGATCAGCTGCCCCGCCGCGAGCGAACCGAGCGTGGTGCCGACCACATAGGCGATCAGCGCGATGCCGCCGCCCGAGGCCGAGAAGCCGAGCACCAGCTCGAGATAGAGCGGCACCACGATCGACAGGCCGATGATGGTGCCGATCGAGAAGAAACCGGCGGCCATCATCAAGGCGACCAGCGGGTCGCGCAACAGCGACGGCGGGATGAACGGCTCCGGCGCGTTGCTGATCCGGCGCGCGAACGCTACCCACAGGATCGCCGACGACGCGAGCAGCGCGACGATCTCGAACGAGCCCCAGCGATAGCGCACACCGCCCCAGCTCAAGGCGAGCAGCAGCAGCACCGCGGCCACCACCATCAGCGCGGCGCCGGTCACGTCGAGCTTGTGCGGGCGGTCGTTGCGCGGAATGAGCTTGAGCGCACGGTCGGTCATCGCCAGCGCCACCGCGCCGAGCGGCAGCATGATCCAGAAGATGAACGACCAGTGCAGATAATCGGTGAGGAAGCCGCCGGCGAGCGGGCCAAGGATCGACGCCGTCATGAACATCACGGACGAATAGCTCTGGAAGATCGGCCGTTCCCGCGGCGTGAGGATGTCCGCGATCACGGTCTGCGCCAGCGGCAGGATTCCGCCGCCGCCAAAACCTTGCAGCGCGCGGGCGGCGACGAGCACACCCATGGTCGGCGCCAGCGCGCAGGCGAGCGAGCCGAGAAGGAAGATCGCGACCGCGATCAGCATCATCGCGCGCCGGCCGTAGATGTCGGAGAGCTTGCCGAACAGCGGCGTCGCCACCGTCGCCGACAGCAGATAGGCGGTGACCACCCAGGAGAGATTCTCGACGTCGTTGAGGCTGCGCCCGATTGCGGCGAGCGCCGGCGCGACGATGGTCTGCTCCAGCGCCGACAGGAACATCGCCAGCATCAGCCCGGCGATGACCGGGCGGACCGCGGCCCGGTCGAACGGCGGCGGTGGCTCAGGCGTCGATTGCGATGATGTGGGCGCGGTGGGGCTCATGCCGGCCGCACCTTATACGAACGGCACGATGTTTCGCTCGTCATCAATCGTCGAAGCATGACTCACAATCGTCCGGGGACTCGAATTTCGCGTCGCGGCCATGACGTCAAACCTCCGTCGAAACTGTGCACAACTTGCTTCGCGATCATTTCCGCGCATCGCGCCAAACGGGAATCGCCGTAGCGTTTGCGCGCGACTCGGGGGATCGGCGGATGACAGCGCGGCGGGTAGCGACGGCGCAGCGAGAGGCGACCACGGTAGCGCCACAGGTCTCCTGGGGGGAGCTCGGCTGCCCCCAGGAGATCGGACTCTATCGCGCCTCGGGGGGCCAAGGGCGTGTCGAGGTGCGCGTAAAGCGCATCCACATCCTTGTCGCTGAAGACGACCCCGCCGCGCTGTTCACCGTCGTCGCCGTATGCCCGCCGATCGGCCCCGCCGAATTCGTGCTCGGCCATCGGGTGGCGTAGCGCTAATTCTGCCACCGCCGGCAATCGACACTTGAAGCGCATCGGCGCCGCAGGCTCTTACCCTCTCCCCTTGAGGGAGAGGGTGGCGACGAGCGTAGCGAGGAGCCGGGTGAGGGGTCGCGCGCGAAGCGCGCCACGACGAAGCACCCCCCTCACCCGCCTCGCCGCTTTGCGGCTCGGCACCCTCTCCCTCAAAGAGCCTGCACTCGGGGCGCGCTTGCGCGCGCCCGGGTGGGAAGAGGGTCACGGGTATGCCGCACCGCTAAAATCGGGAAGCTCCGCGCACCAGAGATGAAGCTCCGCGCACCAGAGATCGAGCCTCGCAGCCCCTACCCCACCTTCGTCTTCCGTTTGGCCGCGCGCGTGAGCCGCAGCGGCCAATGGACGATGCGATCTTCGAGCTCCTCGTCGCGCACCGCCTCCTCCGACGCGCCGACCCGCCCGCGCACCGACACGCCCGCGAGATGCACGGTCTCCGGATCGCCCGACACCAAGGGATGCCACCAGTAGAGATCCTTGCCCTCGGCGACGAGCCGGTAGGCGCAGGACGGCGGCAGCCAGACGATGCGGCGGATGTTGCGCGGCGTGAGCTTCACGCAATCCTTCACCTTGGCGGCGCGATGCTTGTAGTCGGT
>WHTP01000169.1 GCA_009377695.1 Hyphomicrobiales bacterium | reverse complement strand
GTGGACGGTCAAAAGACGCTCCAGCTCGATGAGATCGAACGCATCTACCGCGATCCTGATTTCGCAAGAGCGGGTTCATAGCAAGTTGGCTCGAGTTGCAGGCTCTCGGCGTTGAAGACGACGCACGTGTTGGTGTCGATCATAGGCGTGGCAAGCCAGTGGAGTGGATTTGACATTCGCTACCCCGTTGACCGCAGACTCCCAAAGCGAATGTCAAATCCAAAACTCCACTAGCAGCTTATATTTTCTAGTGATCCTTATGATTCTAACATTCGCAAAGTCGCCCGCTGAGAAGGGATGCGAATGTTAGAATCGGACCACTAGTCTAGGTGTGCTTCCGCCTCGCGCTCGCGCACACCATCGCGTAGACGCGTGCAAACTCGCCAAGCGCGCTCGCTTGGCCGGACACGAGAGCCGAATCTAATTCCGCGACGCCTGCAGGCCCAATATCTCCCGCGCGTCGGCTGGCGTCGCGACCTGATCACCCAGCACCTCGATGATGTGCGCGGCCTTCTCGACCAGCGCCGCATTGCTCGGCGCGAGCCTGCCTTTCTCGAGGTAGAGATTGTCCTCGAGGCCGACCCGGACATGTCCGCCGAGCAGCACGGCCTGCGCCACCATCGGGAACTGATGCAGCGAAATGCCGAACGCGAACCAGGGCGAGGCCGGCGGCAGGAGATTGCGCATATAGCTCATGGCCTCCGGCGTCGCCGGCTGGCCCCAGGCGATGCCGAGGCAGATCTGGAACATGCCCGGCCCCTTGATGTGGCCCGTCTCGATCATCTTCTTGGCAAGGAGGAGGTGCCCGGTCTCGAACACCTCGAGTTCTGGCAGCACGCCCGCTTCGCGGATCGCGATCGCCATGGTTCGCAGATGGTCGGGCGTGTTGATGAAGACGCGGCTGCCCATGTTCATGCTGCCCATGTCGAGGCTGCAGATGTCCGGGCGCAGTTCCTGCACATGCCGCACGCGATCTTCGGGCCCTCGCATCGTGCTCGCCGGACCGGCCTTGGTTGGGTCGTCGGGATCATGCTCGAAGCGCGCGCCGGGGCCGGTGGTCAGGTTGATCACGACATCGGTGCCGCTCGCGCGGATGCGCTCGACCACCTCGCGATACAGCGCACCCTCCATGCTCGGCTTGGTGGTCTTGGGGTCCCGCACATGGATATGAACGACCGCGGCGCCGGCCTTGGCCGCGTCGACGCAGGATTTTGCGATCTCAACCGGTGTCACCGGCACGGCGGGGTTCTTACCGGGCGAGTCGGCCGAGCCGGTCACCGCGCATGAAATGATCACCTTGCGTTGCATGGCCGTCACACTCCCAGCGAAGAAAAGGGTATTAGCGCGTTCACGCGCGTCTTCGACGCGCGATGGTCGCCCAGCGAAACGACGCCCGCAAGCCAAACGTAGCCGGTAGTGGCATCTTGCTGCCAAATGGATGCAGGGAGCGAGCGGATCAGTCCCGCCCGACGTGCTCGAGGTTCGTGCCCGCTGTCTCGACCCGCCATATCCAGGTCACCAGCGCACCAAGGAGCGAGGCTCCGCCCAGGGCATAAAGCAGCATCTGGATGCTGACGTCGGCGAGGAGGATCGGGAACAGGAACGCGGTGAGAACCGCGCCGATCTTGGCGAACGAGGCGGCGAAGCCCGCCCCTTTGCCGCGGATGCGGGTGGGGAAGACCTCGCCTGCGATAAGGTAGGTCTGTGCGTTCGGGCCGATATTGTTCATGAAATTGAACAGCATGAAGCCGCTAAAGATCAGGGGAATTTGTTCAGCTCCGGTGAAATTGGCGGACATGGCCGCGATGAGCAGGCCGGCGGCGCAGCCGACGAAACCGAATATCTGCAGGCTGATGCGGCCAAGCCGGTCCGTGAGCCAGATGGCGAAAAGAATGCCGATAATGAGGAGCACATCGATAAATGCGGCGCCTTTCGCCGCCAGGAGGTTGTTCTGGATGATGTCGGCTATGGCCGTGGGGTGCTCCTTCTGATGGCCGATCGAGGCCGCCAGAATGGTTGGTGTGAAAATGCCGATGGCATAGGTGCTGAGGTCCTGAAAAAACCAGGGCACCGAGGCGAGAATGGTGGCACCGCGGTTCTTGCGGTCAAACAGGGCGGTCCAACCAGCCTGCGCGGTGTCCGCTTCGATGGCATTTCCGCTCGTGGCTTCGGCGCCGGAGAGCTTGATTTCTTTCGGATACGGCGGTTCACGAGCAAGAAGCTTAAGGGCCTCGCGTTCGGCTTCTTTGATACGGCCGCGCGAAATCAGCCAGTGCGGACTTTCGGTGATATAGAGGCGGCCGATGATAACGAGGACGGCGGGGACGATGGCGGTCGCGTACATCCATCGCCAGGACCCCAGGCTCTGGGCATTGGCGAGGATCAGATAGCCCACGGCAGTGCCGGTCAGGGCACCTACAGCCTGAAAGCCAAATGCCGACAACACCAGCCGGCCGCGCGTTTGTGACGGGTTTGATTCTGAAACCACCATATGCGCGGTCGGATAGTCACAGCCGAGCGCAATCCCAAGGCCCAAGAGACAGAGTGTGAACCAAATGAAGTTTGGGCTGAAACAAATCAGAATCAGGAAAATGGTGAAGATCACCATCTCCGTGATGAACATGGACTTGCGGCCGAAATGATCGGCGAGCCCGCCGAGCGTCGTAGCGCCGACCAGGATGCCGAACAGCGAGGCTGCGGCAACGAGGCCGTGCTCCCAGGCGGCAAGGCCGAATTCTTTCGATACGAGCGGCAGCGCCACACCCGTCATGAAGACGACCATGCCCTCGAAGAACTTGCCGGCTGCGGCGAGACGCCAGATGCGCCACTGCATTCGCGTCAGTGGCGTAGTTGGTGTCTCAGTGCCGTCGGCCCAGACTGGCCGCTCGTCGATATATTGCTGGATGGATTTGGGACCGGCTACCGAGGATCTGACAACGTCCGATCGCTGGTCCATATCGCCTCGGTCGGGTCCGCCGGTCGGAAGCATTTGCCGAATTGGTCGCCCGTGCGTGCATGTCGACAGCTAAGCCCGCGACCTTGACATCGCGTTGAAACGAACGGGGACATTCTCCGCAACTGTCACATAGGTTCTGCGCGAGTGGCCGAGCCGGGCACCGTGCGGAAATGATCACCTTGCGTTGCATGGCCGTCATACTCCCGCGAGAGGAAGGGAGCTATGGAACCCAGCCTCATGTCGCTCGCAAGCCGCAATCTGGCACGGGCGCCAACTCAGCCACGGACCCTGTTCCCGGCGGCTTGCCTCGCATTGTGCGCTGCGCTAAGCCAACCCAAATACCGTTCTTGGAACGAATCCGAACTGTTTCAGGGCGATTTCGGCCTGCGCCGCCACCACCAGCGGCCGGGATTTAAGGGCGGGTTTCCGATGGGGCGCGGCTTCCGGGACGTGAGGATCGCCGATGAGCGAATTGCTACTTGATTACCTGCCCCTCGTGATCTTCATCGCGGTCGCGATGGCCATCGGCGCCGCGCTGCTCGTGGTTCCGTTCCTTGTCGCCTACAAGCAGCCGGATCCCGAGAAGCTGTCCGCCTATGAATGCGGCTTCAATGCCTTCGACGACGCGCGCATGAAATTCGACGTGCGATTCTATCTTGTCGCCATCCTGTTCATCATTTTCGATCTGGAGGTCAGCTTCCTGTTCCCGTGGGCGGTGGCGTTCGGGGAGCTTGGCTTGTTCGGCTTCTGGTCGATGATGGTTTTCCTTGGCGTTCTGACCATCGGCTTCATATATGAGTGGCGGAAAGGAGCGCTCGAATGGGATTGACGCCGCAGCGCTCCGCGGTCGTCGCGCCGGCCGCCACGGGTATCCTTGATCCTCGCACGGGCAGGCCGATCGGTTCCGACGATGCATTCTTCGTCGGCCTCAATGACGAGCTCGCGGACAAAGGCTTCCTAACCACGACGGCCGACAACCTCATTGTCTGGGCGCGCACCGGCTCGCTCATGTGGATGACGTTCGGCCTCGCGTGCTGCGCGGTTGAGATGATGCAGATGTCGATGCCGCGCTATGATGCCGAGCGCTTCGGCTTTGCACCACGCGCCTCGCCGCGACAATCGGACGTGATGATCGTCGCTGGCACGCTCACCAACAAGATGGCGCCGGCGCTGCGCAAGGTCTACGACCAGATGCCGGAGCCGCGTTACGTGATCTCCATGGGCTCGTGCGCCAACGGCGGCGGCTACTACCACTATTCCTATTCGGTCGTGCGCGGCTGCGATCGCATCGTGCCGGTCGACATCTACGTGCCGGGCTGCCCGCCGACCGCAGAGGCGCTGCTCTACGGCGTGCTGCTGCTGCAGAAGAAAATCCGCCGGACCGGGACAATCGAGCGCTGATGCCATGACCGAAGCCCTTCACAGCTTTGGCGAGACTCTCGCATCGGCGCTGGCTGGCGCGGTGACGGGACACGAGGTCGCCTATGGTGAGCTGACCATCACGGCGAAGGCGTCGGAGATCGTCGAGGTCATGCGTTTCCTGCGCAACGACGAGCGCTGCAAGTTCTGGAGCTTCATCGACGTGACGGCGGTCGACTGGCCCGGCCGCGAGCGGCGCTTTGACGTGGTCTATCACCTGCTGTCGCCGGTCCATAACCGGCGCTTGCGCGTGAAGGCCGAGGTTGGTGAGGACGAAACGGTGCAGTCGATCATCGGCATCTTCCCAGGTGCCGACTGGTTCGAGCGCGAGACCTACGATCTCTATGGCATCCCGTTTGTCGGACATCCTGACATGCGGCGCCTGCTCACTGATTATGGCTTCGAGGGGCATCCGCTGCGCAAGGATTTCCCGCTCACGGGCTTTGTCGAGGTGCGCTACGACGACCAGCAGAAGCGAGTCGTCTACGACAAGGTGCGACTGGCGCAGGAGTTCCGCAATTTCGATTTCCTCTCGCCGTGGGAAGGTCCGGACTACGGGCTCCCCGGTGACGAGAAGGCGGAGCAGAAGCCGTGAGCGGCGCCGGCACCATGACAGGCGGCTGCCTCTGCGGCGCGGTGCGCTTCAGTGCCGCTCCGGCGAAGCGCGAAGTCGGCGCATGTCATTGCGGCATGTGCCGCCGATGGAGCGCGGGGCCTTTCCTGGTCCTGGATTGCGAGAGGTCGCTAGAGATCGAGGATGCCACGAACCTTGGCGTCTACCGTTCCTCGGAATGGGCCGAACGTTGCTTCTGCAAGCAGTGCGGCACGCCGCTGTTCTACCGTCTGGTTGAAAAGGACTTTTACGCCGTGTCGGCGGAAGCCTTTGACGACCGCGATGGTTACGAATTCAAAAGCCAGATCTTCATCGACGAGAAGCCTGCCTATTACGACTTCGCCAACAAGACCGCGACCATGACCGGCGCCGAAGTGTTCGCGGCTTTCGCGCTGCCGGCAGACCGTCAGGCCAAGGAATAAGCCGGGCAAATGACCGACACCAACCTCCGCAACTTCACCATGAATTTCGGACCGCAACACCCTGCGGCGCATGGTGTTTTGCGCCTCGTGGTCGAACTCGACGGCGAGGTGGTCGAGCGCGTCGATCCCCATATCGGCCTGCTCCATCGCGGCACCGAGAAGCTGATCGAGCAGAAGACTTATCTGCAGGCGATCCCGTACTTCGACCGGCTCGACTACGTCGCGCCGATGAACCAGGAGCATGCCTTCTGCCTCGCGGCGGAAAAGCTCCTTGGCTTCACGGTGCCGCGGCGCGCGCAATTGATTCGCGTGCTCTACTGCGAGATCGGGCGGCTGCTCTCGCACCTCCTTAACGTTACCACACAGGCGATGGACGTCGGCGCGCTCACTCCGCCGCTGTGGGGTTTCGAAGAGCGCGAAAAGCTGATGGTGTTCTACGAGCGCGCGTCCGGCTCGCGCATGCATGCGGCCTATTTCCGCGTCGGCGGTGTGCACCAGGATTTGCCGCCGAAGCTGATCGACGACATCGAGGCATTCTGCGATCCATTCCTCACGGTCTGCGACGACCTGGAACGGCTGCTCACCGGCAACCGCATCTTCAAGCAGCGCAATGTCGATATTGCCGTCGTGTCGCTCGAGGACGCCTGGAAGTGGGGATTCTCCGGCGTGATGGTGCGCGGCTCTGGCGCGGCCTGGGACCTGCGCAAGGCGCAACCGTACGAGTGCTACGCCGAGATGGACTTCGACATTCCGGTCGGCAAGAACGGCGACTGCTATGACCGCTACTGCATCCGGATGGAAGAGATGCGGCAATCGATCCGCATCATGAAGCAGTGCATCGCCAAGCTGCGCGAGCCCGAAGGGCAGGGGCGCATCGTGGTCGACGACAACAAGATCACGCCGCCGCGTCGTGGCGAGATGAAGCGCTCGATGGAAGCGCTCATCCATCATTTCAAGCTCTACACCGAAGGCTTCCACGTGCCGGCGGGTGAAGTCTATGCCGCGGTCGAGGCGCCGAAAGGCGAGTTCGGCGTCTACCTGACTGCTGACGGCAGCAACAAGCCCTACAAGTGCAAGATCCGTGCGCCGGGTTTTCCGCATCTTTCGGCGATGGATTTCCTCTGCAAGGGCCACATGCTCGCGGACGTGTCGGCGATCCTCGGGTCGCTCGATATCGTGTTCGGGGAGGTGGATCGCTAATGGCCGTACGCCGCCTCGCCGAACCGCATCTGCAGCCCGCGAGCTTCACGTTCACCGACGAGAATCTCGCCTGGGCGAAAACGCAGATCGCGAAATATCCGGAAGGCCGACAGGCCTCGGCGGTGATCCCGCTGCTTTGGCGCGCGCAGGAGCAGGTGGGCGGCTGGCTGCCGCAAAAGGCGATCGAGCACGTCGCGGAGGTACTCGGCATGCCGAACATTCGCGTGCTCGAGGTCGCGACCTTCTACACCATGTTCAATCTCGCGCCGGTCGGCAAATTCCACGTGCAGATGTGCGGTACCACGCCATGCATGCTGCGCGGCGCGGCTGCGCTGATCGACATCTGCAACCGCAGGATCGGCCACCAATATGAAGTGATGGCGGACGGCAAGTTCTCCTGGGTCGAGGTCGAGTGCCTCGGAGCCTGCGTCAACGCACCGATGGCCCAGATCAACTACGACTACTACGAGGATCTGACGCCCGAGACTTTCGAGAAGATCCTCGACGAGATGGCCGCCGGCCGCACGCCGAAGCCGGGCCCGCAGGTCGACCGGCAATTGTCAGCGCCGATCGGCGGCGCGACCACGCTCAAAGAGACGACATAGGACCGCGATGCTCGACGACAAGGATCGCATCTTTCGCAATCTCTATGGCCAGGGCGACTGGGGGCTCGACGGTGCGCGCAAGCGCGGCGCCTGGGACGGTACCAAGGGCTTCATCGAGAAGGGCCGCGACTGGCTGGTCAACGAGGTGAAGGCGTCGGGCCAGCGCGGGCGCGGCGGCGCGGGTTTTGCGACGGGCCTCAAGTGGTCATTCATGCCCAAGCAGGTCGGCGACCGGCCGCATTATCTCGTGGTCAATGCCGACGAGTCGGAGCCCGGCACCTGCAAAGACCGCGAGGTCATGCGGCACGATCCGCATCTTCTCATCGAAGGCTGCCTCTATGCCGGCGCGGCCATGGCGGCGCACACGGGCTACATCTACATCCGCGGCGAATTCGTGCGCGAACGCGAACGCCTGCAAGCGGCGATCGACCAGGCCTATGACGCCAAGCTGATCGGCAAGAACAACGTCCACGGCTGGGACTTCGACCTGCACGTTCACCATGGTGCCGGCGCCTATATCTGCGGCGAGGAGACCGCCCTGCTCGAGAGCCTGGAGGGCAAGAAAGGCCAGCCGCGCCTCAAGCCGCCGTTTCCTGCCAATGTCGGCCTCTACGGCTGCCCGACCACCGTGAACAATGTCGAGACCATCGCGCAGGTGCCGGATATCCTGCGGCGCGGCGCGGCTTGGTTCGCCGGCATCGGCCGCCAGAACAACACCGGCACCAAGCTCTATTGTATCTCCGGTCATGTCGAGCGGCCCTGCAATGTCGAAGAGGAAATGGGCATTCCACTGCGGGAGCTGATTGAGCGCCACGCTGGCGGCGTGCGCGGCGGCTGGGACAATCTTCTGGCGGTGATCCCGGGCGGCTCCTCGATGCCGCTCATTCCGGCGGGGCCGGACCAGTGCGACAGCCTGCTGATGGATTTCGACGGCTGCCGCGAGAAGAAATCCGCGCTCGGCACCGCCGCCGTGATCGTGATGGACAAGACCGCCGACATCGTGAAGGCGATGGCGCGCATCTCCTATTTCTACAAGCACGAGAGCTGCGGCCAGTGCACGCCGTGCCGGGAGGGCATGGGCTGGATGTGGCGCGTGCTCACCCGTATGGCCGAGGGCAGGGCACAGAAGCGCGAGATCGACGCATTGTGGCAGGTCACCCAACAGATCGAGGGCCACACCATCTGCGCGTTCGGTGACGGCGCCGCCTGGCCGGTACAGGGGCTGCTGCGCCACTTCCGTCCGGAGATCGAGCGCCGGATCGACGAATACACCCGCAATGCGCACCTGGCGGAAACCGCAGATGAAAAGGTGCCGGCATGACACTCTGGTACCTGATCGGCACGGTCATTGTCCTCGGCATCGCCATTCTCGCCGTGATCGGCGTCGGCGGCACGGCAACCACGCCGCTGGTCTGGGTCGGACGCGTGTTGCCGGCGATCGCAGCGCTGATCGCATGCACCGCTTATTGCATCGCGGCCGGACGGGCGCGGCTGGGTGTCCTCGCGCCGATCTTTTTCTGCCTTCCGGTTGCGGCGCTGATCGCGCTGATGCTGCTGCCGCACCTGACCTCGGTTCGCAATTCCAATCTCTACACGATGCTGCTCACGATCTACCCGCTGCTGACGCTGTTCCCGGCGATGGCACTGTGGCATCTGGCGACCGCACTGAAGCGGCGGACCCGGTAGCTTCGGAAACGACAAGATGACCAAGCTCATCGTTGATGGACACGAGATTGACGTCCCGCCGGAGTACACGCTGCTCCAGGCGTGCGAGCTCGCTGGCGCGGAGATCCCGCGTTTCTGCTACCATGAGCGGCTGTCGATCGCCGGCAACTGCCGCATGTGCCTGATCGAGGTCGCGGGTATGCCGAAGCCGCAGGCGTCCTGTGCCATGGGCGTGAAGGACCTCCCACCCAATCGCGACGGCACTCCGAAGGTCATCAGCACCCGCTCGCCGATGGTGAAGAAGGCGCGCGAAGGCGTGATGGAATTCCTGCTGATCAACCATCCGCTCGATTGCCCGATCTGCGATCAGGGCGGCGAGTGCGATCTGCAGGATCAGGCGATGGCCTACGGCGTCGACTCCAGCCGCTATCAGGAGAACAAGCGCGCCGTCGAGGACAAGTATGTCGGCGCGCTGGTGAAGACCATCATGACGCGCTGCATCCATTGCACGCGCTGCATCCGCTTTATGACCGAGGTCGCCGGCGTGCCCGAGCTGGGCGCGATCGGGCGCGGCGAAGACATGGAGATCACGACCTATCTCGAAGAGGCGATGACCTCCGAGCTGCAGGGTAATGTGGTCGATCTCTGCCCGGTCGGTGCGCTCACCTCGAAGCCTTACGCCTTTGCGGCGCGGCCGTGGGAGCTGACCAAGACCGAGTCGATCGACGTTATGGACGCGCTCGGTTCGGCGATCCGCATCGACACCCGCGGCCGCGAGGTGATGCGCATCCTGCCGCGCGTCAATGATGACGTGAACGAGGAATGGATCTCTGACAAGACCCGTCATGTCGTCGACGGTCTGCGCGCGCAACGCCTCGACCAGCCCTATATCCGGGAAGGCGGCCGACTGCGTCCCGCGGTCTGGCCGGTCGCATTCGAGGGGATTGCTGCCCGTCTGAAGGGCGCGCGTAAGGAGCGTATCGGCGCGATTGTCGGCGACCTCGCCGCCACCGAGGAGATTTTCGCGCTCAAGGACCTGATGACACGGCTCGGTGTCGGCAACACCGACTGCCGGCAGGACGGTTCGGCCATCGATCCCGCCTGGGGCCGTTCAAGCTACCTGTTCAACGCGACTATCGCGGGAATCGAACAGTCTGACGCGCTGCTGATCATCGGCGCGAACCCGCGGCGCGAAGCGGCGGTGCTGAATGCGCGCATCCGCAAGCGCTGGATCGCCGGCAAGTATCCGATCGGTCTGATCGGCGAGCGCGCCAGTCTCACCTATCAGTATGACTTCCTCGGCCAGGGGCCGGAGACGCTTGCCGATCTGGCGGCGGGCAAGCATCCGTTTGCGGACGTCCTCAAGGATGCGCAACACCCGTTGGTTATTCTCGGTGCCGGCGCGCTGGCGCGCCCGGATGGCGCGGCGATTGCGGCGCTTGCGGCCAAAGTCGCAGTGAGTTTCGGCGCGGTGAAGGACGGCTGGAACGGTTTCTCCGTGCTGCACACCGCAGCCTCGCGCGTGGGGGCGCTCGATCTCGGCTTCGTGCCGGCGAGTGACGGCATGAATGCGCTAAAGATGACGGACGGCGACGCGCTTGACGTGGTGTTCCTGCTTG
>WHTP01000072.1 GCA_009377695.1 Hyphomicrobiales bacterium | reverse complement strand
TCGCCCCAAGGCCGAAAGATAGTAGGTCTACACTACACGCCGATCTCGCAAACTCGCCATTGATCCGACTCGGTTTTTGCCCCCTTCGCACCCCGAAAAACGAGCAAATCGCCGCGAATCGTGAAAGATGGGTTAGCGCGAGCCGGGACCCAGATTGTTTCGTCCAAGAAAGCTGTGTCCCGGGTCAAGCCCGGGACACGAGAATCCCAATGCGCTATCAAAAAGCGAACGTAAGTGCGCGCTATTCCAACCCTTCGACGATGCGGAAGTCGCGCTCGCCGGCGTTGTTGAACACCTTGAGGGCGGCCTGGTACCCCGGTCCGTCATGGCAGGCGACCGCGGCCGTGACGCTCGGAAACTCGACGACCACGATGCGCTGCTTCAGCCCGGCCTCATAGGCGACGTCGGCATTGCCGCGCGCGAGGAATTTCCCGCCGGCCGCTAAAATCGCCGGGCCCGCGAGCTTCGCATATTCCGCCACTGCATCCGGATTTGTGATCGTCCGATAGCACGATACCCAATACGCCTTCGCCATGTCCGTCTCCGTCGCCTTGTTGGTCTTTGCGCCCCGTCTATCGGGCGGGCCGGAGACTAGCGCGGGGGGAGCGGGAAGGGAAACGCCGACGTCATTCCGGAAGCCCACGCAGGCAATTTACGCAGCCTGCGTAAACTTGGCTGCGCGCGGCTGTCCGGAATCCATAATTCGCTTGTCGACATGATGGATTCCGGGGGCCGGCACTTGGCCGGCCCCCGGAATGACCAAAGATTTTTGACCGCCCATCACGCGATCTCGACGATTTCGGCGTCCGACTGGCCAGCCTTCACGACGTCGCCGACGGACTTGCCGAACAGCGCGCGCGCAAGCGGCGCGGCGTGCGAAAGCGTGCCGCGCGCGGGATCGGCTTCATCCTCGCCGACGATGCGGAAGGTCTGGCGCCGGCCGTCATCGCGTTCGATGCTCACGGTCGAACCGAATTGCACCTGCGCGCCACCCTCCGGCGGGGCGATCATCTGCGCGGTGGTGCGACGCGACGTCCAGTAGCGCAGATCGCGCGCGGTGCGCGCCAGCGTGGCGCGGTCGTTCTCCGCCTGCGCCTGCGCATGCTCACGATGCACGCGCTCAAGCTCGGCCTCGATGGTCGCGAGCCCTTGCGCGGTGACCAAGTTCGGGTGCGTCGAGACCGGCCGCTCCGGGAGGGTCTCGACCACCTGGTTGCCGTCGGCTTCTTTTACAAATGCACTGCTCATGACGGTGACCCCGTCTGTTGTCCTTGCCGGATTGTGGGTGAATTGCGACGCGAAATGATCCCGCCACGTCGTTAACATGGGGTGCCGGCGGGACGATTTCCAGAGTGCAACGTTGCGCCGCAGGATGCGGTCCGTGGCAATGCGTCCCAGTCTGGTCTATGGTGAGTGCATTCTAATACCGTCCAGCCAATGGATCGGGGAGGGAACCAGAATGGCTCGATCGCCCTTGCGGCTTGCCGCGGCGTTCGCCGCGACGATTGCGGTTTTCGCTTCACACGCCAGCGCGCAGAATTACCCGAACCAGCCGATCCGCATCATCGTGCCGACGCCGCCAGGCGGTGTCGCCGACCTGCTCGCACGCGCAGTCGCGCAGCGTATCACCGAGGCCACCGGCAAGACCGTGATCGCCGAGCAGCGCACCGGCGCCGGCGGCGTGATCGCAGCCGACTTCGTCGCAAAGTCGGCGCCCGACGGTTACACCATCTACATGGGTTTCCATCCAACTCAGTCGATCCTGCTGCATCTGCAGAAGCTTCCCTACGACCCGGCCAAGGATTTCGAGCCGATCATCCTGGTTGGCTCCTCGCCCAACATGCTTGTGGTGCATCCGTCGCTGCCGGTGAAGACACCGAAAGACCTCGTCGACTACGCGAGGAAGAATCCCGGCAAGGTGTCGTTCGGCTCGCCCGGCAACGGCTCGTCCGGCCACATGGTCGGCGAGCAGTTCAAAACGATGCACAAGCTCGACCTCGTGCACGTGCCTTACAAGGGCGCGGCGCCGGCGGTGATGGATCTTGTCGCCGGGCACATCCACATGATGTTCGACATCGTGCCGCTGGCGCGTGAGCAGTTGCTTGCCGGCAAGGTACGGGCTCTCGGCGTGATGTCGCCGCAGCGGCTGCCAGTGGTACCGGACGTGCCGACCATGGCGGAACAGGGGATGCCGGAGCTCGAAGGCGGTCCGTGGTTCGGTCTCTTGGCGCCCGCGAAGACGCCGCGCCCGGTCATCGACTGGCTCAATGCCGAGGCCAAGAAGGCGATGTCGGAGCCCGTCATCCGCGCCAAGCTTGAAGCGCTCGGCGTGGTGCTGCCGCTCGGCAGCCCGGAGGATTTTCGGAAGCACATCGCCGGCGAGACGACGCGCTGGGGCGAGATCATCAAGCGCGCGGGGATCAAGCTCGATCGGTAAGTCGTGCGTAGGATGGGTTGAGCAAAGCGAAACCCATCGCTGGTCCGCTCTATGACGACGATTGATGGGTTTCGCTGCGCTCAACCCATCCTACAGGCAACCTCAACGTCGCCCGCGCGCGGCCTTCTTCATCTCCGCCTTTTCTTCCTTGCTGGGCGGAGCGCCGGTACGGCGCAAGCTCTTGATGCGGTTCGGGGGCAGGCCGGACTTCTCGGCGATCTCGCGGTCCTGCGCCTCGATGATGGCGCGGGCGGGTTCGTCACCATCGAGGCCACCGAGCGCGGCGGCCGGCACCCGGCGGTTCGAGCGCTGGGTCCCGTCCTCATAGGTGACATCGAACAGGACGTAGTCGCCGACCGAGCGGGTTCCGGGTTTGCGGGCCATTTTCTGCCGGTCCTTCTTGTTGGGTTCG
Source organism: Hyphomicrobiales bacterium (assembly GCA_009377695.1). Classification (GTDB taxonomy): domain Bacteria; phylum Pseudomonadota; class Alphaproteobacteria; order Rhizobiales; family Xanthobacteraceae; genus VAZQ01. Next base: position 27,356 of record WHTP01000072.1, on the reverse strand, counting down.
ACCTGGAAGATTGAGTTAGCGGCCACTGAACGCCGATGGGGATCCAATACGAAAACCCGCGCGTAACCCAACGTCCGATTTGCTATCGGGGTAACGCGTGGCTCGAACAGATCGGCCCGATCTGGACGGCTACGGCCGCACTAACCCGACTTACAGAGCACACGCGAAAAGCAAGAAGCCCGGCGGGTTTAGCGCCGGGCTTCGAACCATTCAAGCCGTCGATCAGACCGGCTGCAGATTGGCCGCCGCCGACTTGCCGGTCTTGCGATCGGCCTGGACGTCGAATGAAACCTTCTGACCCTCGACCAGGCTGCGCATGCCGGCGCGCTCGACCGCGGAGATGTGCACGAACACATCAGGGCCGCCCTCATCCAATTGGATGAAGCCGTAGCCTTTCGTGGTGTTGAAGAACTTCACGGTACCTGTTGCCATCGTATGGCCTCCTTCAGAAAACGCTCAAGGCGTCCAATGGCCCGCAAAACCATTCCGCGGGCCGCATATCCGGATTTGGCGTTGTCTTGGGGAAGCCCCCGTGGGGGAATACAAGTCAGGCAAAATCTCGAACGCGGGGGGATATAGTGGTCAAAGCAAGGATTTGCAATCGGGGAACCCAGCATTGTTAATGGTCCGTCACCCCGCCTCACCCGACCGGGTGGATGTTGAAGTAGGCCTGATCTTCTGCCGACTGCGTCCAGCCCTCCCGCCCGCGCCAGTCGACGAAGTGAGAGCGCATGTCGGCGCCATAGCGAACGCGAAACAGGAGCGTCCGCTCGCGCCCGTTCTCATATTCATGCAGTTCGCCGGGCGGGTGCACGACGAACGAGCTGGGCACCACCCCGACGGTCTGCGTCGGGGTCCGCATTACGCCGCCGCCGGAGAAGCAGAAATAGATTTCCGTCGCTTCCGGATGGCAGTGATTGGGGCTGATCTGGCCAGGCTCCCAGCAGGCGACGGTGACGTCGCCGTCCTCGATTTTCCCTAACACCTTCTCGACGTGCTTCTTGGGATCCCAGGCCTGCTCGCGCTCAAGGTTGAAGACATGCATGGCGTCACCTCCCTGTGTGTGCGTGTGCAGCATACACCACCTCTGGCCGCCTTTCCGATCCCACCCGGATCGTGCAATCTGCCGTCACCGTTCTTCTCGCAATCACAAAAAATCGCAGGCTAAATCATGAAAGTCGGTATCTTCGATCACGTCGAGCGCGCGTCCGATCGCTCGATGGCGCAAACCCTAAACGAGCGCCTCACATTCGCCGCCGCCGCCGACGAGGCCGGCATCTACTGCCTGCATATCGCCGAGCACCATGCGACCCCGCTCAATCTCGTGCCGGTGCCGGGCGTCTATCTCGGCGCCGTTGCGCGCGCGACCAAGCGCATGCGACTTGGACCGCTGTGCTACCTGCTGCCGCTCTATTCGCCGCTGCGGCTCGCCGAGGAGATTGCGATGCTCGATCATCTCAGCAATGGTCGGCTGGAGATCGGCGTCGGACGCGGCGTGTCGCCCTATGAGCTCGCCTACCACAAGATCGCGCATGCGGATTCGCGCGAGATCTTCATCGACGCGTTCAATTGCATGACCACGGCGCTGACCAGCGAGAAATTCAGCTACGCCGGCAAGCACTACACCTATAAGGACGTGCCGATGGCGCTGCGGCCGCTGCAGCAGCCGATGCCCGCGTTCTGGTACGGCTCGTCGAACACGACAGGCGCGACGTGGTCCGGCGATCATGGCATGCACTTCGTCGCCAACGGCCCGACCGATTACGCCAAGGTCAACATCGACGCTTATCGTGAAGCGCTCGCCAAGCGCGGCGGGGCGGAGCGGCCCAAGCCGGAGTTCAAAGGCGGCGCTGCGATCGGCGCACTGCGCCATATCGTGGTCGCGGACACCGACGAGGAGGCGCGCAAGCTCGCCAAGCCGAATGTCGACTACCACGTCGCCAGCCTCAACTGGCTGCGCAAGCAGCACGCCCAGAACGAGGCGCAGGTGAGGGGACTCGTGCCGCGCGGTATGACCTTCGAGGAATGGGAGAAGGACGGCATGGCGATCGCCGGCAGCCCGAAGACGGTGCTCGCCGAGATCGAGCGTCAGGCCGACAAGCTCGGGCTCAATTATCTGCTGAGCTATCTGTTCTTCGGCAATCTCACGCTCGAGCAGGCCATGCGTTCGCTGGAGCTGATGCGCACTGAGGTGATGCCGAAGCTGGAGAAGATTTGATTGTTGTTGTTTGCTGACAACGCGCCGCAGCCTCGCTGCGACCTCTCCTCGCTTGCGGGGAGAGGTCGGATCGCGAAGCACGCTCGTTGTGAATCTCCCTCACCCCAACCCTCTCCCCGCCAGCGGGGAGAGGGGGCACACCGCGTTCGCTGCACCGCTCGTGACTCAAATCCGCTGAGGTTCTCTCATTGTCCATCATCATCACCGATGCAGACGCCGAGCGGCTGCTCTCGATCCCCGAAGCGATCGAGGCGATGCGTGTTGCATTCCGTGACCTCTCCGATGGCCGCGCGGTGAACCCACCGCGGCTGCGCTACAGTGCCAGCACGCCCGATCCGACGCGCCGCTACACGGCGAACATCCACGCCGGCGCGGTCGAAAGCGCAGGCGTTGCCTGCGTGCGTGCGGGCTCGGCGTTTGCGCCGGTGCAACCCGTGAATGGTCGCAAAGTAAACGTTGCCGACGACGTCAACTACACGATCATCATCCTCTACGATCTGCGTACCGGCGAGCCGCTCGCCTTCATGCACGAGACGTATCTCTCCGGACTTCGCGTTGGCGCCACGTCGGCGCTTGCGGTGTCGCTCGCCGCGCGCGAGGACGCGAGTGTGCTTGGCCTGTTCGGCACCGGCATGCAGGCCGTCCCCAATTGCAAAGCGATATGCGCCGTACGTCCGATCAGGCGTGTGAAAATTTATAGCCTGAACGCTGCGCACCGCGCCGCCTTCGTGCAGCAGATGGTCGGTGAAATGTTCGAGACCATCGCGGTCGACGATCCGCGCGAGGTCGTGCGCGGCGCCCATATTGTCGCCTGCGCCACCAATTCGAAGGTGCCGGTGCTCAACGGAGAATGGCTCGAGGGCGGGCTGATGGTCGTCACGATCGGCAATTCGGACGCGCTCAACGCCCGTCACGAGGTCGACGAGACGACGTTCGCGCGCGCGAGCGAGATCATCATCAACGACTGGGACAGTGTCGAGGCCAACCGTCAGGTCGAGCTGTCGGAGCCGATTGCTCAGGGGCGCGTGAAACGTGAGAACGTGCGTGAGCTCGGCGACGTCGTCACCAGCAAGGTGGCGCTCAGGCGCGATCCGGGCGGCATCGTCTTCTACAAGAACAATACCGGCCTTGCGATGCAGTTCGCCGCCTGCGGCGCGATCCTGCACCGGAAGCTCCTGGCCGAAGGCACCAACCGCACCATCCCGACGGAATGGTTCGCGAGCGGCAAGCCGCATCTCTAGTCCGGGACCGCAGACATGGCCGATGCGCTGGCCCGATGCACGCAGGCTTACAAACAGCCGACTGCCACCTGTTGGCTCATGACGAGGGCGCCATTCTGCGTTGCAAGCTGTTGATTTTGAATACTAATTTATAACGACGGCTGGCGAAGATCAGATTTTATGCCGGTGTTGCACGGCCGCTACAGGCAAAATGGAACAAGTGAGGTAAGAAGCAACCACATCAATCGGGGACTTCTAGGAAATGAAAATCAAAGGAATTCTGTTGGCATCGGCCGCGGGCGTTGCGTTCATGCCGGGCGCCCAAGCCGCTGATTTGCCTGCCAAGGCTTACCCGATGGCGGCGCCGGTCGCACCTTCATGGGCCGGTTTCTACATCGGCCTGCACGCGGGCGGCGCGTCGCAGAAAGGCAACATTGCTTTTGAAACCACCGAGTACAACACCGTATCGTTCGTCGGTGGTGGGCAGATCGGCTATAATTGGCAGGCTGGCAATTTCGTGTTTGGCCTCGAGGCCGACGGCTCCTGGCTTTCCAAAGGAAAATATCTGAAAGTTGGGAACGACAGTTACGGGACGCATTTGTCGTGGCTGTCGACAGCTCGTGGACGATTTGGTGCAGCGTTCGGCAACTGGCATCTGTACGCGACAGCTGGCGCCGCCTTCGCCAAGGTGAAGGTTTCGGACTGTTGTATCCCGAGCGGTATGTTTTCACACTCCAAGACGCGCGTCGGCTGGACGGTTGGCGGCGGCGCGGAGCACATGCTCACCCGCAATTGGGTCGTCGGCGCCGAACTCCTGTACGTGGATTTTGGACAGACCAACCACCCGTTCGGTGGCAAGACCCTCACCGCGACGACCAACTCGGCGGTCGTTGGCCGGGCGAAGCTGAACTACAAGTTCTGAGCGTTCGCGAACGCTCGAACATCGACGTTAATCCTGCGGCCTTGGGGAGTGCTCCAAGGCCGCAGCCGTTTCGGGCGTGGCTTGCGACTTAGCGCGAGGCGCTTCTCGGAGGCGGCTTGCCGAATGAGCGTGCGTCCGGCATAGCTCACGATCATAGGCATGGCATCCTCTGCTTTGTTCGCCCGGGTGGGGCCAGATCGTTAGTTGAGTTGGTTGCATGCATCCTCTGCTGATGCTGTCGTACTGGGCGCGGATCAGTCCGGAACGGCCGGCGCTCATCCAATCCAACATGGTGATCACCCATGGGGCATTGGAGCAGGCGGTTGCCGCCTGCGCCGCACGTATTCACGCCTGCGGTTTCGATCGGGAGAAGCCGGTTGCCGTTGCTATTCCGGATCCAGCCAAGCTGCTGGCGGTCTGCCTCGCTCTCCTGCGCAACGGCATCGCCTGCGCTCCTGTCGCCCATAATATCGTTCCGAGCCTTGTCGCGAACGGCGTCACCGACCTGATCTTCGCTCCCGGCAGCCAGGCGCTACCGGACGGCAACAATGTTGGCTTTGATGATTCATGGCTGCGCAGCTCTGGCATGCCTGCAGCGACGACCGCCGATCCGATCCCGGCTACAAACATGATCTTCTTCACGTCCGGTACTACCGGCACACCGAAAAAGGTGGTGCTACCCGCCGCCGCGTTGGTGGCGCGCGTCACATTGGCCAACGCTGTCGGGGACACGCGCTTCAACAAGGTCCTGATGGGCCCTGGTCCCACCACCACATTCGGGTTCACCCGCCTTGCAGCGCTCCTCGCCGCGGGCAAGACCATCGTGTTTGCCGGCGACGTCTCCTATCCGCTGAAACTGATTGAGACGTTCAAAGTCGACGCCATTATCGCGTCTCCGCAGCAGGTGCTCGCACTGGTGGAGATGATCGAGGCCGACCCGGGTTACCGGCTCGACTCGGTGCGGGAGATCAGGATTGGTGGCAGCGCCCTATCGGCCGATCTCGCCAGGCGCGTGCAGTCGCTGCTGTGCCGCTCGATCGTGACCGAATACGGGGCGACGGAGACCGGCTTGGTGGCGCTTGCACCCTACGAGACGATCCGCGGTACACCGGGAGCCGTCGGGTTCGTGCTGCCCGGCATCTGCATCGAAATCGTCGATGAGAATCATCAGCCGGTCCCGGCCGGCGAAGAGGGCCTGATCCGCGGCCGCTCCGACTCCATTCAAGCCGTGTTCGAAGCCAATCTTGGCGGTGGCGCGGATGAAAATAAGGAAGCATGGTGGTATCCGGGCGACTTCGGACGTCTCACCGAGCGGGGCATTCTCTGCATCGGCGGTCGGTCGGACGACGTCATCAATAGCGGCGGCGTCAAGGTATCGGCGGTGGTGCTCGATCAACTGGTGTGCAGCTTTCCCGGCGTCCGCGACGCTGGCGTGTGTGCGGGGGGCGGTGGCGCCGGTATCGATGAGATTTGGATCGGCCTCGCAAGCGACGCAGACATCGACCTCGCCGCGCTCAAGCAGTTCGTCGAAGCGAGCCAGAATTTTCAGTTGCGCGTCGGGCCGGTGATCCGGATCGAGAAAATCCCGCGCAACGATCTCGGCAAGCTCCAGCGCCACGAATTAAAGGCGCTGCTGGTCGCATCGGACGGCGGCCAAGCGGGTGCCGACGCGACTGCGGCCGACTCGAACCAGCACAGCACTCGAGCCTGACATGCATCCGGCCGATATGATTTTCTTCTGGGCGGAAATGTACCCGCACCACCCGGCGCTGCTCCAGCCGAATGCGAGCCTCACCTACCGGGAATTGGCAATCGCGATCACCGGCATCTCGCAGCGAACCGACGCGTTGAAGCTGCCGAAAGATGAGCCGGTCGCCGTCGCGATCGACGAGCCGATGCGGCGGTTGGCGGTCTGCTTCGCCTTGCTGCGACGTGGCATCCCAGTCGCGCCCATCAGGCCGACCATGCTGCCGCTCATGCGGGCGAATGGAATTCCGAACACGATCTACACGGGCCACGGCCAGGTGCTATCGGGCGGCCGCAACATCCGGTTTGAGGAGTCGTGGCTGCGCCTTGCCGACGGTCCTGTCGAACGATGGAATCCGGGTGACGCGAGCCTTGCGGCCGATACCAGCCAGATCTTTTTCACGTCCGGCACGACCGGCGTTCCGAAGAAGGTCGTCGTCCCCGGCGCGGCGATCATGGAGCGGGTCGCATTGCTTGGCTACACGGCGGAAGCACTGACCGACCGAACTCTCGTCGTTCCCGGCGTGAGTTCGTGGTTCGGGTTCTCGCGAACCGCCCAACTCATGCACGCGGGCCGCACAGTGTGTACAGCGGGAGACATCGAGGGCACGCTGCGGATGATCGACCTGTTCGAGGTGGAAACGATCATTGCATCGCCTCAGCAAATTTTGGCTTTGGTCAATGCCGTCGATGCCAATCCCGCGCTTCAGCCCGCAAGCCTGCAGCAGGTGGTCATGGGCGGCGCATTCGCATCTCCGGAGCTGTTCCGGCGGGTGCAGGCGCGTCTGTGCCGCAATGTAGTCTACAACTATGGTTCGACCGAGGCGGGTTTGGTGGCGTCAGGAAATTACTTCGCGATCCAGAGCATCTCCAACGCCGTCGGCTTTCCTGCGCCAGGCATCACCGTCGAGATCGTCGACGAACAGGGGCGTCCGCTACCAGCGGGCACGCCGGGCCGGATCCGCTGCCGGACCAACTATTTTGCGGCCGGCTATATCGCCGCGCATCCGGAGGCGCGCGACGACGTCGAGACGATCTGGTGGTACCCTGGCGACAACGGCCTGCTCACCGAAGGCGGCGTGTTGTGCGTGCTCGGCCGAACGGACGACGTCGTCAATATCGGCGGCACGAAAGTGGCTGGAGCGCTGCTCGATGAGGCGGCGCAACGCACGCCCGGCGTCAGCGACGCCGGCGTTTGCGGTGTGCCTGGGTCTTCGGGTATCGAGGAGCTCTGGGTTGCGGTCGTATTGGATCGCCAAGCGAACATCGCCGACGTCAGGCAAGCGCTATCCGGCAGGGCGGAGTTTGCCGGTGTACAGTTCAATATGGTCGCGGTTGACGAACTCCCTCGCAACGATCTCGGGAAATTGGAACGATACAAGATCAAGCAGCTCCTGGTCGCGAAGATGAAACAGCCGTAATGACAGCGCACCTTTATCCATGAATGTTGTCGAACCCGTTCTCTTTCAGTGCAGGGTCAATCCGTTCAGCACGGCGATTGCCACGCCGGGTTCAGGGATCGGTTCGATCAAATACGGGCAGCTCGAAGCGCTCATTCACAATGTCGCGTGCTCCGCTCTCAAGGCGGGTCTCGCTCCCGGAGATGTGGCTGCGATCTACGTTGCGGATTCGATCTTTCATGCGGCGCTGTTCCTCGGTCTTGCCCAGATCGGAGTTGTGACCATACCTTTGACCACGGCGATGCGGCCGGAGCAAATTCCGATCACGGCCCTCCTGACCAACAACCGGGACGCATTTGCCGGCGATGATAAGGTTGTTGCAATCGAGGCTTCATGGCTCCAAGGGGACGGCAGCCCACCGGATTACGAGCGCATCTATCGCTGCAAGCCTGACGATCCTTGCACGATCGTGCTGACCTCCGGCTCAACCGGGCGGCAGAAAGGGGTCGCCTTGAGCCATCGCATGTTGGGCGAGCGAGCCGTGTTCAACGCCTATGCGAAAGGACCGTTGATCGCAAAAATCTCGCGCCATTTCTGCAGTATGCAAGCGGCGACGTTGGTCGGCATCCGTGACATGATGTACACCCTGGGAAGAGGGCAGACGATCTACTTCGCCGGCCCCGAACCCACCGACGTGTTGCAATATCTCGCGGCTTACAATGTCGAGTCACTGGTTGTCTCGCCGCATGATCTGCGCGCCTATCTCGCATATTTTCAAGCCGATTTGGGCCTGAGCTCTCCCTTCAAGGTCGTTGTCTGCCAGGGCGCGAAGCTCTCGCAGATGCTTGCCGAAGCGGCGCGGACACGGCTGTGCCAGAACCTGTACACGTCCTACGGGGCGACGGAGACATCGACGGTGGCATGCGGACCGAGCCACAGGCTGGCTCGTGTGCCGGGGGCCGTGGGGCTGATCTGCCCCGGCGTGACAGTCGAAATCGTCGACGACGCTGATAAGCCGCTTCCGCTTGGCCAGGAGGGACACATCCGGATTCGAACACCACACCTCGCGGGCGGATACGTCGGTGATCCTGAAACGACCGCACGCCTGTTTCGCGATGGAGCATTTTATCCGGGCGATGTTGGCCGCATCAACGCCGAGCGCATGTTGATCGTCACGGGACGCACCAAGACCGCATTGAGCGTGAGCGGCGACACCATTGACCCAGAAATCATCGAGGACATCCTGTGCAGCTTCCCCGCGGTCGAACAGGCTGCTGCGTTTGACCAGGATGACGCGATGGGCATTTCCCGGATTCATGCCTTGATTGTCGCGAGCGGCAGCTTCGATGAGCAGGCGTTACGGTCGCATTGCGCCACTCGGCTGCGCGACGCGATGGTTCCGGTGACCTTCTTGAAGGTCAACGAGATACCGAGGAGCGCCCAGGGCAAGATCGACCGCCGAGCCGCGCTGGAGATCTGGCGGACGCGGCAGACGCCAACCTGATTCTCGGACATCGCAATCGCGACATGAACATCGTCGACAACGTCCTGTTCCAAGCGATCGTGCAGCCGAAGGCGCCCGCGTTGGCTGCGCCGGGCACGGGCATCGGTCTCGTGAGCTATGGCCGGCTCGCGCAGATCATGCGCAACATCGCTCATCGCCTCAGCCGGTCGGGCATCGGTTCAGGCACCATTGTCGCAGTATCAATCGAGGATCCAATCTTCGAGACCGCAGTGCTGCTGGCGCTGACACGCATGGGGGCGGTCTGCATATCAGGCTTTGACGAGCAGGTCCGCAACATCGTCCGGCTCGACGCTGTGGTCACCGATCGAGAGCTGCCGCCGACGGGATCCGAAAAGATTGTGGGCGTCGACCTGTACTGGACCCACGGCGAGCAGGAGACATGGCCGCCGGAGTGTTCGTCGCAGATCCATCCCGACGATCTTTGCCGCATCACGCTGACTTCCGGCACGACCGGCCGGCCCAAGGCGGTCGCCTTGTCTCACGCGCTGCTGAGCGCGCGGATCGCTCGCCACATCAGCGTCTTCGGCCCGCAGGTCATGCAGAACGTGCGCATGTTCAGCGACCTGCCGGTGGGCACGTCGCTCGGTTTTCAGTTTCTGATCTTCACATTGTGGCGTGGTGGGCTGTTCGTCTTTCCCGGGAAATCCTTCGATGACACGATCGATGCATTTCACGATTTCGGGGTCGGCTGCTGTTTGAGCTCGCCTGGCGGTCTGGAAGTTCTTCTGAAGTGGTTCGAGCGATATCCTGCTCTCCAAAGCGAAATCGATGTGATCATGAGTGCCGGTGACATGCTCCCTAAGCCACTTGTTGATCGCGTGCGGTCGCGCATTTGTCCGCATTTGGTCAATGTCTACAGCTCGACCGAGGCCAGCATCACCGCAACCGCGCCCGCGCATCTTGTCGAAGAAGTTCCAGGGGCCGTCGGGTTAGTGAATCCTGGATCGGTGGTCGAAGCCGTGGATGAAAGCGACGCCGTCTTGCCGGCCGGTACGGAGGGCTTGTTGCGCGTCACGAGCCCGTTCGCGGTCGATCGTTATTTCGAGGACCCGGCGGCTTCGGCTGCGGTCTTCCGCGACGGATGGTTCTATCCCGGCGAGATCGGCAGCGTCGAAGCCGACGGCGTGCTGAGACTTACCGGTCGCAATGACACATTGCTCAATTTGGGAGGCGACAAGATCAGTCCGGAGGCGATCGAGGCGGTCATCGCGGCCTTCCCTGGCGTTACCGAATGCGCCGTGTTCGCGTCAGCGAACGAATTCGGTAACAAGGAAGTGGTCGCAGTCTTGGTGGCGCGCGAGATGATGGATGAGGCAAAGCTGAAAGCGCATTGCTCCGCACACCTTGCGCTGCCATTCGTGCCAGCAAAGTTCATCCGGGCCGTTCACCTGCCGCGCAATCCGATGGGAAAAGTCGATCGCCGCCGACTGCCCTCTCTGCTTGAAGCTGGCAGTCGCACAGTCGCGTAGCACGGCTAAGTCCTCGCCTTTCGCGTACGGTAAGATATTGCGCTGCAACAAAGCGTAACGCGGCCTTACTCGACAACGTTCGTCGTCCGCGCCATGCTGCCCTCCTTATAGGGCATTTACGGGCATTCTCCGCCATGGCCGGGATGGAGGGACGCCTGGGGGGCGCACGCGGCGCGCTCTGGGCGAAGGTTGGGTCTGAGCATACCGCGTTCACGCACACGCTGGTCGGTGCTGGCCTGTTGATCGGCGCGATCTGGCTCGTGGCGATGACCCGCTGGATCGTGACCGACAGGGTCGTGCCCTGGGATTCCAAGAACCAGTTCTACGCGTTCTATCGCTTTCTTGCGTCGGCCCTTGAGTCCGGCGTGTCGCCGTTCTGGAATCCATATCACTATGGCGGGCATCCGAGCGTCGCCGATCCGCAGTCGCTGATCTTTGCGCCGTTGATGGTTCTGTATGCGCTGATCGATCCCGCGCCATCGCTGCGCGCCTTCGATCTTCTCGTTCATGCGCACCTCCTGATCGGTGGATTATCCGTCGCCGCGATTGGGGCACGCGCACGGTGGCCGGTCGCCGCCTGTGTGCTGGCGGCGGTAATCTTCATGTTCGGCGGCGCCGCCGCGGGCAGGCTGCAGCACACCGGCATCATCTTAAGCTACGGACTGTTCCCGTTGGCGCTGCTGCTGTTGCAGCTTGCGCTCGAAAAACGGTCGATCGCGCTCGGGCTAGCTTTCTCGTTCGTCGCTGCCGCGATTGCGCTCGGCCGCAATCAGGTGGCGATGCTGCTCTGCTTCGTGCTGGCCGCGGCGGCAATCGCCGAGATCGTGAGTGCCGAACGGCCGCTCGTCTATTTGCGCGAGCGCGTTTTGGTATTCGCCGTGATGGCGGTCGCCGGTCTTGCACTGATTGCGGCGCCAATGCTGCTGACGATGCAATTCGCGGCGCTCTCCAACCGTCCGGCGATCACGCTCGACCAGGCGATGTTGGGCTCGCTGCATCCCGCCGGCCTGGCGCAGCTCGCGGTCGCCGACATCTTCGGCTCGCATGGCGAGTATTGGGGACCGAACGGCGCGACGGAGCCGCTGGTCGCGCTGACCGATGACAGCTTCAACTATCTCTTCGTCGGCGTGGTGCCGATCATCCTGCTGCTCTGGTTCGGCATCGCCGGCGGCGGCGCGTTCCGGCGCGGACGTATGTTGATCGCAGCCACCGCCGGGCTGGCGCTGCTCTATGCGCTCGGGCGCTATACGCCGACGTTTGCGTGGATGTTCGACATGGTGCCGGGCGTCAACCGTTTCCGCCGGCCGGTGGATGGCAGCTTCGTCTTTATTGCGATGCTGGCGCTGATCTGCGGTGCGCTGCTTGCCGACTACATCCGCGACGGCGTGCCGCGCGGGCGTTGCGTCGCGATCGTCGCAGTCGTGCTGGCCGGGCTCGCAGTGATTGCCTCTGGCGTGATCTTCTCTGGCCGTGCCGGCCATTCCGGCGACGCGCTGATCGCCGTGCTGGTGAGCCTGCCGATCGCCGGGGCTGTGATCCTGATGCTTGCGCTCGCGCGCGGCGCGCGCATGCGCAGCATCGCCGCCGCTGCGGCGACGGTCATTGCGGGCGCCGAGCTCGTCGGGTGGAACGCCGCGTTCCGGCTCAACGCCGAGCCGCACGCCCTCTATGCGGTCCTGGAGCAGCCTTCGGGCACCGCGGCCGACGCGCTCGCGCTGGTCGATCGCTGGGTCGCCAAGCGCCGCAGCAATGGCGAGCGTCCGCGCGTCGAAGTCATGGGGCTCGGTGGGCCGTGGCAGAACGTTGCGATGGTGCGGTCGCTCGAAGCGGTTAACGGCTACAATCCGTTGCGCATCGGCATCTATGACCGGCTGGTGGCGCCCGGCGAGTCCAACTGGCGCATGGAGCTGCGCAATTTCCCGCCCTCCTTCGACGGCTATGATTGCGCGCTTGCCCGCACGCTCGGGCTCGAATTCGTGATGCTCGGGCGTCCGATCGAGGAGGTGCCACATCTTGCGCGCCGGCCGGTCGCCGACGTCTTGCGTGCGGGGCCCGACGTGTGGGTCTACAGGCTTAAGGACCCGGCGCCCCGGCTGATCTTTACGCGCCGCGTGCAGGTGGCGGATGCCGATGCGTTGAGCGGCCCAGGCTGGCTCGGCGCGAGCCCAGCGCCCGATCGTGTGCTGATCGACGACGACACGCCGCCGCGAGCGAGCTATGCCGGCGCCATGTCGGGCGGCAGCGCGCGCATCGCGAGCTGGCGGCCGTCGCGGATCGAGATCGAGGTCGAGTCCGAGCATGGCGGCGTGCTGGCGCTGCACGAAACCTGGTATCCGGGCTGGGTCGCGGAGATCGACGGCAAGCGTGTGCCAATCATGCGTGCCGACGTTCTCTTCCGCGCGGTCGAGGTGCCGGCCGGCCACCACCGTGTGGTCTTCCGCTTCGCGCCATTTTCACGGGACAATCTCACCGACGCGCTGGGGCTCGTGCTCCGGGGCGCGGTCGTAAGCGGAGGAAGGTGAGGGCCCGCTGCAATCGCATGCGGGCCACCCTATCTGAACAGGGCGTATCAAGGTCGTATCGAGCATCTTCGTATTTGCAGGGAGGTTTCCATGCGCAGCGTTCTTGCCGGCACCGCTGCTTTAGCCGCCGTCCTCGCCACCGATACTCAATCGGTGCAGGCGCAGGTCTCGAGCCCACGCAATCCATATTGCATCCGGGATGGCGTGAATGGACGTGGAACCTGGGACTGCGGTTACTACAACTGGCAACAGTGTCTTGCGAGCGCCAGCGGTGCCGGTGGCTGGTGCACCGAAAATCCGAACTATCAGCCGCGCAAATCCCGGCAGCGACAGCGCCGACGCTATTGATCAAGCGGCGGACGACCCGCGCACTGTGCTGCGCGGCTGAGCTGGTGCTTGTGTGACATGCGGAGCGCCGCGCTTTACCAGGCGCCGACCGCCCGTCCGATGTCGAAGATCACCGCGCCCAAGGCACAGACCATCAGCCCGCCGCCGATGAGCGTCAGCATCATTGCCGAATTGGCGCGCAGAAGGGTCTGCTTCTCGACCAAGTGTGCCATCGCTGTCACCCTGTGGTGGCGGCCCCATCCAATCCCGCCGCATTATTAAATGCCTGAGTCGTTAGCTCTGCCAAGTACAATGCGGCAATGCAGGGTTGCGAAGGTCGCGCATCGTCTTGTCGCCGGTTATGGAACCATTGCACCGCGTATACCTCCCGTGACAGCGCGCGCCGCGATTGCTAGGGAAGTGGGATCAATTTTCAAATCGGGGGGAACCATGCCGCTGAAGCCGAACTGTCCGGTCATCGCCATCGAGGAGCACTATTGGGATCAAGAACTTGCCGGGCATGCCGCGACGGTCGAGCGCAACGCGTCGATTACCGAACGGCTGTTCGATCTCGGCGCGCTGCGGCTGAAGGAAATGGACGAGGCCGGCGTCGATGTGCAGGTGCTCTCGCATGGTGCGCCCTCGGCGCAGAAACTCACCGGCGCTGATGCCGCCGAGATTACCAAGCGCGTCAACGATCGTCTGGCCGATTTCTGCGCCACCAATCCCAAGCGCTTCGCCGCGTTCTGTGCGCTGCCGACCATCGATCCCGCCGCCGCCGCGCACGAGCTCGAGCGCTGCGTCACCAAGAAGAGCTTCAAAGGCGCGATGATCCACGGGCTCTCGAATGGCGAGTTCCTTGACGACCAAAAATTCTGGCCGATCTATGAGCGTGCGGAAAAGCTCGACGTGCCGATCTATTTCCATCCGTCGGTGCCGCATCCGGCGGTGATGGAGGCCTACTATAAGGACTATGTGAAGGACTTTCCGATGGTGATCCGCGCCGCCTGGGGCTTCACGGTGGAGACCGCGACGCAAGCGCTGCGCATGGTGCTCTCGGGCGTGTTTGACAAGCACCCGAACCTCAAGATCATCCTCGGTCATCTCGGCGAGACGTTGCCGTTCCTAGTCTGGCGCGTCGACAATGCGCTGGCGCGGCCGGGCGGCAAGCCGATGAGCTTCCGTGACATCTTCTGCAATCACTTCTACATCACGACCAGCGGCAACTTCTCCAACCCGGCGCTGTTGTGCTGCGTGCAGGAGATGGGCATCGACCGCATCCTGTTCGCGATCGACTGGCCGTTCGTGCCGAACAAGCTCGGCACCGACTGGATTCCGCACATTCCGCTCTGCGAGGAAGACAAGATCAAGCTCTTGAGCGGCAACGCCAAGCGGCTGCTGCGGATGTAGCGATCAATCGAGCCGCCAGAATCCCTTAGCCGGGCGATTAGCGTTCGACGGCGCGTTCATCGGATAACCGATCGATGGGAATAACGGATTGATCGGCGCCGTCGCGCGCCGCGCCGGGCGTCTCCGCCTCGCCACCGGCTTACGCACCGCGCGCTTGCGCTTGGCTTTCACCGGTTCCGGTTTCTTGGCGATTGCCGGGACATCGACCACCGCGGGCGCATCGTCGCGCGTTTCGGCGGGGTTTGTCGTCACCGCGATGGTGCCGACTTGTTCGACCTCCGGTGCGGCGGACGGCTCCGGCGGACTCTCGACCACCGGCGCGGGAGTAACGGGCGTCGTTTCCACCGGCGCGGCAGGTGACTCAACTGGCGGGGTGGTGTCGGCAACTGCCGGCTCCGGCGTTGGTACACCTGGAGCACCAGACTCGGCGGCCGGAGCGGACTCGGTAGATGGGGCCGACGCGTCGTCGAGCGGCAAGGGCGGATCGATAACGGCGCGCTCATCCACTGTGTCGAGATCGTCCGGCGGCGGAAAGCTTGCGGGCTCCCGATCATCCGCAGGCTGTGCATTCGTGGCCGCGGTCTGTGCCGGTGGTTCGATCGGCTCGGCTTGTTGTTGCAACGGTGCCGGGCTTTGATCGGCAGACATGGCGGGTGGCCGCATCAACAACGGGCTCGGATCGACCGGTATGTTGGCAAAGGGATTATCCAGGCGCGGCGCCGGAACGGGGATGCGAGACCTGCCGTCGGATGAGTAAGCGAGTAACCGCGACGCTTCGAGCGGGCCGAGCTTGCTCTGGTAGGAGAGGTGCATGGCTGCCGCAAGGCCGAAGACGGTGACGCCCAGCAAGGCGGTTGCGATCACCGCGCCGATGACGAACCGGAGGTCAGGAATCATGCCGGTCACCCCTGCGCGCCACATCCACCGTTGCACGGGTCCGGCGCCGGTCCGGCGCGTAGCCCGATGGGCGGGCAGCGAATCACGGCCATTCATAACAGAGTCGTCCACGCACGACGAACAAAAGCCGCGCACGCAGGGCGAGTCCCTCGCAAGCAGGACGAGTCCCGCGCCGGCACGGCAAGCCGGCATCGCGGATCGCATTGTCGGGGCGGGCCCGACATTGTATGGGAGGGACGCCCGACGACCGCTGCGCCGCAGCCGCGGGGGCCCGTAGCTCAATGGTTAGAGCCGGCCGCTCATAACGGTCTGGTTGGAGGTTCGAGTCCTCCCGGGCCCACCAGCAATTTCAATCACTTATCGCCGTCGCTCTGACCGCCGCGCGCCCACCGCCCCAGTTATCGCCCCAGAAACGATTCCACTTTCGGTTCGCTTCCGTTCGGTCTTCGTTTCGCGCTTGGCGATCTTCTCCACCGCATCGGACAGGTAGTCGGGGTGGTGATGGCCGTAAGTATTCAACAGCACCTCGAGCGACATGCCGAGATAGCCGGCGGCCTGCCACGGATCGGCGCCACGTTGCATCAGCCAGGTTGCTGCTGTGTGCCGAAGGGTATGCGGCGAGATGCCTTTCTCAAGGCCTGCAAGTTGTACCGCGGTTTTGAATGCAGTCTTCACCGAAGCAACCGCCTGACCTTTATACGTGACGAAGTGTTCCGCCCCGGGTGCGATCCGGTGCCAGCGGCGAAGATGCGTGAGCAAGCGTGGCGGAAGCGGGACGGGCGGCTGTCGCTTATTGGTTCGCGCATCCCCTTGTTTACGGCGGTAATAGATGCCTTGCTCGAGATCGATATAGGAACGGCCGATGGCCGGGACAGGGGAGGCCGCAGCAATCGCCCCAGCCCGCGTCCCCGTGTAAAGCCCGATCAGGATGAAGCGGGCAAGATGCCGGAGCGGCCGCTTGTCGGTCGCAATCTTCTGTCCTTTGCGCTCCCCTCGATGAACGGTCTGGATCTCGCGGTAACGCCAGCACGTCCAGATCAGTTTTGCCGCGGCGGACCTCGTCAGCCATTTGTCGCGCGGCTCGCCCTTCGCCGGCAGCGTCACTTTGACAAGACCGCGATGGTAGCCTTCGTTGGCGTGGTGATTGATGGCTGCGCGCAAATCCTCCAGGTCGCGTCGCGCACCGCCCTTCTTGTCGCGCTTCTTCACGAAGCGGCGACATTGCTCGCCGTCGACCTCGGCAAGCATCTTGGCCCCCCACCAATCATTGAGACGGCCGATCCGCTTCTTGAATTTCCGAATGCTCGGAATGGTGTCTTCGGTTTCTTGCGTCACCTTGAAGCGGTCGCGCAGAACATCCAATTCGATGTCAACATAGATCGACAACACGTCGCTGATTGGAATCGTCTCGATATCTTGAACCTTGCGCTTCGGCTCATGCTTCGAGGAGATGTACTCTTTCAGCTTTTGCTCCGCGGCTGCAATTTCATCTGCAGCGCAGCCTGTGCCGATGTCGCGATCGTTGTCGCGGATACGCCAGGTCGCTTGGTGCGTGATATTTCCGGCCTTGTCTCGTCGCGCCGCTCGAAGTTCGAGCCGGGCACCTTTGCTTCGACGCGGCATAGCTCTCGCATCCGTTCAATATGCGCCAATGTGGTGAATTCTTTGCCGGCAATTTTCTCGACGATGAGCCGGTTACGATCGCGCTCGCGACGAAGCCCGGACACCGTCATTCCGCCACTAGGAAACGCGATCTTTATCGCATCTTCAAGTCTCAATGGTGTGTCACGCGTGATTTCTCGATGCTTTTGATTTGTCATCACACGAACCCGCACGGAGTTTGAAATGAGCGGATGATTCCTCTCTTGAGTCTGACAAATCTCTCTAAAAGAGAAAACGTGAAGCATACGTGCCTCGCGACGCGCGTTGTTGTGCATGCGCGTCATCTAGCGATCTGTGGCGTAGTGAATCGAAGGAGACGCGACGGTGGCGTAGTAAAAATACTTGCACTGTCGAAGATCGTATCCCACGGCTCCAGGTGATAGTCCGCCGCGTTGCGCGGCCGGGTGCGACCCGGGGACTCTTCGGCGAGCAATGCCACCAGAGATGTCGAAGCTGTTTGTTGCTAAGGAGACGGCGCGAGAGACTGAAGAGAAACGAACACCGTCGGGATCTTCATCCTCGTCAGTTTGGGATCGCCGATCGGTGCAAGCTGCAGGACAACGCGAAGCTTCTTATCCGCGACCCAGTGCGGCTTCTGGGCCTTCAGGCAGGTCCAGCACCAGCTTGCGACTCCATCGAGCTCACCCCGTTCGATCGCGAGATTGATTTCGGCGCTGCCGGGATAACCGGCGATCACCTTGATCTTCGTACCTAGGATTGCGTTGAGCGAATGCGGATAGCCCGACGCGGTCGAGCCTGCGCCGCTGCTGCCGACGGTCATCGGCTTCATCATGAGGTCGTCTGCTGAATGGATCGGCACCGTGTGCCAGACCGCGGCGATCGGCGTGAACTGTTCCATGCTGCCGAGCCAACTGAATCTTGCCGGATCGAAGTCGACGCGCGCATAGGTGAGCAGCGGCGCGAATGCAGTGCCGTGCTCAAGTGCCGCAAATTCGGTGCCGTCACGCGCCGCTCGCGTCTGCAAGTGGTTTGCGAGCACCAGCCCGCCCGCACCCCGCATGTTCTTAACGATCACGGCTGGGTTGCCAGGCAGGTGCCGACCAATATGGTGCGCGAGCAGCCGTGCATAGGTGTCATAGCCGCCGCCTGTGGTTCCGGCCGAATAGATCGTAACGGAGCGATTCTTGTAGTTCCAGCCGGTCGGCGCTGCGGTCGCGACCGCGGCGCCGGCGACGAGGCCCACAAGGACATTTATTAGCAATCCATGCGCCATTGCCCTGCTCCTTGAGGCATTTCCTAAGACGGCAACGGCATGAATATACAGTGCGGGCAATCACCGGCGGCGCGCCATATAACGCACACCTCGCGCCCAATTCTATCACTTGGACGCGCAGTGTGGAACCTAGCTTAGCCGCGCCACAGTGGTGTTGGCCGCAGAGGGGCGGCGCGGCGGTCGCCGTGGCGGTGTGACGACCTGAGGGCGCGGGCTCGGCGCCTCGCCCACCTTGCGGAGATAGCGCTCGCCGAATCGGGTGAGACCCATCGCATCCTTATCTTTTCCATGACTTCCCGCGCGGTAAGCGCCTGCGCGCCGTTCGGTATCAGGCAGACAACAAGCGCGGAGATAAACGCAAGCGCACAAACTGCGCGAATGAGATCTGTATCTAAAAGGAGTCCTTTTGAACGGGACTGACCCCATATCCGAAATAGACTCGTATCGACCTATTCGCTTTCAGGCCACCTGCACGAGAGCCGGCCAAGGAACGGATGATCGCGGGGATCCGCCGCGTCCTCACCTGCTTGTCATTGTGAATCGCGTATATCCAAGACAGGAATCGCGAAGTGAGTACGAACTCTGCTGAAAGGGTCGCCGGGGCGGGCGCGGATGTATCGCCGTCCCGGCGACTCTACCTCCGACAGCTTCATCGCCGGCATGACCGACCGCTATGCGTTGGCCGATCACACGCGGCTGTTCGGGAAGACGTCGGAGTTGCGATAAGGCAGCCACTCAGGTCGCTTCCGCACCCGGCAGCACGTGTCTCCATTTCGCGTGGATGTGCGCGTCGAGATCGGTGCTCGACCCGACCGCAAGCGGGAAGCTCTCGCGGCGGTGCCACGGCTTGCACGCATCGATGACGACGCGCGCGTTGCGTTGGTCGCCGCGCCCGTAATTCATCGGGTCCGACGTGCCGGTCCAGTTGCCTCGCAGGATCTCGAAATCGTCGCGTGGGTCGCAGCGCGTGCACATCGCCCAGACCACCTTGTCCATGTTGGCGGGGTCGATGTCGTCGTCGACCACGACCACAAAGCGGTTGGCGTACGCGCCGGCATGGCATTGCGACGCGACGATACCCGCCTGCTTGGAATGACCGGCGTACTGTTGCTTGATCGAGACAGTGATCCAGAGCCGGCTGCCACCGGACGGATGCGCCCACACGCCTTTGACCTCCGGGATGCCGGCGGCCTCGAGCTGATTCCAGATGGCGCCGGACCGATAGGTGCCGCGGTAGAAGCTATCGTCGTCCGGCGGGATGCCTGGAATGGCACCAAGCAGGATCGGATCGTTACGGTGCAGCAGCGTCTCGATCCGGATCGCGGGCTCCTGCAGCACCCCGCCGACATAATAGCCCGCCCATTCGCCGAACGGTCCCTCCGGCAGTAGGTCGTTCGGACGGACGTATCCCTCGAAAGCAATCTCCGCATTGGCCGGGATCGGCAGGCCGGTGCGCGGGGCCGCGACGACATCGACCGGCTCGCCGAGCAGGCCGCCGGCGGCATCGTACTCGTTCGTGCCGTAAGGAATTTCGAGGCCGGAGACCATGAACAGGCCAGGGTGCATCCCGACCACGACCGCGACCGGGCAGGGCGCGCCGCGCTCGTGATATTTCCGCATGATCTGATTGCCGTGCTTGCCCTTGGTGCAATGCACGGACGCCACGTTGCGGCCCTGCACCTGCACACGGTAGGCGCCGTAGTTGATCCACCCCGTATCGGGATCTTTCATTACCACCATGCATCCGGTGCCGATGAAGTGGCCGCCATCCTGCTCGTGCCAGCGCGGCGTCGGGATGCAGTGAAGATCGACGGCGTCGCCGCTCTGCACGTTCTCCTGAATGAGCCCGCGGGAGACCGTCCGGGGCGGGATCAACTTCATCTCCTGCATGTAGCGTCGCCAGAACGCGACGAGATCGACCTCGCTGGCGTTTGCCGGCAGGCCCATCGTCATGTTGATGCGGGGCACCGAGGTCAGGATGTTGGCGAGAATTCGATGACCTTTGGGATAGCCCGGGATGTCATCGAACAGTAGCGCCTTGTTGCCGATCCTGCGCTGATAGACGTCGACGATCCCGCCGATTTCGCGTTCGCGCTCGGCGCCGCTCACGTGCTGGATCTGGCCCGCGTTGTCCATGGCAGCGATCCATGTCCGCAGGTCCTGTTTGACTTCATTGCTCAAGCTCACTTGATGACTTCCCTTGCCCGGTCCGCCACGCTTCTCGGCGTGGTGAAGATTTGCGCGATTATCTCCTGCGCCCCCTTGCCGCTCACCGGACTGACGGTCAGCTGCCGCTTGGCGGCAAGCGCGAGGTAATTCTTGTCGCGCATGGTGGCATCGAACGCCGCGCGCAACATCTCGATCTGCTCCCAAGGCACCTGACGCGACGCGACGATCGGCCGCCCGAGCTCGTTGGCGGCGATGAGCAGACGGAGCGCCTGTAGATCCTCTTTCGAACTCACGAACTCGCCGATCCAGGGAACGTTGTCTGGAATTTTCGGGGTCTTCGCTTCGGACATGCGCAAGACCAAATTGATTTTGTTATCCCTCGTCCAATTATCCGGCAACGCCTCCGGCGTGCCGCATTCGCCGTCGAGCTCACCGCGCTCGACCGCCAGATGCACTTCAGTGCGGCCCGGATAGCCCGCGATCGTGCGCACCTTCTGCTTCAACAAATTCTTCAGCATGGCCGCATCGTTGTAGGAGCCGCTATTGACGCCGGTAGCACCCATGGTCACCTCCCGGTTGCGGTCGAGCCCCTTCCAGGTCTTGATGCCGGTGCCATGCCAGAAATAGCACATGCGAAATGAGCGGGTGGCGCTGCCGATCCAAGCCATTTTAGTGAGGTCCACCCTGGCGTTGGCAGGATTGCTCGCGACGTCGGTGATGACGCCGGCGTTGAACAGCGTGATAACCGTGCCGTCCTTCGGCGCGTTCGCATCAAGGTGTAGTACCGACGTCATGCCGCCGCCGCCCGGCATGTTCTGCACGACGATGGTCGGTTTGCCAGGCAGGTGCTCGGCCAGGATCGGGGCGATCGCGCGCGCATAGGTATCGTAGCCGCCGCCGGCACTCGATCCGACCACGATCCGGACCGTCTTTCCAGCGTAGTAGCCGGACTCCGCCTTCGCGCTTTCTGTGGACGCGGCCACCAGGGCAATCACGAGCGCCCCAAAAGAGATCGCAGTAGCGCGCAGGTGCCGGCGCGGTTTTCTTGTTGTCGACATAATAGCTGTCCTTCCAATGCTTCTGCCTACGGGAGGGAAACCGGTGTTCCCACCCTGTGCCATCCTGCTCTGGTCTTGCTGCCACACGCTACACTGCAGATTGCCACCGCACACTGCAGATTGCCACCGTGGTACGGCAAGCGTGCTCGTGTCGCGCCCGCCGGTCCGCCCACGGCGTGGCCGATGAACTGAGACGCTAAGCCTCAAAGTCAGCGGCTTGACGCATGAACGGCGATATTGTCTGCCCGACCGATCCGGTTGACGTGGTCCTGCCGGCCGAGGGCGGCTGGCGGGTCGAGCAGGTGCGCTGAGGCCTAGTGCCATACTGGTGGAGCAAGCCGCTCAACGAATTGCGGCTGGCCACGTTCAACGCGCGGGTCGAGACGATTGAGGCCGAGCCGTTCTGACCGAAGTGCCTCTGGACGCAACAAAAAGCGGCTCGCTACAACGGGTGCACGATCGCATGCCGGCGCTGTTGAAGCCGGGACAGTTCGACACTTGGCTCAACGGCGAGATGGGCGCGAAGGATCTCAAGCCGATCGACAACGACTACTTGCAGCGCTGGCGCGTCTCGAAGCGGGTCAACTCGTCAAGGGCTGATGCGGAGGACCACTCCCTGGTCGAGAGCATCGAGCCGCCAGCTACATGGCGGAAACAGAAGTAACGCTGGCGCCCTTTTACGGTAGATTCCGTAGGACAGCGATGATCAAACCGAACCCTACTACCATGAGGGCGCCGTTGACTATCACGGCTCGCCAGGCGCTGATCTGCAGCGCGCCACAATGGACGCAGTGTTTGCTATGATCGCTGGTCTTTCGCTTGCACACCCCACATTCGATGCGCGCCATGTGTCTTCCCCACAGGAACCGGCTCGGTATATCCGCGTTTGAGGCGCATGACGGCGATGAAGAAGCCCCGTCGGCGGTACGAGCTTGCGAAGCAAATATGCGATCATCTCGGAGCGCCTTCAGTTCCACGTCAATTCCGGAACGTTGTCCGACGATGTTGCCGCGCAAGTCCGGACCGCCAGGGAAGCGCTCGCGAAGGCTTCCCACCTACTTGAGCAAACTGTGCACTATCAGCGCCAGCAGGAGCAATGCGGCGAGCGAGCACACTCCGGCGACGCCTAGCCGCAAGACCATCGTCCAGACGAGTCCTTTACCCGGTTCCCGGCATGGTCCGCCGCCGCTGCAATCACGTCATCCTGGAGCACCGCACTTGCTTTCGTCCTCCTGGGATCAAGGAATTGGAATTGTAGTCACCGCCGGCGCGGCTTTGCATCCGCATTCCGTGTCATGCCGTCGAACACCTCTTGGGCGATTCCGCGCCAATGAATCCCGCGCCGGTGCCGCAAGGTGATGTGCCTCTGCCACGGCTCGTAGAGCCTGCACCGGAGAGCGTCGTTGTCGCAGGACACCGGTTCTAGATCGAAATTATAATCACCGAAACTACCACTGACAGAGGACTAGGCATGGACCAATTTAATCGGGTGACCGATGGATGCAGGCCACCAAAAAGATGGGAACGTAGTGTGGCTTAACATGAGCCGTGCATTCGCGATGGCAGTGCACCGGCCAGCGATAGGTAATGACCATACCTCGGTATTCGGGACGACGGCTCTGACGCGCACCGCGTCGTTTCCCGACCATCCGACGATCGCGGAGACAGGTCTTCCGAATTATACTTCGCTCGGATCGTTCGGTCTTTTCGCGCCGGCTGCGCCGCCGCCAGCGACGGTGGATAGATCAGTACGGACGTCGGTGCGGTCCTGCGAACGCCCGACCTCAAGAAGCGACTGGCCGAGCAGGCTGCCGAGCCAGCGCCGAGCACGCCCGAAGCGTTCACCATGCAAGTGAACAACTTGGTTGCCGAGTGAATCAACCTGGGACGGAAGGTCGGTATCAAGATCGACTGCCAGTGATAGGCTCGGGGCGACAAGCAAAGAGATGATGCCGCTGAAAACGCGAAGCCTCCCCGAAATTTCGCAATCAGGGCAGAATCACTCATGGAAGCCATCGGTAGCGAAATTCTTCCATTGTAGATTTGATCGCTGTCGCTCTGCAAATACGTCGCCGAACTGGTGGCAGAGGAGACGGCGCGCTCTTCCATCGATAGCCTGTTCTGCCGGCCTCAACATTCGTGTACCGCCGAGCGGCGGTCGAGTTCGCCACAAGGGATCGAACTAAATACTGCTCCCGGCCGCTCAATCAGCTTTGTCAGATTCGCGGAATTGAGAGATTCCGGAACGTCGGGGGCAGGGCTTTCACAAGAGCGCAGCCGTGACGTGGAGTTATACGCTAGCCACTTGTGATGTCACCGGTTTGTGCGTGGACGCGGAGCCGCGGGACGCTGGCAAGGCAAGCCCGCGACAGGGCCGCCAATGCCTCCGCTACGTGGCGTCCGCATCGTTTCTGGTATGGTCCCCGCTTTCGCGGGGACGACAATGGAGAGTCAACTATTCCATCCGCACGTTCTTGGAGTAGTCGTAGTATGGGCTGCTTTCGCTTGCGAACTGCCAGCGCACCATGCCGTCCCATTGGCCGCTGAACACTTCCGCGAGGAAACGCTGCTGTGCGGCCCAGCCGGCCTCGGCCTCGGTCTTGCGGTAGCGGCCCGGCATGGTGTCGTTGAGCCAGCCGTGCGGCGCGCCGCGGTAGATGTGGATGTCGTAGCTCTTCCTCTTGGCTTCGAGGCAATTGCGGAAGCGCTGCACGTCGTCGATCGAAATGATGTGATCGCCTTCGCCGAACGCGCCGAACACCGGGCAGTTAACTGCGGCGATCACGTCTTCCAACGCTGTGGGTTGGAACTTGTCAGGCTCCCATTCGCGTTTGCCCGCCGCACCG
Organism: Hyphomicrobiales bacterium; assembly: GCA_009377695.1. Lineage (GTDB taxonomy): Bacteria > Pseudomonadota > Alphaproteobacteria > Rhizobiales > Xanthobacteraceae > VAZQ01. The sequence goes on along the minus strand of WHTP01000072.1, from coordinate 2,731 downwards.
TACCACACCACGGCGGCGGTGATTGGCGTCTCGGCGGCGAAGACGAGCGGATGCCGGCCGGTCTGGCAGTAACCCATGACTACGACCTTGTCCGGGTCAGCCGCCTTGTGGCTCTTCATCGTCGCCAGCGCCGCGCTCAACAGCTCGATCGATTCCGGATCGGTCATGTCGTAGCGGAAGTCGCCGGCGTTGATAATCGTCTGGTCCGGGTGCCTGTAGAAGAAGTTCGGGGCCAGAACCGCGAAGCCGTCGCGGGCGCAGCGCATCGCCTGGTCCTTCGTGTGTTTCACCAGCCCGTAACGCTCATGCATCAGCACGACGGTCGGGAATCTCCCGCCGCCGGTCGGATAGGCCAGGAACGCCGGCATGCCGTTGGCGCAGGTGATGTCCTCGCTGGTGATATCGACATGGCGGGCGGCGATTGTCATTTTTGCTCTCTAATCCCCTTTGAACTCGTGCATGGATATTCTCCTTGGCGCCGTGTTGGCTGAACTTTCTCAGGATCAGGCGTACTGACAAGGTGTAAAGGAGAACGGGACTTGGAACGCGCGACGATCTTGTTCACGCGTCGGACCCCTCATGGCAGCGTGACGCCGGTGTCGGTGATGACCTTGCCCCACATGGCAGTCTCTTCGAGAAAGATTTTGCGGGCTTGCGCAGGCGTCGTTCCGACGGGCTCGATTAGAAGTTCTCGCAACCGAGCAACCACCGCCGGCTGCTGCAAGATTTCGGCGAAATCGCTGCTGATTTGCTCAGCGAGGCCCGGCGGTGTGCCCGGCGGCGCCGCACTGCCGAAAAAAGCGACCGAACGGAACGTCGGCACTCCCGCTTCTGCTAGCGTCGGCGTTTCAGGCATCGCGTTCGACCGCTCTGTATCGGCGATGGCGAGTATCCTGGCGGTGCCGGCCCTATGCAATGGTAGCGAAGTAACGATGTTGTCGAACATAATGTCGACGTGGCCCGCAACGATGTCATTGAGGGCTGGCCCCGCGCCGCGATAGGGCACATGCAGCATCTGAATGTTGGCCTTCATCTCGAAGCGCTTCGACGTCAGGAAGCTGGTCGATCCCACGCCTTGCGATGCATAGGTGAGCTTGCCTGGATTGGCCTTGGCAAGCGCGATCAGCCCCTGAACCGAATCCGCGAGCTTGTTACGGGTCACAAGGACGTTCGGCACGCGCGCCATCACGCTGATCGGCGTGAACTTCGTCGGATCGGGTGCCGCGGCGCCATAAAGCATCGGATTGATGGTGAACGGCCCGGGCGGCGCGAACAAGAGCGTATATCCATCCGGCGGCGAGCGCACGAATCGCTCGGTGCCGATATTGCCGCCGCCGCCGCTGATGTTCTCGACCACCACCGACTGGCCCCACTTCTGCGCCATCCGGTCGACCATAATCCTGGTGAACGCGTCAAGCGTCGATCCGGGCGGGAACGGAAGGACCACTTTTACAAGCCGCGATGGAAACTTCTCCTGAGTGAAGGCGGGAGCGCCCGGCGTGACTAGCAGGAGCGCGATCAGGAGTAATCGCCGAAGTCCAGTCATTGTTGGCTCTTTCTTGTGATTTGGCAACACGCCATGTTAGCCGGGATTCTGCATCGCGGGCCATCCGTTTGCTTTACGAACAGTCATTCGTTGCTTAGGCCCTGGCGAGCGCGACCCCAACTTGAATGTGGGTCCACTTTCCGCCTCGCGCCGAAGGGGTGCGGCGACCGGTCGCCGCATCACAGCCGGGGCCGGATTGTTGCTGAACGCTACTCAGGGCAGTTCGATAGGCGACCGTTATTGTGCACTCAGGTCGTGCTTGCGACTGGCCTAAGTTTTCAGATGGATATTGTCGGACCGCCTTGCGATCGGAGCTAAAATGCCTTCGCGCATTGATCCATTACCGCCAGCTCTAGCCGAGGCTTGTCCATTCTATCCTACTCGAAACTGGGCTCGCTCCGGCCCGCCTCGAACTGGAGATCACCGAGGGCGTATTGATCGACAACTTTTCCCGCGCGGTTATCGATCCTCCGAAAGCTAAAGTCGCTCGGCGTGCAGATCGCGATGGATGATTTCGGATCGGGATACTCCTCGATGTCCTATCTGCACGCCTTCCCGTTCGATAGATCAAGATCGACCGCACTTTTCACTACATCCATCCGAGTCTAAACTGCCGGCCACCCAAGCTCGTTCTAAATGATGCGCTGCACGACAATCGAACGAATTGTCGTCAGTAGGAACTTTTCAGCGGGCGGCGAAAGGCTCGCATTGAGGAGTAAGGCGACGGTTCGGCTGAGTCTCGGTTTGATCCGACGTACGAGAAGCTCACCGGATTTGATCTCATCCCAGAGCAGCCCATAAGGTACGATCGAGCAGCGACCGTGGCGAACGAGCAGCTCGCGCTTGAGGGTTTTCGGCTCGACTTCGATGGCCGATTGCAGATCGACAGCGCGAGCGGCCGTTTCGATGAATTGACGTGTTCGATGGTAGCGATACCCGAGCACAAGAGGGAATGCATCAGCCGATTCCCGCTCAAGGGAAATGGCTGGGGCAGGTCGTCAACGGCTACTTCAACTACCATACCACGCCGTGCCGACAAATCGCCGCGCGCTCCACGCGTTCCGCCACTTTGTCGCTGAACTCTGGCAACGCTCGCTAAGGCGACGCAGCCAGAAGGACGGCATGACCTGGGAGCGGTTCACGCAACTGGCAAACGACTGGCTTCCCAAACCGAGAATCCTGCAT
>WHTP01000189.1 GCA_009377695.1 Hyphomicrobiales bacterium | reverse complement strand
GCGCGACGCTGCCAGCGCCCATTCGGAGAAGGTGTTGACGTAGTTTTGAATCTGCTGGTCAAGCCGCTGCTTGGGTTCTGTCAGAATGTCGAAGGCATCCGATGCCTTGTTGAAGGCAAGGAACGCGTCGGCAAAGCGCTGGCGGAAATTTTCGTTGCGCGTGTTCCGGAATTGCCCTTCGTAGACACGCATGGCCGCCAGCAAGGCTCGGAACCGCTGCGTGGTGACGCCGGGCAGGTCGGTGAGCTCCTCGGTGATGACGCGTTCGGCCTCCTTGGCGGACGCGGCCAGCTTGTGGTGCAGCCCTTGGTCCTCGGCAAAGCCGACCGTCTCTTGGGTATGGATGAGACCGCTGAAACTGTCCTTCAGCGCCGACACCCTGGCCTGCATGATGGCGATCTCATCCTTTCGCGAGCTTTCGCTCTCGCGCGCCATGGTGTCGAGGAACCGGGCCGCGTTCTCATGCGCGGCCGTGAAATTGCTCACCTTGTCGTATGAGGGGCGCGCAGCGAATTCCTTGGCGTTCATCCGCATCGCGGTCAGCGCCAGCTTGAACTCGCGGCTGGCCTCGGCGACGTCGGCGGCTTGCTCGGCGCTGCGGAATGCATTCTCGACCTCCCGTTGCGCCGTCATGAACTCGACGCCATTGGCCAGGAACCCGATGACCGGAATGATCGCGATGACAATGATTCGCGTCCGGACCGAGACCTGCGAAATGAGGCGTACCGGCGAGAATTTGCTTATCGACAACGGGAGGCGCATCGAAATAGTCAGGCGTCGTCCATCGGGTCTGGCCGGCGCCCGCTGCCAGCCGCAAATCGGCACTTGTCAGCAGCAAACAATCAAATGGTTAACAAACTGGGAGTCCATGCGTAAGCTGCGGGAAAATAATAGAAATCAGGAACTCCGCGGTTCGCGGCTCGAGGCCGTGGTGGTGCATCCGTAAGGGTCCAAGGCCGTCCCGAAACCTTGGGTAGGCGTCATGAGGACTGACATGCTGGAGCAGGCAGAGCGCCGGGATGCCGGACAGGCGCTCCTGGGGCTCGCCCGCGAGGCGACGCGCGCCGCCGAAGCGATCTTGCAGGACGCGACCGTTGCCGTGCGGACGCGCGTCCAGGGAGGACGGCACGCCTTTGACCGGCACCAGCGCGCGACCCACGGGCTCGCCTGGCTTGCGACCTACGTCGAAGGCATCCGCCAGGCCGCCGCGTTTGCCGAGCGCGCCCATCAGGCGGGGACGCTGGATGAGGTGAAACGGCTCCTGGTCGAGATTGCGATCGGCGAATTCCTGTTCCAGATCGCCGGCGGCATTACCATGAGTCAGGGCGAGATCGTGCGCCCGGCCGATCTCGGATTGCCCGCGGCGGCGGTGGCAGCGCGCATGGCCGGTCCACTTGAGGCCTTGACCGACAACGGCGAGCGCCGCGCCTGCCTCGTAAGCCTGCTGCGCGATGTCCACGATCTCACCGTCGGCGGCCCGGAGGGCGACGAGGCGTTGACGTCGATCCGCGAGCATGTGCGCAAGTTCACCGAGAGCGAGGTGACGCCGCGGGCGCACGCCTGGCATCTCGCCAACGACCTGATCCCGCTCGATGTCGTCGCGCAGATGGCGGAACTCGGCGTGTTCGGCCTCACCATACCGCAACGCTACGGCGGAATGGGGCTCGGCAAGGAAATGATGTGCATCGTTACCGAGGAGTTGTCGCGCAGCTATATCGGTATCGGCTCGCTCGGTACGCGCTCGGAAATCGCCGCCGAGCTGATCGCGGCCGGCGGGACCGAAGAGCAGAAGCGCGTTTGGCTCCCGAAGATCGCGTCCGGTGCGACGCTGCCGACAGCGGTCTTCACCGAGCCCGACACCGGGTCCGACATGGCGTCGATCAAGACGCGCGCCATCCGCCACGGCGACGTGTATCGCATCCACGGCAACAAGACCTGGATCACTCATGCCGCACGGGCGGACCTCATGGTGCTCTTGGTGCGCACCAACCCCGACGAGCGCGGCTATCGGGGCCTGTCGCTCCTGCTCGCGGAAAAGCCGCGCGGCAGCGACGCCGATCCATTTCCGGTCGCCGGCATGTCCGGCGCAGAGATCGAGGTGCTCGGCTATCGCGGTATGAAGGAATACGAAATTGCCTTCGATGGCTTCGAAGTGCCGGTGTCGAACCTGCTCGGCGAGGTCGTGGGGCAGGGCTTCAAGCAGCTCATGCAGAGTTTTGAGGCGGCACGGATCCAGACTGCAGCGCGCTCCGTCGGCGTCGCGCAGGCCGCGATGGAAGCGGCTCTGAAATATGCGTGCGAGCGCCAACAATTCGGCAAACCGATCGTCAGTTTCCCGCGCGTCGCCGACAAGATCGCGCTGATGGCGGCGGAGATTTTGATTGCGCGCCAGCTCACGTATTTCGCGGCGCACCGCAAGGACTCCGGTGAACGCTGCGATCTCGAAGCCGGCATGGCAAAACTGCTCGCGGCGCGCGTGGCGTGGTCGGCGGCCGACAACGCGGTGCAAATCCACGGCGGCAACGGGTTTGCACTTGAATTTCCGGTATCGCGCCTCTTGTGCGACGCGCGCATCCTCTCGATCTTTGAAGGAACCGCCGAGATACAGGCGAACGTCATCGCGCGCCGTCTGCTGGACGACGCCGGATAATTCCACCGCCTAGTAGTCCGATTCTAACATTCGCATCCCTTCTCAGCGGACGACTTTGCGAATGTTAGAATCAAAGGACCACTAGCAAATATAAGCTGCTAGTGGAGTTTTGGATTTCGCTTTGGGAGTCTGCGGTCAACGGGGTAGCGAATGTCAAATCCACTCCACTAGGACCGCTGCAACAATTCGGCGGGTACGGCGTTGGCTTTTGGCGTTCGTGCGCGGCCGCGAACGATGGTGAGAGGGTCTGATGTCCAAATTGAAGATTCGCCAGGGCGATTGGGTGATCGTGTGCGACGGCAGGAAGGCGCTCGTGCTCGAGAACGCGGGAGACGAGAAGTTTCTCAACCTCAAGACCAAGCAGGTTTTCGATCATCCCGTCCAGAAGACATCGGACCTAGGCACCGATGCGCCCGGCCGCTCGATCAGTTCGGTCGGCCATGGACGCAGCTCGGTGGACCAGACCGACTGGCATACTCAGGAAGAGCAGCGATTCCTGCAAAAGCTCGCGAGCCATCTCGACACGGAGGTGAAGGCCGGCCGTGCGAAGTCGATCGTGATCGTCGCGCCGCCGCGCGCGCTCGGTGTGCTGCGCCCGGCCTATTCGCACGATCTGCGACGGGTCTTGCGCACCGAGATCGACAAGGACCTGGTGTCGATGCCCGTGCACGAGATTGAAAAGCATCTGGCGCCGTGAGGTGCTATCTGCTCGGGTGCCTATTTGGCGTTCTTCAGAAGCTTCCCCACATTGCCCGACAGGATCGCTTCGCCATCCTTGCCAAGTGCGCGAATTTCGCCGACGAAATCGCGCACCGCTTCGCGCGAGCGGATCTCCTGCGGATAGTCGGTGGCGAACACGATGCGCGACGGCGGGATCTCGACCATCGACGTCTTCACCGACGAGATCGCACCCGCGAAGCCCGCGGTGTCGAAGACGAGATTGTTGTTGATATAGTAGTCGAAATCCTTGGCCGAGCCGGCGCCGTGTCGCGGGTTGCCTTTGGTGCCCCAGAAATCCTTGTCCTGATAGCTGCGGATGCGCCCGAGCATCGATGCCATGCCGCCGGAGAGATGCGCCATGTGCACCGTCAGATTGGGATGGCGATCGAACACGCCGGAATTGACCAGGCGAATGGTCGCCATGATGAGCGAGAACTCGCGGCCGACCGAACGCGCGGTGTCGAAGGCATCGAACTGCTGCGAGTAGTTGAGCTTCAGCGCGGGATGCACGAACACGAACACCCCGAGCTTCGCGGCTTCCGCCCAGAACGGCTCGTAGGCGGGATTGTCGAGAAACCTGCCGTCGTGCTCCGAGGTGATGACCACGCCCTCGCAGCCAAGCTCATGCCGGCAGCGGTTGAGCTCCTTCAGCGCATCGGGTCCGCCGAGCGGATTGGCGTGCGCCGCGGCGATGAAGCGGCCGGGATAATCTTTCTCCGCCTTCTTCGCCTTGTCGTTGACGAAGCGTGAGGTCTCGAGGTCGGCGCACATGCCCTGCGCGCTGGTCAGCCACGCGGCGTCGATGCCGGAGAGGTCCATCATCTTCACGTGCTCGTCGAGATCGTAGAGCAGCCGGTGGATGGTGTAGCTCGGTGCGCCCTGCGCGTCGTAGTGCAGGATCAACTGGTCGCCGGGATCCTCCTTGATCAGTTCGCGCGGCGTGAAGTGATGCTGGAAATCGACGATCATGGATGCAGTCCTTCGAGGGGGCATTCAAGGAGGAAGTGTCACGGATTCCGCTCTTAGGCAATCGCGCCGAGCTCGCGCAGTGAGCGGGTGATCGCAACGTCCAGCGGCGTGTGCGGCAGCTGGCCGATGGCGGCGGTGAGCTTGGTGCCGTCGATCCGGTGCGGCACCTGCCAGAGGTAGCCGATCTCCGAAAGCTCGCGGCCCATTTTCCAGATGCTGCCGAACGTACGCATCATCAACCAGTTGATGTGCCCGACCTTGAGCTTGCGGCCGCTCGCCTTGGCGATGGCTGAGACGAATTCCTGCCCGGTGACGGCATGACCCGGGAAGCCGAACGTCTCGTATTGAGGGAGCGTCGCGCGGATCGCGGCGAGCTTGATCAGGGCCTGAATGTAGTCAGGCAGGTAGGTCCATTCGTGCACGACGTCCAGCGGTCCCGGATAGGTGACCTTGTTCTTGGCGAACTCCTTGATCAGAACGAGGTCGAACCACGAGCCGCAGCCGCGGCCGAAGAAATCCCCCGCGCGCAGCACGATCGTGCGCACGCCGCGATCGGACGCCTCGCGCAGGCGCAGCTCCATCTCGTTGCGAATTTTGCCCTTGCGCGAGGTCGGCTGCATCGGCGTCGCTTCGTCGAGCACGTCCGGCATGCCGGCGCCGTAGCTATAGACGTTGCCCGGAAACATCAGCGTCGCGCCGGACTGCTCCGCTGCTTCGATCGCGGAGTAGGTGAGCGGCAAGGCGTGCTGCTCCCAGCCCGTGTAGGGCGCATTGAGCGCGTGAAGGACGATATCGGTTCCGCGCGCCTCCTTCACCGCGACGGCGCGGTCGTTGGTCTCGATGACATCGATACCCTTGGGCGCGCGCCACGCCGCGTCCGGGCGCACAAGACCTTTGACGCTCCAGCCGGCGTCGCGGAACGCTTCCGCCGCGGCGAAGCCAAGCCGACCGGCCGCGCCGAGAACGAGAATCTGGCCTTTCATGCGGATCGTTTGCCTGTGCTCGCGGGCCATGTCCAGCGGGCTTTGCGGGCGACGAGGCAATTGGATTGAGGCAATTGGATTACCGGGTCATGCCGCTTATGTATCATGGCAAGGTGACCCGGTTCCGCGCGGCCGCGCATGGCCTCGCGGTGAGTGCGGTGGTATTGGTCGAGGATGACTGATGTCCTCATCTATGCCCTGGTGCCGCTCGCGCTCTTTATTGTGGCCGGCGTCCTGCTGTTCGGATTCATCAACTTCGCTCGCGGCGGTGCGCCTGAAACGTCCCAGAAACTCATGCGCTGGCGCGTGTTGATGCAGTTCGTGGCGCTCGTCGTTATCATGCTGACGATCTGGATCATGGGGCGTTGAGGACGGCGCATGGTGGTTCTCAACCGTATCTACACGCGCACCGGCGACGACGGCACGACCTCGCTTGGCTCCGGGGACCGGCGCAAAAAATACGACCTGCGCGTTTCGGCCTATGGCACGCTCGATGAAGTCAATGCGGTGATCGGCGTGGCGCGCCTGCACACTGCCGGCGACAAAGCAATCGATGCGACCTTGGCGCGCATCCAGAACGATCTCTTCGACGTCGAGGCGGAGCTGTGCCTTGCGACCAAGGGTCCCGGCGGCGCCGCACTCACGGTGACGGCCGCGCAGGTGTCGTGGCTCGAGAGCGAGATCGACGGTCTCAATGAGGTGCTGCAACCGCTCAAGTCGTTCGTGCTGCCGGGCGGCAGCCCGGCCGGGGCGTATCTTCATCTCGCGCGCACGATCTGCCGGCGCGCCGAACGCATCATGGTCGAGCTCCGCGATCAGCCGGGCGAGGACGTCTCGGCGGATGCATTGAAATACGTCAACCGGCTGTCCGATCTTTTGTTTGTTGCGAGCCGCTTCATGAATGGCAAGGGCGAGACTGACGTGCTCTGGGCGCCTGGCCAGAATCGGTGAGCCCATCCAATGGTCATGCCGATCTATGACGACAACCCGTTCAAGCTGCAGCATACGCCCGTCGTCAGTTGGAGTCTGATCGGCATCACCATCGTCGCGTTCATCGTCGAGTTCAGCGCCCACGACAATCCCATAGTCATCGCCAACCAGTTCGGCGTGATCCCGGCCGCCGTCTCCGGCGCCTATCATTTTCCCGGTTCGATCAGCCCGTTGATGACGCTCGTCACCTACCAGTTCCTGCATGCCGACATCGTACATCTGGTCGGCAACCTGATCTTCCTCTGGGTCTTCGCCGACAATGTCGAGCAGGCGCTCGGCCGCATGCGCTTCCTCGCCTTCTATCTCCTGGTCGGTGCGGCGGGGGCGCTGGCGTTCGTTTTCAGCGATCCGGGCTCGCGCGTTCCGCTGATCGGAGCCTCGGGCTCGATCTCGGGAGTGGTGATCGCCTATCTGATGCTGCGGCCCTGCGCCAAGCTGACGGCACTGGTGCTCGGTATTCCGTTGCGGATCAGCGCCTATTGGATCATCGGCGTGTTCATCGCCATCCAGTTCATCAATCTCGGATCGGCGGGCAAGAGCGACGTCGCCTGGTGGTGCCACCTCGGCGGCATGCTGGCCGGAGGCCTGCTGTTCCCCCTTATGAAGCTGCCGGGCGTGAAGCTGTTCGAGTGCATCCGCCCCGGCGATCTCGTGCTGGAATCCCCACCAGCCATCACTGGGAGCCCGCATCTGCCACCCCATCTGCCTCGCCATTTACCGCGTCACTGACCGCGCTCTGGCCACGTTGACCCAGGGCCGGTGCACCATTAGCTTGCCCCCCGCCTTCGCCCCGCCCAGCCGGGGCCTCTACCAGTGTGGCGGTTAGTGTGGCTTAGGTTCAGAAGTCCGCAATATTGCTGCGGCGAGTCCGAATTGCGGACTTCTGAACCTAAGCCACACTAGGGAATCAATGAGTTGCTAGTGTTCTTCGATTCCGAAGTTCGTATAAGAGGCCGCTGCGAAATGGTACGAGCGTCGGAATCGGGACACTAGCGCGTCGAACGAGAAACGGCCTTCATGAAAATCCTGGTGCCCGTCAAACGGGTCGTCGATTTCAACGTCAAGATCCGCGTCAAGAGCGATGGATCCGGTGTCGAACTTGCGAATGTGAAGATGTCGATGAATCCCTTCGACGAGATCGCCGTCGAAGAGG
>WHTP01000131.1 GCA_009377695.1 Hyphomicrobiales bacterium | reverse complement strand
GACGTTGGCGATCATCTTCGGGATTGCGGTCGGGCTCTTGCTGGCGCGCTTCCGCATCCTCGACGTCGCCGTCACGGTCTACATCACATTCCTCTATTCAATTCCCTCGGTGGCGCTCGTTCCGCTGATCGTGCTGTGGGCGGGGTACGAGACGACGGCGAAGATTATCATCCTGTTTCTATTCGCGTTCTTCCCGATGGTGATCAACACCTACCAGGGCGTGAAGGCGGTCGATCATAAGCTTCTGGAGGTTGGCCGTGCTTTCCGCTGCTCGGAGCGCCAGTTGTGGGGCAACATTATCCTGCCGGCATCGCTGCCGTTCATCGTGACCGGCATCCGGCTGGCGGTCGGGCGCGGTATGATCGGCATGGTGCTCGCCGATCTCTACACCGCGATTTCCGGCATCGGCTACCTAATCGTCCGCACCGCCGGCGTGCTCGAAGTCGACCGGATGTTCGTTCCGATCGTGACGCTCGGATTGCTGGGCGTCACGCTGACGGCGATCCTTCGCTATATCGAGAAGCGCGTCGCGCCGTGGACTGCCGCGGGGCAAGAGGACTAATGCGCGCGAGAGCGGCGCGACCACAAGATCAAGGGAGGAAACAACAATGTCCAACCCCAATCGCATGATCCGGAGATGTGCGCTGGCGCTTGTCGGGGCATTCATCGCCACGGGCGCCCTGGTTAGCGAAGCCGCGGCGCAGAACTGCCCGACCATGCGCAAGATCAATGTCGGAGTGGCGGTGGCGCCGCCCAACGTGGTGCACACGTCGCCCTATATTGCGAAGGCGCTCGGCTATTTCGCCAAGCATTGCATTGACGCCAACATCATCCAGTTCGAAGGCGGGCAGTCGCAGACAGCGAACGTGGCAGTCGCGCAAGGCTCCGCGATCGTCAGCGTCAATGACGTGCTGGTCGGCCGCGGCATGAAGGTGCAGCAGATCTGGGGCCTCGCCCCGCGCATGCCGCAGGTCTACATGGTGCAGGAAGGTATCAGCAAGCCCGAGCAGCTCAAAGGCAAGCGCCTGAGCGCGACCGGCGGCGGCGTCGGCGGCTTCAACTGGCGCATGGGCCGGGCGGTGCTGCGCTCGGTCGGTCTCGATGTCACCGATGCGCAATTCATCCCGTCGCCGACGGCAGGCCGCCTGCCGGGCCTGATCGCGAACCAGGTCGACGGAGTCGCGTTGCATCCAGAGGACGTGTTTCTGGCGCAGCGAAAGAATCCGAAGTTGAACCCGCTGGTGCAACTCGCCGAACTCATGCCGCTCTACATGTTCAACGCGTACGGCGCCTCGACCGCCTGGATCGAGCGCGACCGGGCGCTGCTGCGCGATACCGCCGCGGCAATGATCGAAGCCAATCGCACGATATACCGAGAGCCGGGCAAGGCCATTCCCGCGATCATCGATGCGACCAAGAAACCGAAGGACGCGGTCGAATACGCGATCGGTGTCCTGACCAAGAACTGCGTATGGTCGGTCAATGAGGGACTCGATCCACAGCGCACGCAGTGGTCGATCGACAATTCGGTCGAGAATGGGGACATCAAACCTGACAGAAAGCCGACGGTGGAGCAGGTCGCCAACATGGCGCTGGCGCGCGAGGCGGTGGAGAAAGCCGGCGGCCGTGTCACGCTTGGAAACTGCAAGATGTGACGACTTTGTCGCCGTCATCCTGAGGTGCCCGCGCTCTTGCGCGGGCCTCGAAGGATGGCAGGCACCAGCCGGGCCGTCCCCTTCGAGGCTCGCTTCGCTCGCACCTCAGGGTGACGGTCTTAGAATCCTACTGAAAATCTAAACATAGGAATTCGAGATGAACATTCAGCCGCCGCGGATCGGACCGCAACCGTGGGAGATCGTCCGTACCAAGCTCGACCAGTCGCTGCCGTTCGCGAATATGCGCGAGACACCGTACTACCGCGACTGCGTATGGGAACAGTTCTCCAAGAAAGAGTATGACCGGCGCTACGCTGCGCTGCGCGGTAAGATGCGCGAGGCGAAGCTCGACGCCATCATCGCGCCGGGTGGTCCGAGCCACTGGAGTTTTGGCGGCGCGATGCTCTGGCTCACCGGCCACTGGGAGTGGCACGCGCTCGCGGCCTATGTGCTGGTGCCGCTCGAGGGTGAGCCGACGCTGATCTATTCGATGGGCGGCACGCATGCGGAGGCCGTGCGGCGGCAGGTCGACGTCGTCGTCAAGGACGTGCGCCACAGCCGCAACGGCCGTTATTCGGACGTCATGGTGGAACGCCTGCGCGAGCTGAAGCTCGAGCGCGGCCGCATCGGCTTGATGGAGATCGATGCGCGCCACAACGACTACATGCCGGTCAACCAGTACAATGTGCTGCGCCACAACCTTCCGGACGCCGAGCTCGTCTTCACCAAAGGCCTGCTGCACGAACTGCTCTCGATTCACAGCGAGGAAGAGCTTGAATGCGTGCGCAAGGCCGGCAAGCTCTGCGAGGACGCCATGAACGCGATGGTCGCGCGCGCGAAACCCGGCGTGAAGGAATATGAGCTGCGCGCCGCGGCCGGCGCGGCCATTCTCGAAGGCGGCGGCGACATCGATTTCCTCATCATTGGCTCGACGCCGATGGACAATCCGGCGCTGATCTTCGGCAATCCGCGCCCCTCGGCGCGTGAATTGAAGAAGGGCGACATCATCAACATGGAGCTTGCCGCCGGCTATCGCGGCTATACCGCGCAGATCGGGTCGCCGATCTGCGTCGGCGAGCCGAACGACATGGTGCGCAATTTCTGGGAGAAGATCACGCTGCCGGGCTATCACAAGATCGTCGCGGAGATCGCGCCCGGCAAGCCGGTCGAGAACATGCGGCAGGCGAGCCGGTTCTTCCGCGACAACGGCTACCAGTCACGCCCGACCCAGGTGCACGGCATCGATCTCGTGACCGACAAGCCGCATGTGGTCGCCGAGCATGTCTCCGCGGAGGATTTCGAGCAGGTGCTCAAGCCCGGGATGATCATCATGGCCGAGCCCAACCCGATCTCGGCGGACGGCCTGTTCGGGATCTTCCTCGGCCATACCTTCATCGTGACCGACAAGGGCCACGAGGTCGTGGACAACTTCCCGCTGGAGATCGCCGTCGCCAAATGCTGACGTGAAGAAGTGTCCACGGGTAGGGGCAGGCCTTCGCGCCATAGAAAAACCCTGGCGGCAAGGCCAGGGTCTCTATGTGACAGTGGTCGTCAGCGCCATTTGCTGCCAGTGCCACCCACTACACCGGAGGCTGCGGTGCGACGGATAGACGCCGGTCACGGCCGCTGGTTCCGCCCGCTCGGCTGAAAAATTAGCCCGGACATCGCTCATTCCGCTGGGGTCGGCCGCACCGCGGGCCACATATGCTCGCGCCAGCGCAGCGCAATGATGCCGGTGAAGACGAGACCGACCGCAGCATAGAGCGTTGCGGTGGCGGCGAAGCCGATGCGCTCGATCAGTGCACCGGCGACCAGCAGGCCGACGGGCAGGCTGTAGATCGCCATCATGCGCACCCCCATGACCCGGCCGCGGAAGCGCTGCCCCGCTTCCCGCACCAGGATCACGGTGAGGCTCACGATCGTGAGGCTTTGGAACACTCCGGCAATCAGGAGCGTGATGATCCCTCCAGGCAGGCTGCCCATCTGTGCGAAGAATAAAAGCAACACGTGCCAGGCGATTGCGGATGCGATCAGCATTCGCGGGAGCTGCGTGCCGGCGCCAACGCGGCTCATGAGCATGCCGCCCAGCATGGCGCCGAAGGCGATGCTCGCAATCAGATAGCTCAGCCCAGTCTGGTCGACGCGATAGATGTCGCGCGCGACGTAGGGCAGGAGGCCATTCGTCAGTGGGAACGCGGTGAGGTTGAACAGGAGCACGAGCCAGACGATCGCCATCAGGCTCGGCGTGTTCCAGATGTGGATGACGCCGTCGCGCAGGTCGGTCCAGGCCGACACGCGGCCGGTGACGGTCGCCACCACTGGTGCCGTTGCAGATTTGGAATGCGCGGAATCCGCCTGCGACGTCAGGAACGCGCTCAGCGCATACAGCGACGCGATCACGACATAGGCCGCGCCCATCCCGAGCAGCGCGAACAGCCCTGCGCCCGTCAGTGCGCCGGCGATGCGCGCAGAATCAGACGTAATGCGAGACATCCCCATTGCGCCGGTCAGTTGCTCCGGTGGCATGGTGTCGGCGATCAAGGCGGCGCGCAGGCCGAGGTCGGACGGCCGCACGAGACCCATGAGAAAGACAAGCACCAGCACGACCACTGGACTGAGCGCGCCGGCGAAAGCGAACACCATCAGTGTCGTGGCGAGTGACGCATAGATCATCCGCATGCCGGTCAGGAGATTGCGCGGTCCGATCCGGTCGCTGACGACGCCAAGGATCGGCGCGATCAGAGTGCCGCCGTGCTGCAATGCACCGAACAGCGTGAGCAGCACGACCGAGCCTGTCTCGACCAGCACGTACCAGCCGAGAATCAGGAACTCCATCTCGAGCGCCCAGGAGGTCAGCAGGTCGGCAGGCCACTGGAAGCGGTAGCTACGAGCCCGGAATGGAGCGAGCGCTGATTTCATTGCGAAGGGAAGCCGGCAGGGGGTGTGCGGTGCAACACAAGAGCGGTGCGACACAAGTGAGGCGCGCAACGGTGTGCACGCTCTCATAGTTCACAGCTTCTCACGCAAAGCAATTCGTGAAGATACCGCGGATTACGCGTGCTTGATGAAGGTGCCGTTGCGCAATTCGGCGACGGCCTGTTGCAGCTCCGCTTGTGTATTCATGACAATAGGTCCGTACCAGGCGACCGGCTGCTCGATCGGCTTGCCTGACACCAACAGGAAGCGGATGCCGTCGTCGCCGGCATGCACCGTCACCTCGTCGCCTGAATCGAACACGACGAGCGAACGGTTGCCGGTCTGCTCGCGCACCAGCGTCTCGCCGGCCGGAGTCTCCTTTTCGGTGAGCACGCCGAACGGCTCCGATGCGCCGGAGAACGTACCGGAGCCTTCGAATACATAGGCGAAGGCATGACGGCCGACCTCCACCGGCAAGGTCTTGCGCTTGCGCGGCGGCACGAAGACGTCGAGATAGCGTGGATCGGCGGCGACGCCTTCGACCGGGCCCGTCTTGCCCCAGAACTCGCCGGTGATGACGCGCACATGCGTGCCGTCATCATCCGTCAGTTCCGGAATGGCGGTTGTCGGAATGTCCTGATAACGCGGCGCTGTCATCTTGAGCGAGGAGGGGAGGTTCGCCCAGAGCTGGAAGCCGTGCATGCGGCCGCGCTCGTCGCCCTGCGGCATCTCTTGATGCAGGATGCCGCTGCCTGCGGTCATCCATTGCACGTCGCCAGCGCGCATCTTGCCTTTGTTGCCGAGGCTGTCGCCGTGCTCGACGGTGCCAGCCAGCACGTAGGTGATGGTCTCGATGCCGCGATGCGGATGCCACGGAAATCCGGCCTGATAGTCGTCGGGCCGATCGTTGCGAAAATCGTCGAACAACAGGAACGGGTCGAGCTCGTTTGTGGTCCCGAAGCCGAAGGCGCGGTGCAATTTCACGCCGGCGCCTTCCATGGTCGGCGTGGACTTGGCGATTCTCTTGACGGGTCTGATGGACATGATTGTCCCACAGGGATTCGTGTGACGGGATTTGCCCGATATGTGGGGACGCACGCGCCGAATCCAAACTGGCGCGTTCTACGCCACCGCGTAGCGCATGGCTCCTTAGCGGGACGGCGGCGGTCCAACCGAGGCGGGGCTTGGCGCGGTGGTTTTCGGCGCGGCGGTCTTGGACCCTTTCGGCGCGGCGGACTTGGCCGCTGCGCTCGTGCCGGTCGCTTTTGGGGCCGCCGGTTTTCTGGTTGCAATCACGCGGCCGTCTTCGATCCTGCTGTCGAGCTCTTGCAGGGCAGCCGCCGGATCGATGAGGCCCCAGCCGTATTGGTCGTCGCGGCCCTTCGGGTTGAGGTTGCGCGCGGTCGAGGTGAGCACTTCGAGCACGGTCCTGGCATCGACTGCGGGATGCCGCTCCAACAGCAATGCGGCAACGCCGCTCACATGCGCGGCCGCGACCGAGGTGCCGGTCGTGAGCTGGTAGCTCTCGGCGGGAGCAGGGACCATCACGTCGACACCGGGCGCGGCGACCGCAAGGTGCGGCCCGCGGACGGCTTGCGCGAACAAGCTGTCGCTTTCGTCGGTCGCCGTCACTGCGATCACATGCGGATCCGCGGCCGGATACAGCGGCGGCGATTTCGGGCCGACGTTGCCCGATGCCGCGACCAGGATCACGCCCTTGGCGGCAGCGTTGCGCATCGCAAGCTGGAGCATCGGATCGTAAGGGCCGGCGAAGCTCATATTGATGATGCGCGCACCCTTGTTGATTGCCCATTCGATGCCGGCAATGATCTGCCGCGTCGTCGCCTCCGGCGTCTGCCGCGTCGTGGTGCTGAAGGCATGCACTGCCAGGATGCGCGCACCCGGCGCAATGCCGAGGAGCTTGCGATGCGATGCGATCGCGCCGGACATGCCGGTGCCGTGCGAATGCGCCTGCTCGGTGCGCCCGACGGCGTCGTATTCGTCGACGATCGCGCCGGCGAGATCGGGGTGCTTGCCGTCGATCTTGGAATCGATCACCGCCACCAGCACCTCGCGGCCGGTCGCAACCTTGTGCACTTCGTTCAGGTTGAGCTTCTCGACGGTATACTGCTCCGGCGATCCGGTCGGTGGTCCCTGGGTGTCCGATGCTGTGTCCTGCGTGATGCGGTAGACGTAGTTGGGGGAGGCGATGCCGACGCGCTCGCTTTCCAGCGAGCGCACCACTTGGGAGACCTGCCGTCCCGGCGGCAATCGGAAATGATAGAGCGTGCCGCCGGTGATGCTGCTCGCTTGCGCACCGACGACGGTCAACCCGAGCCGGCTTGCGGTCGCGTCGACCGTTTGCCGCGACACGTTCGGCCCAACGCGGAACACCATTTCGGTCGAGACGAAACGCGTCTCACCAGCCGGCGGCACGCCGGTGAAGCCGGCAGCGCCGGGGAACGGGCGCGGCGGCAGCCGCAGCCGCGCAGTGATGATCTCGCGGCGATGACCGACGCGGATCTTGCTGCGCTCGACCGGGTTCTTCGCCCTCCCGATCCGGGTGACCGCGCGTCTGTCAGGGATAGCCTTGCCCTTGCCGATCTTGGCCAAGCCCGCCTTGTTCTTGCCGAGCTTGTCCTTGGCCGATTGGTCCCGGCCGAGCTTGTCTCGGCCTGGCTGACCTTTGCCCACCCCGTTTTTCCCGAGCTTGTCCTTCCCCAGCTTGTCTTTGCCCAGTTTGTCTTTGCCAAGCTTGTCCCGGGCGAGCCTGTCCTTGCCGCCGAGCTTGTCTTGCCCCAGTTTGCCTTTGCCGAGCTTGTCCTTGAGCTGGTCCTTTGACGCTTTCTCTCTGCCAAGCTTGTCCTTGAGCTGGTCCTTTGACAGTTTCTCTCTGCCAAGCTTGTCCTTGAACTGATCCTTCGACAGCCGGCCCTTACCGCCGAGCTTGTCGGCGGTGTTCCTGTCCTTGCCAAACCTGTCCTTGCCGAATTTGTCGCGGCCGATCAGGTCCTTCGCTCGGTGCTTTGTGAGCCCGTCTTTGGTGAATCGCTCGACCCCACGTTTGCCTCTCACCGTGGGGTTGCCGACGGAGTCCCTGACGGCCGGATTCTTCTGCAAGGGGCGCTTCAGGTTGGGGGCAGCTTTGCGCCTGAGGACATCGCGCCCGGGCACCGCCTGCTTGCCTTTCGCTTTGTCGACCACCTGGCGCAGCGTATCGAGGCCGAGCTGCGCACGTGCGCGCTCGTGCCCGAGCGCCAAAGCGCCGAGGATCACGACCGCGATGGCTCCGATTCGGACGGATCGCCTGGAAAACGTGTGCCGGCCCGGTTGCATGGTTAGCCCTGTCCGACTCGTCAGTACGGCGGGATTGTGCCGACTTTGCGTCTACCGGGGGTGTGACGTAGAGGCCAGCCTTTAAAGCGGCCAAGTTTCAAGGCGGTAGGCCGAATCCCAGAACATCCACTCCAACTGGGTCGCCCGGGTGAAGGCCCCGTGCATGCGTTCTCGCAGGGAACCAGACGCTGTCGCGGCGATCTCGTCGGTGGCCTCGATGGTGGCGCGGACGGCGGTCTGGAACTGCTCGCCGGCATAGGTGTCGATCCAGGCTTGATAGGGATTGGCAGCGGCGGCGCGGCTGTGGATATCGCGCCCCACCTCGGCATAGATCCAAAAGCAGGGCAGCAGCGCGCCGAGCAATACTTCGTACGGCTCACCGTAAGCAGTCGCGAGCAGATACGACACGTAATGGTGACAGGCGGGCGAGAGCGGCGTGTTGTTGAAGACGTCCGCCGTGATGCCATAGCGCTCGAAGAA
The DNA here is from genome assembly GCA_009377695.1 of Hyphomicrobiales bacterium. Taxonomy (GTDB): domain Bacteria; phylum Pseudomonadota; class Alphaproteobacteria; order Rhizobiales; family Xanthobacteraceae; genus VAZQ01. Next base: position 7,367 of record WHTP01000131.1, on the reverse strand, counting down.
CGACCCATGCAGCGCCCGCTCCACCGTGATCGCGCCTTCGCCTGATTTCGCGAACTGGATCAGGCGCTCCGGCGTCGGCGCCTTGGCGGCGGCCAGCGTGAGCGCGCGTCCGAAGCCGATGAGATAGTGCGCGTCCTGGGTGATGTAGTGCTTGAAGCGCGCTTCGCTCAGCGTCCCGGCGGCAAGCTCCGCATTGAACGGCATGGTGCGGACGGTTTCGTAGGCGCGTGCATTTTGCTGCCATGCGACGCGCGAGAACAGGTCCGTGCTGGTCATTCGTGATGAAATCCCTGTTTGCTTAAGACGCGCGGCGGCGGAAGACGAGGCTCAGATTGTTGGCCGGCATGGTGACGCGCTCGACGAACTCGAACCCGTGGCTCTCTGCGAGGTCGCGCGCGTCGCCGACGTCACGTACGCCCCATTGTAGATCGTGTGCGCGCAAGCTTGCATCGAACGCTGCATTGCTCGGTGCTGTGTGCTCGCCGTTTTCCTTGAACGGCCCGTAGAGATAGAGCACGCGGCCGGCCGCGAGCACGCGCGCGGCGCCCGCCATCAGCCCTTGCGCCGCTGCCCATGGCGAAATGTGGATCATGTTGATCGACACCACAGCGTCCGCGTGCGTCACCGGCCAGTTGGGCGCCGTCACGTCGAGCGCGATCGGCGCGCGCAGGTTGGGCGCATTCGCCGCCGCGCGATGGGCCTCGATGCTGGCGTCGGGATCGACGTCGGTCGGCTGCCACACGACATGCGGAAGCTGCTGCGCGAAATAGGCCGCGTGCTCGCCGGTGCCGCTCGCGATCTCCAGCACGGTTCCTTGCCTTGGCAGGTGCCGGCGCAGCACCGCGAGGATCGGATCGCGGTTGCGCGCGACCGCGGCTGATCGCAGGGCGGCTGGGAACAGTTTGGTCTCCATTGCGACGTGCGGACAATAAGGGCTGGATGCGCAGCTGTGAACCGCTATGCACGCCCCTGTTGGTAATGAATTTCGCCGGCGCAGCAACGATATGGCGTCGGATCGCAAAATCTTTTTTGACATCCGATGCAGTTGGCTTGCCAAGAAATCTGCATCGCTCACACTGGGTGGTGACGGCCGGTCGCTGCTCGGTGCGCAGGGTGTCGAGGTGATGGCTGAGCAAGCAGAAAGACAGCAAGATGAGGCTGCCAACCCACTGATCTGAAATGGAAATCATAGAGATTCCGCGATCTTTCTCGCCTATTCGGCAAGTGTAAGATCGTCCCGCTTCAGACCAGCGACGCTTCTAGGAGATCGTACGCATGCGACCATTCGAGGGTATCCGGGTCATCGATTGTACCCACGTGCTGGCGGGTCCATTCGCCACCTACCAGCTCGCGGTGCTGGGCGCCGACGTCATCAAGGTCGAGCATCCGGACGATCCCGACCAGAGCCGCAGCAACGGCACCGACAAGTCGCTCAATGATCGCAACATGGGCACGGCGTTCCTGACCCAGGCGTCGAACAAGCGCTCGATCACGCTTGATTTGAAAGCCGAAGCCGACCGCGAGGTCTTGAAGAAACTGGTCGCGACCGCCGACGTCTTTGTCGAGAACTACCGCCCCGGCGCGTTCGAGGCGCTCGGCCTCGGCTACGAAGCGCTCTCCGCGATCAATCCACGGCTGATCTATGCCTCGTTCTCTGCCTTCGGCCAGCAAGGACCGCGCGGGGAGCAGACCGCCTACGACCACGTGATCCAAGCAACGTCCGGCATTATGGCGATGACGGGGACCAAGGAGACACATCCGGTGAAGCTTGGCTCGCCAGTCGTCGACTATTCGACCGGCATGACTGGAGCATTCGCTTTGTCGGCCGCTTTGTTCCAGCGCGAGCGCACCGGGCGCGGGCAGCGCATCGACATGGCGATGCTCGATGTCGCGATGATCCTGATGAGCTCGCTGCTCACCGGCTATCTGCGCAACGGCACGCACCCGAAGCCGCACGGCAACCGCCACCCGCATGCGACCAACGGCGCGTTCGAGACCAGGGACGGGCTGGTGATGCTGGGCGCCAGCAATCTGCGCCAGCAGCGCCGGCTGTGGACGCTGCTTGGGCGTCCCGACATGATCAAGAAGACCAACAACGAGCGCGACGCCGACCATGCCCGCGAGATTGCGGTGCTGTCCGAGATCATGCTGACGCGCACCGCCGACGAGTGGGAAACGTTCCTGCAGGCGAACCACGTACCGGCCGCGCGCGTGCGCACCATGGGTGAAGCCGTTGCCGATCCGCAAATGGAGACACGCGGTGTCATCCATCGCCACGCCAACGTTGACGGCATCGGCCATTTCGGCGTGCCGCTCTCGCCATTCAAATTCGCCCATGGCGGGCCGCGCATCGACACGGCCCCGCCGGCGCTCGGGGCGCACAACGAGGAGGTCAGGCATGAACTGTTGCAGGAGGCGGAGGGGACTGGTCCGCGCGGCTGATTCATGCTCTGAAGCGGCGCACCCAGCCCGACATCGCGCTTTGGAAATTGCTCATGGCCGCTTTTGCCGACGACAACGCCCGCCGCATTCCTGCGGCTGCCATCCTCAACATTATGACCGACGCATTCCGCGCCTGCGGACTTCCCGATGCAGATGCCAAGATCGTCGCAGGGGCGATGCTCGATGCCGACCTCTCAGGCGCCGATGCGCACGGCATTTTCCGCCTCGCCGGCTACGTCAAGCAGCTCAAGGCCGGGAATTTCAATCCGCGCGCCGAGATCAAGGTGCTGGAGCGCAGCCCCGCCACCGCGCTCGTCGATGGTGACAATGGCATGGGCCATCTGGTGATGACCCACGCCGCCAATCTCGCGGTCGAGCTCGCGCGCGCATCGGGCGTCGGCTGGGTCGGCGTGCGGCGCTCCAATCATTCCGGCGCCGGCTCGACCTATGCGGCGATCCCGCTCGAGCAGGGGATGGTTGGAATCTACAGCGCAGTGTCGTCCTCGAATTTCATGGCGCCGTGGGGCGGCGCCGAGCCGCTGCTCGGAACCAATCCGATTGCAGTCGCGATCCCCGCCGGGAAGGAAGCGCCGGTCGTGCTCGACATCGCGACGTCAGTTGCGTCGAACGGCCTGATCCGGACCTATGCCAGTCAGGGGCGTCCACTCCCGGAAGGCTGGGTGATCAGCCGCGAGGACGGCCGGCCGATCACCGACGGCAAGCGGCTCGACGAAGGCATGTTCGTGCCGGTCGGTGAGTACAAAGGTTCAGGTCTTGCCATTGTGCTCGGATTGCTCGGCGGGCCGCTCAATCGTGCCGCCTTCGGGCGCGACGTGAAGGACACGACCGCGCCGCAAGAGCGCGAGAGCAACACCGGCCATCTGATGATCGCGCTCGATCCCACGAAATTCCTGCCGCTCGACATGTTCAAGTCCGAGATGGACCGCCACATCCACGACCTCGCGTCGTCGAAGAAGCTTCCGGGTGTCGACGAGATCCGCATCCCGGGACAGGGGCGCGAAGCGCGCCGCGCGGACCGGCAGAAGAATGGCGTGCCGCTCGCGCCCGGCCTGATCAAGCAGGTCGACGATCTCGCGAAGACGCTCAACATCACGCCGCTGTCGGCACGGTCATGACGGACGCTGCACCATCATCACAGGGTTCGCCGTTCTGGCGCTTCTCGCTGCAATTCTATCGTCTGCCTAAGGTCGCCGATGCCTGCATCGCCCTGCAGGAAGAGGCCGGCGTCGACGTCAACCTGCTGCTGTTCCTGCTGTGGCAGGCGCGGCAGCGCCGCCGCCTCTCGGGCGCCGACGTCACTGTGCTCGAAGCGCAGGTCGCGCCCTGGCGTGACGTCACGGTGATCCCGTTGCGCGGCGTACGGCGCGCATTGAAGTCGCCGCCGGCACTACTCGATGCACCGACCGCCGAAGCATTCCGCAACCGGATCAAGGCCGTGGAGCTTGAAGCCGAACGATTGCAGCAGGAGGCGATGTACGCATTGGTCCCGCTCGGCGCGGACGTATCGAGCCCTGAGGAGGCGGCGCGCGCCAACGTCGCTGCCTACGAAGCTATGCTCAAAGTACGGTTCCCGCAGGCCGCCACGGAGACTCTGTTCACGGCGTTCGCGTCCATGCCCGCGGAGTGACGGCTGGTTGCAAACGTTCCTCGCGGGAAAATTGGCCGAGAATCGCATTAGTTTAACTCGCATTTTCAACACGTTGGTGAATTTTTAAGGTTATGGTCTTGAATGTGCCTTGATCATCGTTGATTTCCTTGTGTTGTTCCAACGGCTTGTTCTTTGCCGAGGAGGGGGAATGTTCCTACGCGCGGCTGCTGTCACTGCCCTCATGGTCGGCCTTGCGGGCACACCCGATGCGCTAGCCCAGTTCACGCCTGGCCCGCAGGGAGCGGCGCCGACGCGATCGCCCGCTGGCGCGGTCGATGACAATGACTTGCCGCCATATGACCCCCCGCCCGGATATCGCCGCGCGTCACCGGCCGATTCCTATGGACAGCCGCCACGCAGCTACGAGTCGGAGGCGCTGCCGCCACCCGGACAGTATGGCGCTGCGACTAGCCATCCGCAGGGACGTGAACCCGTCTATTATACCCCGCCCCCCGGACAGTATGGCGCGGCTCCGGCCTACCCGCAGGGGCGCGAGCCTGCCTATGATCCGCCGTCCGGCCAGTACCCCGGTCAGCAGCAGTACGGTTCTGCACCCGGCTACCCGCAGGCACGTGAACCCGCTTACGGACCAGCGCCGGGCTATGAGCCGGATCAGCGCGGGCCGGTTGGCCGTCAATACGGTGCCGTACCACCGCAGGACAACGCGCTGCGTCCGCCGATGGGTGTCGGGCCCGGTGCTGGACCTGACGCTGGTGGGCCTGACGGCCAGCCCGGCGGCGGTGAACCGGACGCGACGTCAAACCTGCCGATGGACGTTCGGCCGGAGACGGGACCTCGCAAGGAATTGCCGCCGCAGTTCCGTCGCACGACAGTCGAATACCGTACCCGCGAGCCGGCCGGCACCATCATCATCGACACCGCAAACACGTATCTCTATCTGGTGCTCGGCAAAGGTCAGGCCATGCGCTACGGCATCGGCGTCGGCCGCGAAGGTTTCACCTGGAAGGGGGCGGAACGTGTCTCTCGCATGGCCGAGTGGCCGGACTGGCATCCGCCGTCGGAGATGATCGAGCGCCAGCCCTATCTGCCACGCTTCATGGCGGGAGGCGAAGGCAATCCACTTGGTGCGCGTGCGCTCTATCTCGGCAAGACCCTCTATCGCATCCACGGCACCAATCAGCCGTCGACCATCGGGACGTTCGTGTCGTCGGGCTGCATCCGGCTCACCAACGAGGACATCACCGACCTCTATCAACGCGTGAAGGTCGGCACCCGCGTGGTGGTGCTGCCGGGCAAGCCGCCGGCAACCGCATCGTCCGCTCCTGCACCTGCGGCATCGGTCAGGCCGCCCTCGTCCCAAGGCCAGCGAGCCGAGAACTATGCTGATCCGGTCCCGCTGCAGCCCCCCGCGGTTATCCAGGCGCGTTGAGTATTCGCAGATTTAGCTTCTATAAATCATAAATGCCCGGCTTTGCGCCGGGCATTCTTTTTTAACTGTGACCTCTAGTTGCAGGCAAGCCACAGTCTTCAGGAAAGAGAACTGTTTCAACATATTTTTGTCACCGTTGAATTGCTCTCAACCATCGCCGCGCTAACGTTAAACGTGCGGCGTTTCGGTTGGGGGAGCGTCATGGAATCAACAGGCGGAACGTGACGTCAGGCGTTGGGGGGCACATGTCGAACGGTTATTTGCGATTCCTGGGTGCTGCAGTCGCCATTGGATTGTCTTCAACAGCCGTGATGGCGGCAGATATGCCCGTCAAGGCTGCTCCAGCCCCGGCCGCGCCGATTGAATACGGCAACTTGTATTTCGGGGTCGACTGGACCTCGCATGGAAGCTTGGCTGGCTACACCGGCGTCTTGTACGCGCCAACCGGCATGCACCAGTCCGGCCTTCGACTGTCCGCATTCGGCTTGTTAGGTCGCTACGAATACAACGGCGGCGACAACAATGAGCTGTTCAAGGGTAATTTCGTATCGACCGACGCCCTGATAGGTTGGAGCAACGTCTTCACGAACGGTGCGGTGACGCTCTCCGTCGGCGCTAATTTTCAACACCACCGTGTGCGTCCGTCCGATCCCAGCAATCCAGTGGTAGGATCCAAGGCAGGGGTCAAGGTCCAAGGAGATATCTGGATCAATCCGACCGAGCAGACATTGATCTACGGCTTGGCGTCGTATTCGACCGCGTTTGACACCTACTATGCAATCGGACGCTTCGGCTACGATTTCATGAAAACCGAGTTATTCATTGGCCCAGAAGTCGCTGCTTTGGGAAACGATCGCACGGATCAGCAGCGCGTGGGCGTGCACTTGACCGGGCTTCGGATCGGGAACGGGAAAGTGACCTTGTCTGGCGGCTGGATGCATGAGCGCGGTGAAGGTGACGGCGGCTACGCTTCCGGGTCGATTGACTTCAGCTTCTAGTGTTGCGGTTCAGAAGTCCGCATCGTTCTCGCGGCGAAATCCGACATGCGGCCTTCTGAACCAAAGCCGCACTAGTCTAGTCAAGCGCCGTCGTCAGGCAGATCGACAAGATCAGCTTCGGGCCATAAACGGCCCCTGACCTCTCCGCCGCGAAAGACCGCTATTCGCCGAAAGCTGACGTTCGGCGATGACGCGAATGAATTGAGGTGCGCCCAATCCTGAGCCATCGCGTCAAGGATCGACAAAACGAACTATGCCGAATCGACCCGCTCAGAGATTTTGATCCCTTCTAGAAGCCAGGGCGAGTTTCTTAACGAGCCCGTCAGGGATTGGCTGGCTCGGCGAGAAGGTGACGCCAGTCTTGGTAGACTTGAGACCGGCCGCGGCAATGTCGTCGGCATGCGACTTGATGGCGGAAGGAGATAGATAGAGGCCGCATTGCTTACTGAACGCTGCATAACCCGCGATGATGGATTGTCCGATCCTGAACCCTGGCATTTTATAGGCGATGACTTCTTCGGCGTCAGGCAGCGCGCGCGCAAGTTGAGCGCGCAATCGAACCAGCAGAGGGCGAAGGTCTTTAGGAGCCTCAGCTATGTAGGCGTCGTGATCAGCAAACATGGTCAGAGCAGGCTTCCGCTGGCGTGACATTCAAAGGCAAGCGCCCACCATCTCAGTTTCAACCAGTTGGATGATTGGATCAAGCTGATCAGGAGAAAGGTCCGAAATGGGTCTTGGTTGTGTGAAAACGTGCTGAGGGAAGCGATTCTCAGCGTATGATTCCTGCGCGATTTGCGGAGTGATCGGGATGAGACGCTTCATTGAGGGCATGGACCGCCAGCAGAGCACTCTATTTCCAGAGTGCCTG
>WHTP01000106.1 GCA_009377695.1 Hyphomicrobiales bacterium | reverse complement strand
GCCGCGCGCCGCCACATTGTCGGCCGCCGCGAGATTATAGACTACCGACGATGCAGCCACCCGCGCCCAGACATCGCGGCGAAGATACAGACGCACGACCACGCCGAAGGCGAGCGCGCAAATGACATAGCCGAGCGCCATCGTGATGAGGAATATGGGGTTTTGTGCGATCGCCGCATACGCTTGGGCGCCGCCATCCCCCTCGCCGATCACGGCAATCGCGCCAAAGATAGCGCCAGCGATCCAGGCAGATAGAGCAGCCAGAATGAGCAAGCTCCAGCCAATCACCTTCCAGTAAAGCCCGATGAACGCGCCGCGGCTCAGTTTGCATTCAAAACGCACGTCGCCGAACGCTGCGCCAGCGGCCCACCATCGCCATTCGCAAGCCTTGTAGATGGAATAGACGGACGGCAACAGCAGCATGATAGTCGTAATAGGCAACACCGCGATCACGAAATGATTGCCTGTCGCCGCACCAAGAGCGCCAACTACAACGACGATGAGCAGTGCAACAGGCCATAGCCACCATACCTGCTTGAACAAGCCCCAGCCGGTGCCGGCGAAGCCGCCGGGAAGATCGCCGTAGAAGCTGTTCTGCATCTTGTAGCGCTCGAGTGCCGCCTGGTACCACGGCAGCGCCAGCCCGGCGGTGATGATCACCAGCAACATCCACAGCCCGGCACGCAGCGCGTAGGCTATCCCAGAGCCCTTCATCCAGAAGCGCACACCGCGCCAGATTGTCCGCGTCAGCCGATAGCGGCGGGCGCGATACATCGCGAACTGGTAGAACAGGAAGAAGAACAGGACGAGCGGGATGCTCGCGAACGCTTGCGCCCTCTCCGCTTCGAGGCCGATGAAGAAGTAGACGAGATAGACCGGTGCCAGGATGGCGAGGGCGACCAGGAACCCGATCAGCAGTTCCTTCGCCGTGCCGGTGTATTCCGCTGCGTCGCCTTTAACCGAGGTATGCGACCATAAGTGCCGGCGCATGTCGGTCGCCAGCCAGAAGCGATAGAAGCCGAGCGTGACAAGCTCCAGCAACGCGCCGCGCGTGACCAGGCGCCGGAAATCGCCACGCACGCCTGCGAAGGCGACGGGGCTAGCGGTGGGCTCGGCAGGAGGAAGCGGCGACACGACGGCGTCGTTCATGGCTGATGTCCGTAATGGGAAGGATCACGAGGCTGACGACGCAAATTGTCGTCTTTTCCTTTGACGCAGCCAAGACGCCTGCGGTTCAAGGCAGATACGTTTGGCTGGCCATGATCATTCCCGAAAACCGGCGGCTACTCCGGATCAAGTCCGGGGCACGTTTGTTGCGATGATGCGCTAAGGTTCGGTCACGAAGCGCAGACGACCGGTCTGCCTGAGGCTCCGCAGATCGAAGGTGCGAATCTCGATCGCGCCGTTGACCTCGACCGTGACCGCAATACGGTCGTCTGCCACCGCGGTCGAGACGATGCGCGCGCCCTTCGGCAGCATCGCGGTGACGTCGGCGGCCGACGCGCTTCCATCCGAGCGAAAAAGGCGGTAGCTGACGACCCCGAGGACGGCGACGACTGCGAACAGCGTGGTGAGCGCGGAAATCGCCATCATCCAGCGCACCCGCGAGACGATGCGCGCCGCGGCCGGATCGAGAGGCTTTTCGTCGTCCGCCTGCGGATCGCTCATGGATGGCTCATGGCCGTTGATCACCGTGCCGAAACTGTCGTGGTTGCCGAAACGAACGCGGGCGAGCGGCTCGACCGCACGCTCGCCGTGGCGATTGCCGACCTGTCGCGCTCGCGCCTCAAGGCACTGATCCTTGGCGGCGAGGTGACGATCGGCGGCCGCACAGTCCGCGATCCCGGGCACCGCGTCAACGCCGGCGACACCGTCACCGTCGTGCTGCCGCCGCCGGAGCCGGCCACGCCCGCGGGAGAGGCGATCCCGCTCGACATCCTGTTCGAGGACGAGGAGCTGATCGTCATCGACAAGCCGCGCGGGATGGTGGTCCATCCCGCCGCCGGCAAGACCACCGGCACGCTGGTGAACGCGCTGATCGCGCATTGCGGCGAGAGCCTCTCCGGCATCGGAGGCGTACGGCGGCCCGGCATCGTGCATCGCCTCGACAAGGACACGACCGGCGTGATGGTGGTGGCGAAGACAGACCGGGCCCACGCCAAGCTCGCCGCCCAGTTCGCCGACCACGGGCGGACCGGGCCGCTCGAGCGCGGCTATCTCGCCTTCGTCTGGGGCGTGCCTGACCGGCCGCGCGGCACCATCGATCAGCCGATCGACCGCCATCCCCACGCCCGCGACAAGATGGCTGTCCGCGCAGGCGGGCGGGAAGCCATCACCCATTGGGAGGTGCTGGAGCGCTATGCCGGGGTCGACGGCAAACCGGTCGCGAGCCTCCTCGCCTGTCGGCTGGAGACCGGCCGAACCCACCAGATTCGGGTCCATCTGGCCCATGCCGGCCACCCCCTGATCGGCGATTCGGTCTACGGGCCCGGATTCCGCACCAAGGTCGCCCGGCTGGCGCCGGAGGCTGCCGCCGCAGTGGAGGCCCTTGGAAGACAGGCCCTCCATGCTTATTTATTGGCGATCGAACACCCGGTCACAGGTCAGTCGCTGGAGTTCCGCTTGGAACTACCGGGCGACTTGGCTCGTTTACGCACATATCTCGGTGCCCAGATCGCTCAGGGGCCGAAGCCAGTGCGCAAAGGGCACGTCAAATCAAGGACTTGACGGTGTTCCGGGTGGGTCACGCCGACGTGACCCGGGATTGTCTTCCTTTCGCCCTGTTCGGTCCTGTATGCTGCACCTGCGATCGTAGTCGCGGTTGCACGTTGGTGCCGATGGCTAGCTAGCGTCGGCATCGATTTCGCCCGCCGATCATCGGGGGCAACTTATGGAGGGCGCTGTCATGGCCCATGCTGCTGCTATGCCGATCCTGACGGCTGAATCAGGACTATCCCGTTATCTCGAAGAGATCCGGCGGTTCCCGATGTTGGAGCCGCAGGAAGAATTCATGCTGGCCAAGCGCTGGCGCGAGCATGGCGACCGCGATGCGGCGCACAGGCTCGTCACGAGCCATCTTCGGCTGGTCGCTAAGATCGCGATGGGGTACCGCGGCTATGGCCTTCCCATCTCCGAGGTGATCTCGGAGGGGAACGTCGGCCTGATGCAGGCGGTCAAGCGGTTCGAGCCCGACAAGGGCTTCCGTCTCGCCACTTATGCGATGTGGTGGATCAAAGCCGCGATCCAGGAATACATCCTGCGCTCGTGGTCGCTCGTGAAGATGGGCACCACCGCGAACCAGAAGAAGCTGTTCTTCAACCTGCGCAAGGCCAAGAGCAAGATCTCTGCGCTCGAGGACGGCGATCTGCGTCCCGACCAGGTCAAGCTGATCGCCAAGCGGCTCGGCGTCACCGAGCAGGACGTGATCGACATGAACCGTCGCCTCGGCGGCGACATGTCGCTCAACGCGCCGATCCGTGACGACGGCGATGCCGGCGAATGGCAGGACTGGCTGGCCGACGACCAGACCGACCAGGAGACCCGCCTGGCCGAGAGCGAGGAAGCAGACAACCGCCGGCACGCACTATCGGACGCGCTCACCGTGCTCAACGATCGCGAGCGGCGCATCTTCGAGGCGCGCCGCCTCGCCGACGAGCCGATGACGCTCGAAGACCTCGCCGCCGAGTTCGGCGTCTCGCGCGAGCGCGTGCGCCAGATCGAGGTGCGCGCCTTCGAGAAGGTGCAGAAGGCGGTGAAGAACCGCGTCGCGGCGATGGAATCGCCGCCGGTCGCGCCGGCGGCCCCGGCGATGTCCGCGCACTAACCGGCGGCGCCCGCAACTGACGGAACGAACATGGCGTCCTCGCGAAAAGCGGGGACGCTTTTTTATGAGCCTGGAAGGCCCACGTGCCCGGCATGCTGGGCTGCTGTTTGCCGGCAAGGCTGAGCCGAGGCGCGGCAAGTCGGATTCGAGAATCGGCGTTAGGCGGCGCTAAAGCGGGTCGATCAAGTTCGCGACAAAATCGATCACACCGCCTTGAGATGCGCGTCGCGGCGCTTATAGAGCTCCTCGTCGGCATAGCCCATGGTTTCGGGCTGGGCGCGGCCGATCATCACCTGGAAATAGACCGGCTCAAGCGAGTCGTTCTGGTAGCCGTGGATCACGCCGGCCGGGCACGAGATGCATTCCCACGGTCCGAGCCGCGTGGTGATGCGCTTGCCGATCTCGTCCTCGACAAAGACATCGAGGTGACCCTGCAGCACGAAGAAGCATTCCTCGACCTCGTGGGTGTGGGCGGCATTGCCCTGCCCCGGCGGCACGAACATGATCGACAGTGTAAAATTCTTGGCCGGGATCACCGACGGATCGTCGTGCTTGCCGGAACCGCCGGCACCGATGAAGCGGTGCTGGGCGCGCTTGTATCCCTCGATCTTCGCATCCTCGAAGGCCGCCCAGTCGGCGCGCTTCTTGCTGAAGCGCCCAACGAATTTCTTCATGATCTCCTCGACCGGCATGCCCACGAGTTCCGGCGGGCGGGGGTGTCTGGCGACGCTCATTGAGTTGCTCCTAACTTTTCTTGCTGTTGGGTTTGACAGTGCAACAAATGTAGCCCGGATCGATCGTCTCCGAAATCCGGGACCCCTTGCCTTCGCATAGCTCGTCAGCGGTTGGCCACGCCGAGCACATGCCGCGCTCGCTCCACCACCGGTGGCGGCGTGCGCAGGATCTCGTCGACCAGCTTGGCGATGGCCTCGGGCCCGGTGGGCTGAATCTCCAAATTGATCTTCTTGGTCTCGGCCAGGTAGGCCGGATCTTTGACCACCCGCTGGAATGCGGCACGCAGCACCGCGACCCGCTCGGGCGCGGTGCCGGGCGGCACGAACAGCGGGCGGCCATAGGACCAGGGCCCGAAGATCAGGCGGAAGAGTTGGCGATCCTCCTCGCTGCTAACGAGTTCATAGGCGTTCGGGATGTTTGGAAACTCGGCGTGCTTGGCGAGGCCCATCTGCACGGGCACAGCCATGCGGCCGGACTTGTACTGCTCCCAGTAGTCGGTCTTGAGCGCCGACACGAGCAGCCCGCAGAAACCGTCGGTCTCGCCACGCTCGGCGGCAAGTCGGATGTCGTTGAGATTGCCGTAGCCGGTGACGACCTTGAATTTGACCCCCGTCAGTGCGGCGAGCACGCGCGCATCGATGGTCGAGCCCGACGCGGGCCCGGTCGAACCCGCTATCACCTCGCGCTTCTTGAGATCGTCCAGCGTGCGCAGGTCCTTGCTCCAGAACGCACAGGTTGAAATCTCGGTGTTGAGGCTGCCGAGCCAGATGAAGGTGCGCGGATCGAAGCGCGAATTCTTCGGGTCGATCAGCGGCTCGATGGTGTTCACCGGGTTCGGCATGCCGAACACCGAGCCATCCTTGGGCGCCACCGCGGCAAGATAGTTCGTCGCCTTGAGCGAGCCTGCGCCCGGCATGTGCTGGAGGACGATGTTCGGATTGCCCGGAATATGCTTGCCGATGTGGCGGGTCAGGAGCCGCAGATAAAGCTCGAAGGTCGAGCCCGGCGAGTACCCGACCACCGCCTGCACCGTCTTGCCTTTGTAGAATTTCTCGGCGTCCTCCTGAGCCGTTGCAGGCGCCGCCACAAGAAGCTGGGCCGTGGCTGCAATTGTGCAGGACAGACGGAAAATCCGGGACATCACCACCATGGTCGCCTCCTCAATCGCGCCGCCGACCCGGCGGGTAAGAGGCTACGATGCGCAATCGCCTGCGGCGACACAAGATGGCCGCAGCGCGGCGCAGGGATACGAGCGGCTCATGGCCGCAGCGCTTGGCGGATGCTGCGCAAACTGCGCTAAGATGCCTGCCACTTAAAGAAGCGAACAAAGGTGTCAGGGCAGGAGAACGAACACATGTGGCTTCGCAATTGCTGGCAGGTGATCGCCTTTGCGCGGGAAATCGGAAACGCGCCGCTTGCACGCACGGCCTGCGGCGAGGAGATCGTGCTGTTCCGTACCCAGTCAGGCACGGCGGCGGCGCTCGCCGATCGCTGCCCGCACCGCCTGGCGCCGCTGTCGCTCGGACGCGTTGCTGGCGAGCAAATCCAGTGCGGCTATCACGGGCTTTGCTTTGACGCGCAAGGGCATTGCGTGCGCGTGCCGGGCCAGGATTCGGTGCCGCGGCAGGCTTCCGTGCGCAACTATCCGCTGGTCGAACGACATTCGTTCGCGTGGATCTGGCTCGGCGATCCGGCGCTTGCCAATCCCGAGACGATTCCGGACGTGCACTGGTGCAACCATCCGGCCTGGGCGGTGTCCGATGGCTATCACCACTTCGCCGCCAACTATCAGCTTGTCAACGACAACCTGCTCGATCTCTCACACGAAAGCTTCGTGCACGAGGATACGATCGGCAACGAGGCCGTGGCGGAGGCGCCGTTCACGGTCAAGCTCGAGGACGAGCGCGTGCGCATGCACCGCGACATGTACGACATGGAAGCGCCGCCGTTCTACCAGCGCACCACCGGCTTTAGCGGCCGCATCGACCGCTGGCACACCAACACGTTTTCGCCGCCGGGTCTGCACATCATCGAGAACGGCTCGATGCCCGCGGGCTCGACGGACAAGAGTGCCGCGCTCGAACGCAAGGTGCTTAATTTCATCACGCCGGAAACGGCCACCACCACGCATTATTTCTGGGCGGTCGTGCGCCAGTTCAGCATCGACGATCAGGCGCTGACCGACTACATCCGCGATGGCATCCGCAAGACCTTCGACCAGGACAAGACCGTGCTGGAGGCGCAGCAGCGCATCATCGGCGGCGATCCCGATCGCACAGTGTTTCCGGTGTCGATCCGCGTCGATGCAGCGCCGATCCAGGGCCGCAAGCTCTTGGCGTCGATGCTCGCGCGCGAAGCGGGCGCGGCACCGTTGGCGTCAGCGCGCGGCTGAACATTTGTCTGTCCTGGAACACTGCCATGCGGGCGAATACCTCGACGAAGACCTCGCCCTGCAAACGATGAGAGGCTGGTCGAAACAAATCCCGCTTGAGAAGGCGCAAAGTGCGGCAGGCGCTTCGGATCGCGCGAGTTCTACTGCTTCCAGGCAGCGAACGCTTCAGCGAACACGCGCTCGCCGGGCGTGCCTTTTTCGACCGCAAGGATGGCCCGGCGCTTGTTGCTGTAGACGACCGGGATGTCGAACCAGCCGCGCTCCTTGAGCATGCGCAGATTGTTTTCCCGATCCGCCTCGAAGGACGAGAGCCCGATCAGATAGTAGCTGTCGGTGACCTTGACCGCGTGGCCGGCGAGCGGCGCCCCGCGCGTCTGCTCGGTCTGTTTCATCAGGATCCCCGGCACGTTGGTGACCGATCCCGGCGGGAAGTCCTGCGGCAGGCGGAACATGATCTCGACCGTGTGGCTCGCCGGCAGCGACTGGTCGGTGTTCCGCCGCAGTGACCAGGTCATGGCGAGCTTGCGCTCGGGAATCTCGACGTCGGCGCGAATCGCAACATCCTCCGGCTGGTTCGGTCCCGGCGAAACCCGTTCGGTGCGCCAGATCGCTGAGCCGACAAAACGGCGGCCGTTCGGATCGCTCGGATCCTCCTCGTAGAGCACGACCCGCTGCGCCACGGCGGCGCCGGCGGCGGGATCCGCCGCGGGAACGCCAGCGGCTGGGGATTGTGACGACGGCGCTGCCGTGGGCGCGCTGCCGGATTGGTCAAGCCGATCCGTAATCTTGGCACTGCGCGTCTTGGTCGGCTCGGAATCATCCACAACCTCGGTCGGAGACGGCGCTCGGGCGGATTGATAAAGCGAGGCGACGTTCGGCCACTGCCAGACGATGACGCCGCCCAGACCCGCGAGCAACAGGAGCGTGAGCGCGATCCGGACCACGTCGCCGACTGAGCGCCGCGACGCGCGCTCCATTGCTCCACTCTGCCGCTCTTTGGGCGGCCGCTCGTCGTAGTCGGGCCCCTGCTCGAGCATTGCCGGCGCCTGATAGTCCGCCAACGGCGCGCCATGAGGATCGTATGAACGGGTATCGATGCGGTCGAAGTCGTGCGAGGCTGGCGGCGCGACGCCATTGTCGCGCGGGCCGCTTTTCACGACCCGCGGAAGCGGGTCATTGTCTTCGCCGTTCTCGGAAACAACGTCACGGAAATTTTTGAGCCCGGAGTCGTGCAGCGAGCGGCGGTCCTGCTTGGGAGGACGTGCGCTCGGCGATCGCGGCGGCATGCCTGGCGCCTGCTCTGAGGGCAGCGGCTGATCGAACACCGGGTCAACGTAACGCTCTCCACTCTGCATGCCGTTCTGTGCCGGCGGCGCTGGCGGGCCCGACGACCGCAATGAACGCGCCGATGCCGACTTGCCGTTGATCAGTTCGCTGCGCGACTGCGCTGACGGACGCGGCTGCACGTCATCATCATCCGGCGTGACGGACGGCGGTGGCGGATCCCAGCGCGGAAATTCAGGCGCGCGGATCCGCGTCGGTGCAGCGCTCGCGCCCGGATCGACCCAGGCCTTGCGCGCAGCCTCGGCCTCGACCTTACGGATCGATTCCTCAAGCGCGAGGCGCTCGCGCGTGACGTCGTTCTCGCTCAGCGGCGGATTGACGCTCCGCAACTGCGCGACCAGCGCCGTGCGCGCACGCTCATACAGGGCTCGTCGACCGTCGCCGGTATTCTTTTCAAGCCCGGCGACAGCGCGAGCTATTAGTGGGTAGTAGTCGGCCATCGGTATCCAGCATAGCTTCTTCGCCCCCCGATTTCCGCACGAATTCTCACCTCCACACTAATTCTCAAATGGATTCGTCACCAGAATGGTGTCCTCCCGTTCCGGACTGGTCGACAGGAGCGCCACGGGGCAACCTACCAACTCCTCGATGCGGCGTACATATTTGATCGCAGGAGCCGGCAAATCGGCCCAGGACCGGGCCCGGGCAGTCGGCGCCTGCCAGCCCTCGATCGTCTCGAAGATCGGTACCAGCCGGGCCTGAGCATGCTCGCCCGCCGGCAGATAGTCGATCTCCCGCCCGTCCAGGTGGTATCCGACGCATACCTTGATCTCGTCGATGCCGTCCAGGATATCGAGCTTGGTCAGGGCCAGCCCGTCGATACCGCTAGTCCGTACCGTCTGGCGAACCAGCACGGCGTCGAACCAGCCGCAGCGTCGGCGGCGGCCGGTGACGGTTCCGAACTCCCGGCCGCGCTCTCCAATCATGTCTCCGATCGGATCGCCAGGCGGTAACTCGCTCGGGAACGGGCCGCTCCCGACTCGCGTGGTGTATGCCTTGCAGATTCCAAGCACATAGCCGACCGAAGACGGCCCCATGCCGGAGCCGGTCGCGGCCTGCGAGGCCACGGTGTTCGACGACGTTACGTAGGGATAAGTTCCGTGGTCGATATCGAGCAGCGCCCCCTGGGCGCCCTCGAACAGGATGCGCTTGCCTTCGCGGCGCTTGTGATCAAGCAGCGACCACACCGAGTCCATGTAGGGCAGCACCTTCGGTGCGACCGCGGCGAGCTGATCGTACAGCGCCCGCGGCGACACTTCCTCCATGCCGAGACCACGGCGCAACGCGTTATGATGGGCCAAGAGCCGCTCGATCTTGCCGTTGAGCATCTGCAGATCGGCGAGGTCCATCAAGCGGATGGCGCGGCGACCGACCTTGTCTTCGTAGGCCGGGCCGATACCGCGCCCAGTGGTGCCGATGCGATTCGCTCCGCTCGCGGATTCCCGCGCCACGTCGAGCTGCTGGTGGAGCGGGAGGATCAAGGTCACATTCTCCGCGATGCGCAAGCTGTCGGGCGTGACCGCGACCCCCTGCTCCCGGAGCCGCTCGATCTCCTCCAGCAGCGCCGTCGGATCGAGCACCACGCCGTTGCCGATGACCGACAGTTTGCCCTGTCGCACCACGCCCGACGGCAGCAGCGACAGCTTATAGATGTTGCCGTCAATGACCAGCGTGTGGCCAGCGTTATGCCCGCCCTGGAAGCGGACGACGATGTCGGCCTGCTCGGACAACCAGTCGACGATCTTCCCCTTGCCCTCGTCCCCCCACTGGGAACCGACCACGACAACGTTGGCCACGAGCCGCCCTTTCTCGTAACGGCGCGACTAAAGCGCTTTTGAACAGAGATTGGCCTGACCATCAGGCGATCCCGGGATAATGGATGCCGCCCCGGCAAGCAAGATGGCGCGCCGGCCGCAAGTCATCTGCTGTGGGCGGCCGTTCCCTCCGGACGAGCGCCCTGCCCGTTCAACCGGGACACCTGTGCGGAGCGATTCCGCTCTCTCCAAGGCGATCTGGCGGCAACATCGCGGCGGCTCACACGCTATG
Organism: Hyphomicrobiales bacterium; assembly: GCA_009377695.1. Classification (GTDB taxonomy): domain Bacteria; phylum Pseudomonadota; class Alphaproteobacteria; order Rhizobiales; family Xanthobacteraceae; genus VAZQ01. The sequence goes on along the minus strand of WHTP01000106.1, from coordinate 10,478 downwards.
CGGCGGCTCACACGCTATAGCGTATTCCGTTCTGTTCTCTGTCCCCCAGAGCGACATGCAAAAGATCGTCACCCTCTTTCCGGCGTAGAGCTGCTGCGCCGCGGCCGCCGGATTGCAAACGAGAAGGCGCCGAGCGCGGCGATCGTAATCTTGATGTCATTTGCGTCCCGCGAGATCGCGTACCCGCTCGATCACGGCCGGCGGGGTCGCGTAGATGCGTTTGAGCATCGCGTTGATAGCCCTCGCCCGATACCGGATCGACATCGATGCCGAGCCGCTTCGCATCGGCGAGCGTCTCGGGATCCTTCAGCATCGCGAGATAGGATTGCCGCAACAGCGCCACACGATCTGCCGGGACCTCGGCCGGCGCGAACACCGGCCAGGCCATCGCCTGCCCGGCCAGCAGCAGCCCCAACACTTGCCGCTGCTCATCGGTCTTTGCGTAGTCCATGACCAGCGGCACCTGCGGAATGTCCGGCGACTTGGCCGTCGCCATCTGCACCAGAAGCACGAGCTCGCCACGCTTGAGCATCGTCATGCCGTCGTTGCGGAAGCTCGCCCACGACCACGAGCCACGGCCGTCGACTTCCTTGCGCTCGACCGCGAGCGTCATCTCGGCGCCGCTGCGATAGCCGGTGACGACCTTGAACCTGGTGCCGAGCAGGTTGTTCAGCGTAGTCGGAAACGTGACGCCGTCCGTACCCAGTGCGGGGCCGGCGACCACCACCTCGCGCGTCTTGACGTCGTCGAGGCTCTTGACGCCGGTGTCGGTGCGCACCGCGATCACCGACACCTCCCGGCTGGTCGAACCGATCCAGTTCAGCGCCAGCGGCTCAAACCGAACACCCTGCCCGCCGAGCAGCGGCTCAATGGACATTCCGCGAGCAATAAGCCCGATCGTGGTGCCGTCCTTCGGCGCGAGATTGGCGACGTTGTTGGCCGCCGTCAGCGTGCCGGCGCCCGGCATGTTGCGCACGATGACCGTCGGCTTACCGGGGATGAAGCGGGCGAGATGGCGCGCCACGAAGCGGGCGTTGGTGTCATAGAGGCTGCCGGCCTGATAACCGACCACCAGCGTCACCGTCTTGCCGGCGAAGAAATCCTGCGCCTTGGCGGAGGCCGTTTGCAGGCAGACGACGGCGACAAATGCAGCGATTATCTTGAGCACCGACACCCTCCCGATCTTTGTTGGAAGGATGATAGTCCGCCCCGACGGCGGCCGGGAATACAAATCGTCGCAACAATCCGTAGTGGCTTGCCATCATGGCCGGCCCGGTCCCGGCCAATCTACGTCCTCTTAAGACGTGCATGCCCGCGACCTGCGCGGGCATGCCGTCAGGCGGGCAATCTTCAAAACCGCAGCACCCGCGCCGACTGCACCTGTGGCAGCGCGCGCACCTTGGCGAGCACGTCCGCCGGCATGTCGCCGTCGATCTCGATCAGCGCGACGGCGTTGCCGCCAGGCGCCTCGCGGCCGACATGGAAGGTCGCGATGTTGATGCCGGCGTCGCCCATGGTCGACGAGAACTTACCGATGAAGCCCGGTTTATCGAAATTGGTGATGTAGACCATCGACGGGCCGAACTCCGCGTCCATACGGATACCCTTGATGTTGACGATGCGCGGACGGCCGTCGGCGAACACGGTGCCGGAGACATGACGTGACTGCCGCTCGGTCGTCACCGTCACCGTGATCAGGCTGTCGTAATCGCCTGTCGCCTCGCGCGTCACCTCCTCGATGACGATGCCGCGCTCTTTCGCGACCACCGGCGCGGACACCACGTTGATGTCCTGGAGCATCGGCCGCAGCAGCCCGGCGATGGCGGCGGATGTCAGCGCCTTGGTGTTCATGCCGGCGACATGGCCTTCATAGGCGATCTGCACCTTGGAGATGCCGGTCTCGGTGAGTTGGCCCGCGAACGAGCCGAGCTTCTCTGCCAGCGCAACGAACGGTTTGAGCTTCGGCGCCTCTTCCGCAGTGATGGACGGGAAGTTGACGGCATTGGAGATCGCGCCGTTGAGCAGGTAATCGGACATCTGCGCGGCGACCTGCAGCGCAACGTTCTCCTGCGCCTCTGATGTGGAGGCGCCGAGGTGCGGCGTGCAGACCACATTGGGGTGACCGAACAGCGGATTCTCCGTCGCCGGCTCATCAACGAACACGTCGAAGGCCGCGCCCGCGACGTGTCCGGAATCAAGCGCCTTGCGCAACGCGGTCTCGTCCACCAGCCCGCCGCGCGCGCAATTGATGATGCGCACGCCCTTCTTCATGGTGGCGATCGACGCGGCATCGATGATGTTTTTGGTCTTGTCGGTGAGCGGCGTGTGCAGCGTAATGAAATCCGCGCGCTTGAACAGTTCGGGAAGCTCGACCTTCTCGACGCCGATGTCCCGCGCGCGCTCGGGCGACAGGAACGGGTCAAACGCGATCACCCGCATGTGCAGCCCGTGCGCGCGGTCGGCGACGATCGAGCCGATATTGCCGCAGCCGATCACGCCCAGGGTCTTATTGGTGATCTCGACGCCCATGAAGCGGTTCTTCTCCCACTTGCCGGCCTGAGTGGAGACGTCGGCCTGCGGGATCTGGCGCGCGAGCGCGAGCATCATTGTGATGGCGTGCTCGGCGGTGGTGATCGAATTGCCGAACGGCGTGTTCATCACGATCACGCCCTTGGCGGTCGCGGCCGGGATCTCGACATTGTCGACGCCGATGCCGGCGCGTCCGATAACTTTCAGTTTCGCGGCGCGCTCCAGTAGCTTGGCCGTGACCTTGGTGGCGGAGCGGATCGCGAGCCCGTCGAAGTCGCCGATCATCGCGGCGAGCTTCTCCTTGTCGGCGCCGAGCTTGGGCTGAAACACGGTGTCGATCCCGCGGTCCTTGAAAATCTGGACGGCGGCATCGGAGAGGGCGTCGGAGATGAGGACTTTGGGGGCCATGGTCAGGGTTCCTGTGGACTTGATCCGTCACCCTGAGGCGCGAGGCCGAAGGCCGAGCCTCGAAGGGCGACGGCCCGGGCCGCCTTATCCTTCGAGGCCCGCGCCGCGCGCGGGCGCCTCAGGATGACGGATTGAGGTATGAGCGTGCGTCACGACTACGCCGCCTTCGGCAGCGCGTCCTTGGTCTTGGTGAAGGCCCAGTCAAGCCACTGCGTGAGGACCTCGACGTCGCTGGCTTCGACCGTCGCGCCGCACCAGATGCGAAGTCCGGGCGGCGCGTCGCGATAAGCGTCGATGTCGTAGGCGACGCCCTCCTTCTCCAGCGCCGCCGCCAACGACTTCACGAACGCCGCCTGCGCGTCGGCGGAAAGAGCAGTCACCGTCGGATCGACCACTTTCAGGCACACCGACGTGTTCGAGCGGATCGACGGCTCCTTGGCGAGGAAATCAATCCAAGGCGAAGTCGCCGCCCAGTCGGCGATGACCCTGGTGTTGGCGTCCGCCCGCGCGATCAGGCTCTTGAGCCCGCCGATGGATTTCGCCCACATGAGCGTGTCGAGATAGTCCTCGACGCACAGCATCGACGGTGTGTTGATGGTCTCGCCATCGAAGATGCCTTCGATCAGCTTGCCGTTATTGGTCAGCCGGAAGATCTTCGGCAATGGCCATGGCGGCGCGTAGGTTTTGAGACGTTCCGCCGCGCGCGGCGACAGGATCAGCATGCCGTGCGCGCCCTCGCCGCCAAGCGCCTTCTGCCAGGAGAAGGTCACGACATCGAGCTTGGCGAAGTCGAGGGTCTGCGCGAAACAGGCGGAGGTGGCGTCGCAGATCGTGAGTCCCTCGCGGTTCGCGGGGATCCAGTCCGCATTCGGAACGCGCACGCCCGACGTGGTGCCGTTCCAGGTGAAGACCACGTCGGTCGAGAAGTCGACCTTGGAGAGATCGGGAAGGTCGCCGTAACCGGCCTTGAGCACGGTCGCGTCCTTGAGCTTGAGCTGCTTGGCGACGTCGGTCACCCAGCCTTCGCCGAAGGATTCCCACGCCATCATGGTGACGGGGCGCGCGCCAAGCAGCGACCACAGCGCCATCTCGACTGCGCCAGTATCGGAGGCGGGCACGATGCCGATCCGGTAGTTGGCGGGCACATCGAGCACCTCACGCGTCAGATCGATGGCCCGCTTGAGCTTCGCCTTGCCGATCTTCGAGCGGTGCGAGCGTCCGAGGACTGCGTCAGTGAGGGCTTGCAGGCTCCAACCGGGGCGCTTGGCGCAGGGACCGGAGGAGAAATGCGGCACGACCGGCCGCGTAGCGGGCATCGTATTGGCCATCGTCTATCCTTCCAGATAGATGCCCCTCGGTGGGGAGGGGTGTCCCGCGGCCGATATAACGGCACCCACGGAAAAGCGCAACAACTTCGATGTTTTGGCTGACCGGCCCCCGCGCCTTCGCGCAGGTTCGGGCAGAACAGCGCAAGAACGAGCCGGCTCAACTAGCACACGGCTGACACAGCGGAGCGGATTTGTGTTCCGCGTCCGTTCGCCCCGCGACCCCACCACCGAAGCCATCAAGATCCTCCACCGCTTCCAGCGTCCACCGTGGATCGAGCGAGCCCGTCAAGCGCCGCACCGAGATTCTCATCTCCCGATAGTGCACCCAAGATCCTGAATTCGAGCCGCCACCCGGATTCCACCAAAGGACAAAGGACATCGCTGACGAGCTCGTGCGGCTCGTTGGTGGTGATCAGTAACAGCTCACTTGTCCGCAGGCGGGACGTTCGAGTCGACGAGCGGCGGCTTCTCTTCCTTAGGTGTATCCAAGTCTTGGATAGGCGGTCTAGAACCGGGCTCCGTCGAGCTTTCCATGTGCGAGGTCAAGATCATGCTGTAGGCAAACAAGCCCGCAGCAACGATGAAGAGAAAGATAGCCAATAGGGTGCCAGTGCGCATCTACGGCAACGTGGCAGGCGGCACGTCGTTCCGCACGAAAAAGCCCCCGAACTCGCGTCCCAGGAGCTTTTAGAAACGTTTCACGCGAACCAGAGAAACGAAAACCCGCATTGCTGCGGCGAGGGCTTGGCCATCCTCAAAAGATAAGAATTAGCGCGCAGGTGTCGTGGGGGCCGTTGGTGTTGGGGATGTTCGATCGCGACCCGGCATCGAGTTCGTGCCCTGACCGGTGGTGCTGTCAGGTACCGATCGCTCGAACGCTGGGCTGTTGACTGAGGCGGTCGTCGTACGGTCGGCTATCAAGTACCAAATGATGCTGAGACCGGCGACCAAGGCGATGGCGATAGCTATGATGGTTCCCCTAGCCATACCGCGTTGCCGAACTTCGGTGCGCCGGATATTCGGGCTTCCGGGCTCTTGTGAGTAAGTCATGGTGATTTCCTCAATGTTTATCTGCGGCTACAACGCCTCCATCCATCGCCTGTTCCGTCGACCGATACCAAAGAGACCCCCGACGAGGCTCTAAAGGTCAATTGGAGGGCGAAAAGCGGAAGCTAACGGGCGAGCCGCGTGCCCCGAAGCGCGGCACGTCGCGACTGCTTGGCCTTGACGGTGAGAATGGAGAACGGTTGTGACCGTTAAGATGACGCCGGCGGATTGGAAACCGAGAGGCGATGCCTACGAAGAAGCTTCCGAGCACCTGCTGCAATCGTGGACGGATGACGATCGCGAACGCCACCAGGGCCTATGTGTGAGTAGCGAACTCATGAAGAAGGCTGAGCGATGTTGGGCGCTGGCCGAGCATCCAACACCGAGCCGTTAGGCGTTAGACCATTTACCTGAACAGCGCTTGTATTTCTTTGCGGACCCAATGTAGTAAGCTGCCCGGCTGGGCATGAATAGGCTGGCCCACGGGGGACGCCGGTGCTCCACATCTCTCTGCCCTACATGTTTGTTGCGGCGACGCTGCTGGAGAAAATCCGGGAATTGCCCGACGACGACACGGCTATTGAGGATGTGGCGGGCATTCTAATTGGAGCGCACCAGCAGATGATTGATCTGCATGCGTCGGATTCGCTTTATGCGACGGGGCTGCGTAGCGCCCCTTCAGAGTGGCGATTTTGCTGCACGATCGATTAAGGAACAAACAGGCAATCTAACGGCTGGAAGGATCGTTTCGGCAGCGGAACTGAGAGCCATAAAGCTAAGATATGAGCAGTATCGCGCGGCCCTGTTGGGCGCCATGAGCGCGATGGGGTCATTTCTAGTTTCGCAAAAAGGCTCTCATGAGGTCTTTGCCTTGTTGTTCGAGGGCGAGAAGCTTTACCCAAGTGAACTGCGCGAGAAGGTGCCCGAAGCAATCTTTGATGCCCAGCAAGCTGGTAAATGCCTAGCCTATGATGTGGCGACGGCATGTGGCTTCCATGCCTTCCGCGTAACAGAAAGCGTGGTGCGTCGCTACTGGAGTTTTGCAACTGGCGGAGCGGCACATCCAAAGGTGAGGTCATTGGGCGTCTACATTGCAGCGTTTGTCCGGGCTGGAGCGGGTGACCCAAAAGTACTTGCAGCGCTCAAGCAGATGAATGAGTTGCATAGAAACCCGCTCATTCATCCTGAGGCTGCGCTAACCACAGACGAGGCCCTAAACATCGTTGGACTGTCCCGCAGCTTGGTTGCCGCTATGTTGGCACACCTTCCAAAGCAGCCCCCGACAACGACTACCGCTTCTTCCTTGTAGTTTTAAAGGCGCGTTCAAATTCCTTGCCGCTTTCATCAACGCCGATTTTCCGGCGCGCATACCCCGGATACCGTTTGGATGAGTGGCACGAGATACCCGGACCTTAATGGGCAAGCAGCGCCCGACCCGACCGCAGACGCCTAATCACTCGCGCCGCATCTGACCGCGCGGCCGCAGATTGTGAGAGCTTTCGTCGTAGTGCGCGACGATCGCATCGAGGAACGCTTTGCGTGCTGCGATGATCTCCGCAGCGGCTTCGCGCGAGACATAGAACATCACCTGACCGCGATGATCCAGGACGAAGGCTTTGCCATCGTCCATCTCGCTGACTTTCCATTGCTGAAGGAATTCGGGTAGCGCCATCGCGGAAGCCTAGCAGGCCAGAGGCGCCCCCGCCACAATCCCTAGCGGCTTCCCGACACGGCCAGATTCGCCCTACCCTTGGGCATGGCCCACACGATTTCAGAGCGCCGCGCCAGGGAGCGGTTGAAAGAGCTCGATCCCAAGGCATGGCGGGAGCAGCAGCAGCGACCACGCAAAGAGCGGATGCACGCCAGGCGCATCGTGGATCTCTGGAACAAGCGGGCGCAGGCGGGGCGGCAGGTGTCGTTCTTCCCGACGATCGCAACTGCCATCACCGCCAAGGACTCGAACCTTGGACCCGCTGATTAAGAGTTAACCTCGGCGCGAGCAATTTCAACGGCTTGCGTGTCTCACGGCCGGCGTTTTCCGGGCTTTTCCGGCGAAAGTCTCAACGGCCCGAACCGGGCGATGACATTCGGCGCGACGAGCCCGATCGCGACCAGGATCAGGCTACCGTGACGCCCCGCCGCGATCATCGCCCAGCCCCCTGTCGCTTCGTGACCTGTGACTCCGCTGCAACGCTTAAGTCGGATTCGTGAACGAGTATCGCATTTTCCACGCCGGAGTGTCGACCTGTCCTTGTCCGCCGGCTCCGGCCGCGCTAACCGTGGCGATGCTCGAGGGTCGGATTCGGCTGGGCCGGTGCAGGGGTAGCATGTCTTGAAACCGTAGAAGGTGCGCCGATCGCGGGAGGCGTCAGGGCGCGGAAGGCAGCCGTCGCGCCATGGGGGGTTCTATGAAATACCATTTGCTCGCGACCGTGTCCTCTTTGGCGCTGATTAGTGCTGCGTCCGCGGCCGACCTGCTGGCTTATCCCACCAAGGCGCCGCCTGCAGTCATCGCGCCGAGCTGGACCGGCCCCTATGTCGGCCTGAACGGTGGCGTGGCCTGGCATCGGGCAAAGGCTGATCTCGAATTCATCTTTCCGGCCGGGCCTGTACGTGACACCGAATCAGCGCGCGATACAGCGACCGGAGCCACGTTCGGAGGCCAGATCGGCTACAATTGGCAGTTCGATAATTTCGTGTACGGGCTCGAGGCGGATCTGAACTGGGTGGACGGGGACGGGTCCGCAACGGCGGAACTGATCCAGTTCGTCGAATACAGTACCGAGATGTCGTGGCTGGCCACCGTTCGCGGGCGTGTCGGAATGCTGATCTCGCCGCCGACGCTGCTCTACGTCACCGGCGGGTTAGCCGTGGGTCGGATCAGGAACACGACGGTCTGGTCGGGCCCGGTTCCCTTCTCGCTTGTTGATCATCGAACAAGAACAGGGTGGACGGTCGGTGGCGGCATCGAGCACAGGCTTGCACCGAATTGGACCGTGAAAGCGGAAGCGCTCTACGTCGATTTAGGCCGGATGAGCGAGTCCAATCCGCTGGAATTCATCAGCTATCGGGGTAGCTTCAGGAACACCGCCGTCGTCGGTCGCATTGGCCTGAACCGGACATGGTGACGTTGCCGCCGGCGCAGGTGTCAACCCTTCACAATTGAGCCCGGCCGATGGCGCACCGGCAAGAACGATGAATTCAGCGCGCCAGCGATGAACATCGTCGATCCAATTCTGTTCCAGTGCAAACTCAATCCTCCAGCCGCTGCCATTTGCGCTCCCGGTACGACGTTCAATGTCGTCAGCTACGGTCGCCTGGAACGTTTCATCCACAACGTCAGCCGCGTGGGGCTCTCGCTGGGGCTTGAAGCGGGTCAGATCGTTGCGATCTCCGTCAAAGATACGATCTTCCACGTTGCAATCATCTTAGGTCTCACGCGCCTCGGCGTCATTACGCTTTCTGCATCGGAATTGAATCTGCCGAAGGAATTGCGCGTCGACGCGGTGGTCACGGACACGCCGCGCCCGATTGCCAGCGGACCGAGAATCATTCTGGCGAACGCCGACTGGACGAACGGAGACGGCGCTCCTCTTGCCGACAAGCAGGTCTACCGCGGCAAGGACGACGATCTCTGCCGGATCATGCTGACGTCCGGCACCACTGGCGAACCCAAGGCGATCGCCTTCAGCCACAGAATGCTCTTCGAGCGTCTGACGCGCTTTCACTATGTCACGGGTAGCCGGCTGCCTTCCGCCATGCGGCTCTACAGTGATCTCGGCATTGCACAGTCAACCACATTTCGCTGTACGCTGTTCATGCTATGGCGTGGCGGTACGATGTTCTTCTATGGCGACAGCCCCGAGAGCACGGTGCAAGCGCTGGATCTCTACAAGGTGCAAGGCATGGTCGCGGGGCCGTTTAGTCTAGCCGAGCATCTGAAGTTCTATGAGGCGCAAGACGCGTTTCAGTGCACGCTCGACCACATCATTTGTCTTGGCGCGCAACTGTCGAAATCACTTTCCGAGCGCGTTCGCGCGCGCATGTGCGCAAACCTCTTCTCCGTGTATGGAGCCACGGAGGTCAGCACGGTCGCCTGCGCGCCGGCGCACGCCGTGGCGAACGTTCCCGGCGCCGTCGGCTACGTCGTGCCGGGCGTCATCGTCGAAATCGTGGACGCTGCCGGTAAACGACTCCCGGCAGGCAGGGAAGGCATCGTGCGCATCCGAAGCCCCTATAATGTCGGTGGCTATTTGGGCGATCGGGACAACTCCGCGAGCGCATTCCGCGACGGGTGCTTCTATCCGGGCGACATGGGTTATCTGACGCCAGATCGCGTGCTGGTCATCATCGGGCGCGAGTCGACTGTGCTGAACCTAGGCGGTGACAAGGTAAATCCGGAGCGAATCGAGCAGGTGCTCCTATCGTTCCCGGGAATCACGCAAGCCGCCGCGTTCGGCATCCTGAACCCGATGGGCATCGAGGAGCTCTCGGTTGCGGTCGTTTCCGACTCTTTCGATGAAAGAGCGCTGCGCGCGCATTGTGAGCGCCACCTTCCCCCCGGATTCGTGCCCTTGCATTTCTTGTCGATGAATAAAATCCCGATGACCGAGACCGGGAAAATCGACCGGCGCCGCCTCGTCGAAGGCGTGAAAAACAAATGAATTTGCCAATCCGTCCTTTGCAAGTAGATGGAAATCCGCAAAAAATATGAATCCGCCCGGCGCGCAGATGGAGGATGTGGAGCTGCCAAAGGCGCCTGCAAAATCCTGAATCAGCCTCAATGGGTTAGATGGTGGGCGCACAAGGGGAATAATTAGGCGAGGTCGCGCAGCTCTCGTAATGTCCGCTTCTGTAATCGGCCAGCTGGGTCAAGCGCGTATGGCTTTCCGCGTGGCCCAGTCCGGTGTTAGTTTGGCTGCCTTTTATGATGGCATCCGTTGCCGTCTCGCATACTGGAAACAGGTACGATGACAGGTGTGGCGCATCGACACTGCCATCACATGATAGCGGCTGCGATAGCTGCCGCCGTCGCGTTGCTATCGAGCATCCTTCCGCACTCGCGCGCGCTTGCTCAAGCCCACGTGCTTCAGCAAGCGATCAACTATGTCTTTACCGGGAGAATCGACCCGGAGAACGGCCCTGGGCTCATTGATCGCAAGTCCT
>WHTP01000037.1 GCA_009377695.1 Hyphomicrobiales bacterium | reverse complement strand
TGCCCCAACATGACCTCGAGCAACATCGTCGGGCGCCACGTCTACACCGGCCGCGAATATGCGCGCGAGCTGATCAATATGCGCAGCGGTGACATCTTCATGGGTGCGTTCAATGCCGAGCAAGTGATGTACAACCACTTCGGATACCGCACGCCGGTGCCGCGCCTGTACATGGCCGGCTCGCCGTGTCATCCGGGCGGCGCCATCTCCGGCGGCGCGGGCTATATCGCCGCCGGCCTGATCGCGCGCGATCTCGGCATCAAGACCTGGTGGCGCCCCTGGGAAGCGCGCGCTGCGTTGCAGGACGTGGCAGAAGCCGCGTGACCGACATCACCGCATCCCTCAACGGCCGCGTGGTCATCATCACTGGTGCGGGCCAGGGCATCGGACGCGTTTTCGCCAAAGCGTTCGCTGCCGCCGGCGCCGTTCCGGTCATCGCCGAGCGCAACGGTGGTCGCGGCGATGCGGTCGCGACCGAAATCACCGCCACCGGCGCCCGCGCGCGGGCGATCGCGACTGACGTCGCCGACCCGGACTCGGTTGCAGCGATGGTGCAGACTGTCGAAGCGGAGTTCGGCCGCATCGACATCCTGATCAACAATGCCGCCATCTTCTCCACCCTGGAGATGCGGCCGTTCGACCAGATCCCGCTCGCGGAATGGGAGACGGTGCTGCGGGTCAACGTCACCGGCGCATTCCTCTGCGCCCGCGCCGTGGTCGGGGCGATGCGCCGCGCCGGATGGGGCCGTATCATCAATATGGCGTCGGGTGCGGTGACACTCGGGCGGCCCAACTACCTCCATTACATCACCTCGAAGGCCGCACTTGAGGGCATGACCCGATCGCTCGCGCGCGAGCTCGGACCGGATGCGATCACGGTCAATGCCATCCTCCCCGGCGCGACTTTCACCGAGATCGAGCGCAAGACCGTGTCACCGGAACAAAAAGAGCGAATCATCGCCATGCAATGCATTGCTCGGCCGGAGGGACCGCAGGACCTTGTCGGCACGGCCCTTTTCCTGGCCTCCGACGCCGCCGCCTTCTTGACCGGCCAAGCCATCACAGTGGACGGCGGCGCCACGCATCCTTGAGGCTCGCTGCAAGTCCTTGCTTGACGCTCGCTGCAAGTCCTTGCCGGTGCGGCAGGCGGGTGTTATCTGCCGCCCATGACTGCGGTTCCCATAGAAAACATCCGTAATTTCGCGATCATCGCGCATATCGACCACGGCAAGTCGACACTGGCCGACCGGCTGATCCAGCTCACCGGCGGGCTCGCGGACCGCGAGATGATCGAGCAGGTGCTCGATTCGATGGATATCGAGCGCGAGCGCGGCATCACCATCAAGGCGCAGACGGTTCGGCTTAAATACAAGGCACGCGACGGCAAGGATTACATCCTCAACCTGATCGACACGCCCGGCCACGTTGATTTTGCCTACGAGGTCAACCGCAGCCTCGCCGCCTGCGAAGGCTCACTGCTCGTGGTGGACGCGTCGCAGGGCGTCGAGGCGCAGACGCTGGCGAACGTCTATCAGGCGCTCGACAACAATCACGAGATCGTTCCGGTCCTCAACAAAGTCGACCTGCCGGCGGCCGAGCCGGAGAAGGTCAAGCAGCAGATCGAGGACGTGATCGGGCTCGACGCGTCGGACTCGATCGGCATTTCCGCCAAGACCGGGCTCAATGTTCCGGACGTGCTGGAAGCGATCGTCACGCGCCTGCCACCGCCGAAGGGCGACCGCGACGCGCCGCTCAAGGCGCTGCTGGTCGACAGCTGGTACGATCTCTATCTCGGCGTGGTGGTGCTGGTGCGCATCGTCGACGGCGTCCTGCGCAAGGACCAGCGCATCCGCATGATGCGCACCGACGCGGCCTACAATGTCGATCGCGTCGGTGTGTTCACACCCAAGCTGACCCAGGCCCAGGAGCTCGGCCCCGGCGAGATCGGATTCCTCACGGCATCGATCAAGGAAGTGGCGGACACCCGCGTCGGCGACACCATCACCGATGATCGCAAGCCGGTGGCAGAGCCCATGCCTGGCTTCCGCCCCGCGATCCCGGTCGTGTTCTGCGGCCTGTTTCCGGTCGACGCCGCGCAGTTCGAGGATCTGCGCGCGGCAATGGGGAAGCTGCGGCTCAATGATGCGAGCTTCTCCTTCGAAATGGAGACAAGCGCCGCGCTCGGCTTTGGCTTTCGTTGCGGCTTCCTTGGGTTGCTCCACCTCGAGATCATCCAGGAGCGGCTCGAGCGCGAATTCAATCTCGACCTGATCGCGACCGCGCCGTCGGTCATCTACAAGATCAAGCTCCGCAACGGCGAGACGATGGAGATCCATAATCCGGTCGATCTGCCCGACGTGATGAAGATCGAGGAAATCGAAGAGCCGTGGATCGAGGCAACTATCCTGACGCCCGACGAATATCTCGGCTCGGTGCTCAAGCTCTGCCAGGATCGCCGCGGAAGCCAGAAGGAGCTCACCTACGTCGGCAACCGCGCGATGGTGAAATACGATCTGCCGCTCAACGAGGTCGTATTCGATTTCTACGACCGTCTGAAGTCGGTATCGAAGGGCTATGCCTCGTTCGATTATCACCTGACCGAATACAAGGCGTCCGAACTGGTGAAGCTGCAGATGCTGGTGAATGGCGACCCGGTCGACGCGCTCTCGATGCTGGTGCACCGGACGCGCGCCGAGCAGCGCGGCCGCGCGATGGCGGAGAAGCTCAAGGAACTGATCCCGCCACACATGTTCCAAGTGCCGATCCAGGCGGCGATCGGCGGCAAGATCATCGCGCGCGAGACCGTGCGCGCCTTCCGCAAGGATGTCACCGCGAAATGCTACGGCGGCGACGTCACGCGTAAACGGAAACTTCTGGAGAAGCAGAAGGAAGGCAAGAAGAAGATGCGCCAGTTCGGGAAAGTCGACATCCCGCAGGAGGCGTTCATTGCTGCCCTGAAGGTGGATACTTAGGCAACGCCTGAACGCGCCCGTTAACCACCTCCTGCCTGTCCACACGCATTGACCGCTTTTCCGGGATTAACCGCTTTGCGGGATTCGCTGCCTCAGCGGGTGCATGACCTGAAGCGCCAGCCCTGCGATCGACTATGATCGCCACTACAGGGGCACCTTCGACCGCCGATCCCGGAGTTTCCAGGTAATGAACTACGACGACCCTTTGACCGAAAATGAATTCGCCAATTTCACACCGAACTCTGAGATCGTGCGTTATCTGGAATTGACGCGGCAGCGGCTCGGTTTGGAAAAGTCCGAGATGAAGGTGCTCGACTGGGGTAGCGGGCGCGGCAACTATGTCGCTTGGCTGCGCCAAGCCGGATATGACGCCTATGGCGCGGAAATCCGCCAGGTAGCAATCGATCGCGGCAAGAACCTGTTCCACAGCCTCGGATATGACGTCGATCGCCTGATCAGGCCGATCGCGCCGGATTGCCGCACCGATCTGCCCGCCGACACCTTCCATTTCGTCTTCACGCACTACGTGCTGGAGCACGTCGCCGACATCGATGCCGTGACGGCGGAGATCGCTCGCCTGACGGCGCCAGGAGGCTGCGGCTTCCACGTCTATCCGGGCAAGCTGCGACCGTTCGAGCCGCACCTGTTCATGCCCTTCGTCCATTGGCTGCCGAAGAACTTGACACGCAAATGGCTGATCCGAGCCTGCATCGCATGCAGGATCGACCCGAAGTGGGATTGGCTCGCGACCGCGACGCCCGAAAAGAAGACAGAAGCCTATTGCGCTTTCTGCAATCAGGAAACGTTCTACCGGCCATTCCGGCGGGTGCGCAGCAGCTTCAACCAGGTCGGCTTGGAAGTCACACCGGTGTCATCCGATCATCCGGCTCTCTGCCGGCTCAGTGTCGTGCCCGCCACACTCCGGAAGCTTCTCGTCGAGGTGCCCGTGATGGTGTTCCAGACCGTCGAGATTCTGGTGCGCAAGCCGTATGACGGTTCGACGCACGACGGCCGGCCGCAACTGCGAAATGCAGCCTTGACTCGTTGAACTGAGGCGTGGACGGTCGCGTGGGTGGTGGAATCAGACTCACGCGGAGAGAATTGCAATGGCTTACAAGTTCGAGCTCTACAAAGATAAGGCCGGCCAATTTCGTTTTCGTTTCAAGGCGCCAAACGGCGAGACCATGTGTTCGTCCGAGGGCTACACAGCGAAGGCGTCGGCAGTAAACGCGATCGACTCGATCAAGAAGAACGCTCCCGACGCGACCATGGACGATCAGGCGTAACGATATCGCCGCGGGCGGTTGTGGTCGCCGGGCTTTGCCCGGCGGCCTGTGTTAAGACCTCGCCATTTAAGACCTCGCCTGCCGCCTGGCCGGAATTGTCGGGTCGGCCGTCTCGGCGCACCGCTCCTGGGTTTGGACCAGGCTTTGCTTCGCCCACACCGATAGCTTGTCGATGTAGGTGGTGATGCTGTGGTCGGCGATATTTCGAATCTTCAAGGTCCACAACAGTGCAACCAAACCTCCGACCGTGCGCCAGAATTTCGCCAGTACGCCAGGCGAGCGCCGCGACGGCGCGCTACCAAGCTTCGCGAAGTAACGCGTGTCCCCGACATGGCGATAGCCGAGAATGGCCAAGGGTACCGCCGGCACGACGTCGACACCGTTAGTGACACGATAGAGCGGCACCTTCACATATTGATCGAATGAGCGATCTCCGACGCGCGGAGACCCGAACGTATAACAGGCCGCGATGCTGTCGCGGAGTTGCTGTTCCTGGTGGTTGGCAAGCTCGGCAGTGGCCATGGTGGCGAGCGCGCCGCCAAGCGAGTGCCCGGTGATATAGACCGGCCTGGGCTTGGCCTGCAGAAGTTTCTCGACGGTGGCGAACAACCTGTCGCGGATCGGCCAGTAGGCCTGGAAGAAGCCGGTGTGAACCCGCACGCCGCCTTGCAGCACAATCCATGCCGCGCGGACATTTGACCTCCAGTCAAGCTCATCCTGGGTGCCGCGGAAAACGACGGCGATAAGATCATCGCCCGCCACCACAAAGCCGGCCGTGCCCACGTCAGGATCGACCAGCTTGTCGCATACCCGCAACCCGAGGCTGGCAAAGTCGCTGCTGAACGAGCTGAATGCTTTATCGTCGACGTCGAAGGGCACGTATGCCCGATACGAAAGCTTGGCCATCAACAGCGCGGTTCGGTCAGAATAGGCCGCGCGAAACGTGGGAATGCTCTTGATGTCGTCCGGCTCAATCGCTCCGATATTCTCTGTCATGGTCACCTCCCAGGTCATGGTCAGGCAACACCAAAAAGATCAGCACCGCTGTGATCACCATCACAAAACGGAAAGCGCTCGGCACGCCGTCCCATGATTTTGACTGCCACATCCCGAACCATTCGCCGCCGACGGTCATGAAGCCGACCTGCCACAGCAAAAAGCCGAGCGTCAGACCGGCAACGGCGAAGGCCTTGGCGCGGTTGAACGTGGATGCATCGGCACGCAGACGACGCGCAAGCGCAAAGGTGCCGATCCAGCACAGCACGGCGGTGAGCGCTTCCGCCGCGATGATGAGTGCGTAGGCCACGCGATGCAGCGCCGGGCTTTCGATCGCGCGATAGCGGATCGTCGAACGCTCGAAGATCGTGTCCATCGACAGCACATGCTGCACGAAGGCGAAATTGGTGCCGTAGTCAGTGACGTTTCCGAACACGACGATGGTCGCGAACAGCGCGATGGCGGCGACCATCACGATCTTTGCCGCCCGGACGACGATCATCGCTCCCCCGACGTTTGCTTTGCCTAGGACGCTTCCTGCGGCTGCCGCACGCGGATCGTCTCCCCGCCGGCAACCGGCGCAATTGAATACAAACCCTTCGGCCGCCAGATATTGACTACGCCGAAGCGCTCGGGATGCGCGCGATACTGCCGCGCAATCGCCTGCAGCGTCCGGAATCGCGTCTCGTGCTCCTTGCGTTCGAAGCGCGGGCTTTCCGCCGGAAGGTTTAGCAGGCTCTCCTCCCACATCACCATCGCGCGCAGGTGGCGCGCGCGGAGATTGCTGAGCTGCTCGTAGGTCAGCGCGATCACGAAGCGGTATTCGTCCATTGGACGGCCGAGCGCGAGGTCAACCGAATCGTTGTTGCTGCATTTCTCGCTGACCAGGCTGATCAGCGGACCATAGACCGCCTTGTAGTCGTCCTCGCGTTGCAGCCGCACGCGCCGCGATTTGCCATTGTGCTCGACCTTGGCGCTCGTGAGCATATTGCGAACGGCGTCGCCGCAACGCCGGCACATGCGTCCGAACCGGGTTTTCGGCGGCTTGACCACCTGCGAAAACTGGAGGACCGGATTGTCCTCCGTGGTCCGACGCGACGCGCTCCGGATCAACGCCTGCCGGTAGGCGTTCGGCCAGACGAACCAGATGCGCCGGTCGGCCACGATGGTATCGAACTTGAGTTTGTTGCCGACGATGACGTTGAGCGTGACGTTGATGATGTCACGGTCGTCTCCGCGCAGATGGTAGAACCAGCCTTGCAGGTAGCGTCCGGCGAAGGTGAGCCCCTTGCTCCCGGCGCCGCCGAGCGAGCGGATGAGCGCGCCGGTGAAGACCGCACCCAGGTAGACCGCCAGCACGCCGAGCCCGAACAGGAGCCCGTCGAGAATCTGGCTGCCATTGTCGCGGAAATAGTCGAGCATGATCGTACAGGAGCCTCGAAGGATCGGCGCGCCGCGAGGCCCTCACCCCCCGATGACGGCGACGCCCTGAATTTCGATCAGCATACCAGAGCGCGCGAAGTGCGACACGGTGATGAGCGCCGAGGCGGGAAAGTTGCCTTCCGGGAAGAAGCCCCTGCGCAATTCGACGAAGCGGTCGCCATTGCGCGGATCATTGATGAACACCGTCATGGTGACGAGGTTGGCGAGCGTGCCGCCGGTGCGGCGCAGCGTCTTGTCGATCAAGCTGAAGATCGCTTTCACCTGGGCGTCGAAATTGCCGGAGATGTCGTTGCCGGCTTCGTCACGGGTCGCGGTCTGCCCGGCGAGCCAGACGGTTCGCCCGCCCTCCGTGATCACGGCCGGCGAATAGGCGCGCGCCACTTGCTGGTCTGATTTTTCAAGATACTGGGCCATTCCGCTCGCTCCTTTGCCGCGTGCAGCCGATGCCGCTGCATGCTTCGACCGGGCAAGCATACGAGACGCCGGGTTGCAGCGGTAGCAGCCACTCGGAGTCTGTCGGAAGCAGGCGCCTGCACCGACCGGACGCCGATCAACAGCGCGGAACCCGTCTCCAATGCCCGCGTTGGACTATCGTTGTGCGTCACCGCGTCGCGAGGATGCGCGTGTTCGCCGCTCGATGCCGCTACCAGCGCGAACAGCACGGCTGAACCGGACGCAAGCAAGCAGACGGGAAACATTGCAGCCGCAACCACAGCCGCCATTCCGCGTCGTCGCATCAAAGCCCCTAGTGGAGTGGATTTGACATTCGCGACCCACCTGGCAGCGGGTTCGCAACGCGAATGTCAAATCCAAAACTCCACTAGCAAGTTACATTTGCTAGTGGTCGATTCTAACATTCGCAAAGTCGCCCGCTGCAACGGAATGCGAATGTTAGAATCGAACCACTAGCCATGATCAGCGCGTCACGTCTGCCGCAGGATCGCCGCATAGGCACGGTTTGTAAAGCTGCTGCGCTAACGCGGCCTTAATTCCCAAAGAGTGCGCACTTGCATGCACCGGTGGATTCAATGACAGGCTCTCTTGACAAAAACCTTCTCACCATCGGCCACTCCAATCTGCCGTTGGATCAATTTATGACGATGCTGAAGGCGCATAACGTCACGGCAATCGTTGACGTCCGGTCGGTGCCGTTTTCGCGACGGTTTCCCTGGTTTTCCAGCCGGACGCTCTCGGAGCGGCTGCAGAGCAAGGGTATCGCCTATGTCATGATGGGCGAGACGCTGGGCGGCCGGCCGGCTAATCCAGCGCTTTATTGTGACGGCGTCGCTGATTATGAGGCGATGGCGTCGACGACGGACTTTCACGCCAGTATCGATCGGGTCATCGCCGAATCGGCACGTCATCGCCCGTGCCTGATGTGCTCGGAACGGGAACCCCTGGACTGCCACCGCTGCCTGCTGGTCAGCCGTGCGCTGGCGGAACGCGGCTGCAGCATCGGTCATATCCTGGGCGACGGCTCGCTTGAGCCGCATCCGGCCACCGAGGAACGCCTGCTTGCCGGGCTGCGGCCTGGCGACGACCTGTTCGGTGACCGGGAATCGCGCCTTGCCGATGCCTACCGCAAGCGCGCCCGCCGAAGCGCTGCCCGGCTGTCGGACCGGGTCCGGCCGGGACGGACCCCGAGAGTTTTTTCGTCCTAAACCCTTTTCCTCCTAAACCCCTTTCATGTCGTCTTAAGGCAGAAATCTTAGCTTCGGCAGACCTGCTGGAGCCTGCCGATGTCCCTGTCAGCGATTACCGCTGCCGTCCCGGACGAGCCGACCGAGACGCGCAAGCTGCTGCTGCTCGTCTGGGGCGTCACAATCGCAACCTATCTGCTCACCGGCCGCGGCGCCGAGCAGGGGGTGTCGACCGACGACGCCATGCGGCTGGTGCAGGTCCGCGACCTGCTCGCCGGCCAAGGCTGGTTCGACGTCGTCCAATACCGGCTCAACCCTCCCGAAGGGGTGGCGATGCATTGGTCGCGGCTGATCGACCTGCCAATCGCGATCCTGATCCGAGCTGCCGAGCTGGCGTTGCCGACCGCGACGGTGGAGCGTCTGGTCCTCACGGTCTGGCCGGCGGGACTCCTGCTCGTGTTGCTGTTCGGTGTCGCACGGGTCGCGCGCGAACTCGCCGACGACACCGCCGCACGGCTAGCGCTTATCTTTGCGGCGATGATCGCGCCGTTGCTGCAACACTTTCGGCCGGGTGCGATCGATCACCACGGCGTCCAGCTTGCCTTGTTGGTCTGGTCGACCGCACTGTCGATGCGCGAAGGTACCCGCGATGCCGCGCTTGCGGGCGCACTGTGCGCGCTATCGCTCGCCATCGGGCAAGAGATGGCGCCCGCGATCGCCGGCGTCGCGGGATTCATCGCCGTGCGATGGATTGTTCGCGGCGCCCCGAGCCGCGACCCGGCGGCCGCATTGGAATGTCATTCGCGGCGGTTATGCTCGCTCTCCTCATCGCGACGGTGCCGCCCGCGCGCTATATGGCTCCGATGTGCGACGCGCTATCGATCGTTCAGGTCTTGACCGCGGTTTGCGGCGGCTTCGGCCTCGCGACTCTGGCGACGTGGCGGGCACTGACAACTGTGCGCACGCGGATTGCCGCCGCCGCAGGGCTCGGCCTCTTGATCGTAGCGATCGCTGTGATCGCATTTCCGGCCTGCCTCGGCGATCCCTATGCGAGCCTCGATCCGCGGCTCGCGACGCTGTGGCTCTCGCACGTGAGTGAAGCGCGCAGCATCGCCAGCTTCGTGCGCGACCTGCCGCATCAGGTGCTGCACTATTTCGGGCTGCCAGTCATTGCGCTTGCGCTCGGCCTCTATCGCGCATGGCGCGAAACCGACTCGCGGCAATGGGCCTGGATTGGCGCCCTCATCGTCATGGCCATCGCGACTTTGGTCGCGGCCTGGCAGGTGCGCGGCAGTGCGGCGGCGAATGCGCTTGCGCTGCCGATCGTCGCGGCGGCGCTGGTGCGAGGCCTCCCGGCGCCGGCCGGCGGCGCGATCTTCTTTGGTCTCGGGCGCGCCGCGCTGGTGGCCGCCTTGCTGGTCAGTCCGTTCGCGTTGCTCGCCGCCGGCCAGGCAGCGGCCTGGACGCTGGAACATGTCTCCGGCCGATCGCGGCCCGTGTTGAACTCCCGCGGACCGGGCACATGCCAGGCGCTCTCGGACTATGCGCCGCTGGCACGCCTGCCGCGTGGCCTGGTGCTCGGCTTCATCGACGCGGGACCGCTGATCCTGATGGAAACGCCGCACAACGTGCTCGCTGCTCCGATCCACCGGAATCTGAACGGCAACCTGGCGTCCTTCGATATCTTCCTGGCGCGACCCGACGAAGCCGGTCGGCGCCTTGCCGCGCTCGGTATCGACTATGTGACATTCTGTCCGGGCGCTCCCGACCACCGCCAATTTGCCGCGGCAGCGCCGGAGGGTCTTGCAGCAGCAGTGGGCCGGGGTGAAATTCCCAACAGCCTCGAGCGCATCCCGATCGAGGGCACGGATTTGATGGTGTTCCGACGGCGGTAGATATCCATTGAGGAAATGGGGAATGACAGCGACGAACGGGCGGCAGGCGACAGCGCGGCTTTCATTGAGACGGATTGTCCTGGCGGGCATGGCCATCGCAGCGTTCGCAACATCCGTGGCGACCGCGCAGGACAAAGGCACGATCGAGCCAAAGCCGTTGCCGCCGCTCGCCACTCCCAACGATCCCAAAACACCGGCCAAGGAATTGTTCGGCCGGCGCGCCACCGCCGCACCGTTGCAGGCGCGTTCGATCGGCTTCTACGCCAAGGGCTGCCTGGCCGGCGCGATCGCGATGCCGATCAATGGCGAGACCTGGCAGGTCATGCGGCTGTCGCGCAATCGCAATTGGGGTCACCCGACCCTCGTGGCCTTCCTTGAAAAGCTCTCAGAAAAAGGATCGAAGGTCGGCTGGCGCGGACTGCTGGTCGGCGACATTTCGCAAGCGCGCGGCGGGCCGATGCTGACCGGGCACGCGAGCCATCAGGTCGGCCTCGATGCCGACATCTGGCTGACACCGATGCCGGCACGCGAACTCACCCGCAAAGAACGCGAGGAAATGTCCGCGACCCTGGTGGTCGCGAAGAGCCGCACCGACGTCAATCCGAAGGTTTGGACTCCCGCACATGCCGCGATCATCAAGGCGGCAGCAGAAGACCCCAAGGTCGAGCGCATCTTCGTCAATGCCGCGATCAAGAAGGCGCTCTGCCGCTCGACCGACACAGACCGCACCTGGCTCCGGAAGGTGCGCCCGATGTGGGGACACGACTATCATTTCCACATCCGCATGAGTTGCCCGCCTGGCAGTCCCGACTGCCGGCCGCAGCACGCGGTCCCGGCTGGCGACGGATGCGGGAAAGAGCTCGACTGGTGGTTCCGCGACGCGATCATCAGGCCCAAGCCGGCGCCGAAGCCAAAGGATCCGAAACACAAGCCGAAACCAAAACCGCCGATCACGATGGCCGATCTTCCGCCCGCGTGCCGTCAGGTCCTGCTTGCGCCGTGACGGGGACCTGGAAGGTCATCAGCTCAGCGCCGAGACCAGCGCGATGCGTGCGGCCGCGTCGAGCGCGATCGCACCGACCGCCACCGCGACGACGTAAAGCAGGCTCTTGTGCTTCGACGACCCCATCATGACAGGCATTCCGATCCACATCAGATAAAGCCCGTAAAGACCCAGAAGAACCAGAAAGCTCGCACCGGGAACGAGCAGGACGATTCCAACGAGCCAGACCGGCGTAAATGAATAGGCGGTCAACCGAAGCGCGTTGGAATAGCTGCGCTGCCCGCCGAACCGAGGAGCCAAGAGGTCGACCACCAGCGCCACCGCAGAGACCAGCACGAAGCTTAGCGCGTACGCGACCATGGCTCCGATCAGCGCGGTGAGGAACGGCGTATAGCCACCGATCAGCCAGCCGCCAATGAGCCGCGCCAACGCCGGAATCAGGGCAAGAATGGCGATGTACCGGATCGACGCGGCGTCGTCGAATTCGTTCGCGACCGCAGGCCATTCGGTCTGCGGCGTCATCATGATCGCCTTGACGCGTAGAATCAGTCCCAGCACGGCACACCCCATCGCCAATGTCGCGCACCCGCACGGTTCGAGCAATGCCCGCGAGACGCGCCGCATTGCCATGCCGAAACCGTCCTGTTAGTTTGTCCTCGTGACCCACGGCGCACCGTAAGCGCGCCCCTGCCGCCGGAACGGCGCTTCCGGCACTGGTCGCTCCCTCAAGCCCATTTGCTGGATCAGGCCCGGTGTGCGCGCATGCATGCCGTGGCGAAAGGAGCACCACGATGTCCATCCGCCTGACTGTGACCGCGCTTTCACTTGTCATCCCGACTTTGTCGAGTGCTGCCCTCTCACCAGTTCGCGCCGAACAGACGCTCGTCGCCGTAGCAGCCAATTTCGCGGAGGTTATCGACGAGTTGAAGCCCGCTTTTGAAAAGACCACAGGACACAAGCTTCAGGTCACGACCGGTTCAACCGGCAAGCTTTATGCCCAGATCAAAGCCGGCGCGCCATTTCAAATCCTGCTGTCCGCCGACGCAGCCACGCCAGAACGCCTCGAGCGGGAAAACGACGGCGTCGCCGGCAGCCGGTTCACCTACGCGGTAGGAAAGCTGACGCTTTGGAGCGTTGATCCAGTTCGCATCGGATCCGATGGCGTCTCTGCGCTCAAAGCTGCCGATGTCCGACACATCGCGATTGCAAACCCAAGCCTGGCACCCTATGGCCTCGCAGCAATGGAGACACTGCAATCGCTGAAGCTCTGGGACGCGCTTAAAGCTAAGATCGCAATGGGTCAGAACATCGGCCAGACGCACTCCATGGTCGCAACAGGAAACGCGCAGCTTGGCTTCGTCGCGCTCTCGGCTGTCCTCAGCCCGCGTGCAACCGACAAGGGCAGCCGATGGGACGTACCCCAAAGGCTCTTCGCCCCCATCAGGCAAGATGCCATCCTGCTGAACAAGGGCCGTGACAATGTCGCGGCGACCGCCTTCCTGAAATTCGTTCGGACGCCGGAAGCGCACGCCGTGATCGAGCGGTTTGGTTACGGGATCGAGTGAACCGATGGAGCTGCCCGACCTTGCACCGCTCTGGCTCACCATTCGCCTTGCGGCGGTCACCACGGCCATCCTCCTGATCCTGGGAACGCCGGTCGCCTGGTGGCTGGCATTCACGCGATCAAGGGCCAGATCCGCCGTCGAGGCATTAACGGCGCTGCCGCTGGTGCTGCCCCCCACCGTGCTGGGCTTCTACCTCCTGGTATTTCTAAGTCCAACGTCACCGGTCGGCGCGCTGTGGGTCAACGTGACGGGCCATACGTTGACCTTTTCCTTTGCCGGGCTGGTCATTGCATCGGTGCTTTATTCGTTGCCGTTCATGGTGCAGCCGCTTCAGGCTGCGTTCGAGACCGTAGGCCGCGGACCGCTGGAGGCAGCGGCAACGTTGCGGGCTTCTCCCGTAGATGCGTTCTTCACTGTGGCTGCACCCATAGCGCTCCGAGGCTATCTGACCGCCACGGTGTTGACGTTCGCGCACACCATCGGTGAATTCGGCGTCGTCCTTATGGTCGGCGGCAATATTCCAGGCCAAACGAAGGTCATCTCGATCGCCATCTATGAGCATGTTGAAACGATCAACTACGCAAGCGCCCATGTTCTCTCCGCGATCCTCTTGCTGTTCTCGTTCGTCGTGCTGCTGTTCGTTTACGTGATGAACCGCCGCTTTCCGATGCATGTGAGCTAGTCGATGGCAGAGATCGATTTCGACACACGCATCGCATTCGGCGAATTCGTCCTCGATGTTTCGGATCGCATGGCCCTTGATGGAATCACTGCGCTGTTTGGACCCAGCGGCTGCGGCAAGAGCACATTGCTTCGTATCATTTCCGGGCTTGAACCCGCAGCGCGGGGGCGGGTTCGGTTTGGCGACGAGGTGTGGCAGGACGACAGCAGCGGAACCTTTGTGCCGGCGCACCGACGCGGGGTGGGCTACGTATTTCAAGACGTCCGCTTGTTCCCGCATCTCACGGTTGCGGGAAACCTGCGCTATGCGGACAAGCGCTCGCAGTTGGCAGGCAGCCAGATCAGCCTCGACGGAGTCGTCCGGGCGCTCGACCTTGCGCCATTGATGGACCGCCGCACGCCGTCGCTTTCCGGGGGCGAGCGCCAGCGTGTCGCGATCGGTCGGACGCTGTTGACGCGGCCGCGCCTGCTCCTGATGGACGAGCCGCTTGCTGCGCTCGACGTCAGGCGGAAACGAGAGATTCTTCCACTCATAGAAGGGCTGCCGAAGGCGTTCGGCGTGCCGGTGATCTATGTCACGCACGCGATCGACGAGGTCGCTCGCCTTGCCCAACGCATGCTGGCACTCGCATCGGGCCGGAAGGTCGCCGAGGGTCCGGTTGCGGATGTGCTTGCGCGCCTCGACTTACAGTCGGTGACGGGCCGCTTCGAAGCGGGCGTCGTTCTTACCGCGCGAGTGACAGGGCACGATCGGCATTTTCGCTTGACCCATCTCGATCACCACGGACAGGACATCGTCATGCCAATGGCTGAACTTGCTGTCGGAGACGAGGTCCGCCTGAGGATTCGCGCGCGCGATGTGGCACTGGCGACGAAGCGCCCCGAGGAGATCAGCGTTCGTAACATCATGGTTGGCTCTATTGCCGAGATTGTAGAAGAGCCCGAGACGGCTTTTGCCGAAACCTTAGTCGATGTTGGTGGGGCCAAGATAAGAGCCCGCGTAACGCGTTCTGCTGTCGCGGAGCTTGCATTGGCTCCTGGCAAGCCGGTTTTCGCGCTCATCAAATCGATCGCGTTCGATCGCCGGGCCTTGTCTCTGACGGCCCCATCGCAGCAAAGCCCGAAAGCGGCCGACCTTGAAGCAGATGGGCAGTAGACCTGCACGTTCAAGCGAATTATCTATTCCCGCACGTATGTCGCGTGAACCGACCGTACACGATCAAAGCGGTATCAGAGCGCACTTTCCAACTGGTGCTCGCGCGCGATTCGCTCCTGCCCACTGGATCCACTCTTGATCCTGTATGAGGTCTCGTTCGCGTCCTCGATTGGCATTTGCCGGACAATCTCATAAACGCCCAGCGCCTTCGCATCCTGCGAAAAGCTGGGGGTGAAATGAACCATTTGGCCGTTGGTAAATTTGGGTTCTTGCATACCCCTCATATGCGCCTTTTGACCGCTGATTTCCATCTTAATGTTTTCCAACAGAGATAAATCGGCCGAATGAGTACGAGCGCACCACGCCCAGCCATCCAAGGCCACAACGGCCTGGCGGCGTTATTTGCCTTCTGACACAAAGGCATAGACAGGCAGGTTCTATGTTTCTCCCGATACCATGGTGGGATAGACGGGATTTTTGCCCCCGTCGTGACGAGCCTGGGTGTCGCACAATCACAACACCTTGCTTGGAAATCGACCCACTGTCGCAATAAGACGAGCCCAGTTCGCGTCAGTCCAAGAGTTTGCCTCCGACCGCGCGTAACTTGAGCACTCAGGATTCGACTGGGGGCTATCATGCGAAAGGCATTGCTCGGTGCCGTTGCGTTCACGGTATTGCTAATGGGTGGCGCGGTCGCCGCCGACCTGCCGGTCAAGGCACCGCCACCACCGCCTCCGCCGCTGGTCTACAACTGGACCGGCTTCTATATCGGCGCCAATGCGGGTTATGTATGGGGCGATGCCGACGTCACGTGGACAGCCGCCCCAGGGTCCGTCGTGCCCCAGATTGCAACCGCAGCGACTGGGACTATCAAGACGAGCGCCTTCACCGGCGGCGGCCAACTCGGCTACAACTTTCAAGTCAATCAGTTCGTCGTCGGCCTGGAAACGGACATCAACTACACGGACGTGAGCGGCTCGCGCTCCTCGGTCCCGATCGGCTTCACGAATGCCATGCTCTCAACCGTGGAGAGCAACTGGCTTTGGACTCTGCGCGGCCGCCTCGGCCTGGCAGCCGATCGCGTGCTGTTATACGCTACCGGCGGCGTGGCCGTTGCAAACGTGGAATACTACGATCAGCTCGGCATCGCCACTCTCCAAACGAATTCCAGCGACAGCACCCGCGCAGGATGGACGATCGGCGTCGGTCTGGAATGGGCGCTCAATCACAACTGGACCGTCAAGGCCGAATACCTCTACGTCGATCTTGGGACGGTGAGCTACTTCGATCTCTGCAACCCCACCGCCGGCTGCACCGGTGGTGTGACGGTCGATCGCGATCTACGGGAAAATATCGCCCGGGTCGGCATCAACTATCGCTTCGGCCCGTCGGTGCCGGTGGTCGCGCGGTACTAGTGTGGCGGTTCAGAAGTCCGCATCATTCTTGCGGCGAGTCCGACATGCGGACTTCTGAACCAAAGCCACACTCGATTCAAAGAGTTGCTAGTGTCCTTCGATTCCGAAGTTCGCAAATGAGGATGCCGCAAAATGATACGAACTTCGGAATCGGGGCACTACGAAAAAGAGTAGTTTTAGCCCCCAAGCCGACGCGCGGGCCGGCGTGGCTACCCGGCTGGGGAGCGGGCCGATTTGCGCCCCCAGCGTGCCCCCGGGGCTCAGGACGAACGCCGAAAAGTAAGAACATATGTTCCCGCCCGAGCGCATCGTCTGCCTGACCGAGGAGACCGTGGAGACGCTCTATCTCCTCGGCGAGGAGCGGCGCATCGTGGGCGTGTCCGGCTATGCGGTCCGGCCGGCCCGGGTGCGCAAAGAAAAGCCGCGGGTTTCCGCCTTCATCTCCGCCGATTACGAGAAAATCCTCGCCCTCGAGCCGGACCTCGTCCTCGCCTTCTCCGACCTGCAAGCGGACCTCGTGGCGGAACTGATCCGCCGCAACGTCGCGGTGCATGCCTTCAACCAGCGCGATGTTGCCGGCATCCTCGACATGATCCGCACCGTCGGCGCGCTCAGCGCCGCGCAAGCGAAGGCCGATGCGCTCGCAGTTTCGCTTGAGGAACGGCTGCGCAAGACGCGCGAACGCGCGACCGCGCTTAAGCGAAGGCCGCGGGTTTATTTCGAGGAATGGGATGGCCCCATGATCTCCGGCATCAAATGGGTGTCGGAGCTGATCGAGGCCGCGGGCGGCATCGAAGTGTTCCCGGCGCTCGCGGACTGCAAGAACGCGAAGGACCGGATTGTCTCGCCGAATGACGTGATCGCGGCGGCGCCCGACATCATCATCGGCTCTTGGTGCGGCAAAAAGTTCGTGCCGGCGAAGGTCACCGCTCGCGACGGCTTCGATGCCATTCCCGCCGTGCGCTTCGGCTGGCTGCGCGAGATCAAATCGTCGCTGATCCTCCAGCCGGGCCCGGCGGCGCTCACCGACGGACTCGACGCTCTCTCCGCGATGTTTTCGGAATGGGCGAGAGACGTGTAGCTAGACGTGTAGCTGGACGTGTAGCTATTGTTGTTTGGCAAGCCGCGCGAGAACATCCGCGAGATAGTCGAACGCCGGAATCAGACTCGGACCGGCGCACAGCGTGAACCGGCTCGGCAACACGATCCGCTTGTCGGCCGGATAGAGCGCGCGCAACGCCGGATGGGTGAGATAGAGCGCGCCCTGCCCGTCCGGCGTCTCGATGGCGCTCGCCATCGCCAGGAAATCGGGCCGCAGCATGATGAGCTTCTCGAGCGGCACGTAGCCGCCGTAACCCGCAGGCGCGCCCGTCGGCGGCACCAGGCCGGCTTCGCGGAGCAACGCGCCGGCGAGACTGTCGGGGCCGACGGTGTAGCCGCTGTTGCCGATCAACAATGCGCTCGAGGATTTCGGACGCGGCGCCGCGGCCAATCGACGCCGCGCGGCTTCGATCTTGGCGATCAGCGCTTCGCCGCGCTCGGGATGCCCGAGAAGCTTTGCAATCTCGCGGATCTGCGCAAACCCCACGGCCACATCGCTCACGATGTCGACGCTGACCATCCGAAATCCAAGGTCACGCAGCATCCGCTGGGTCAGCGGCCGGTCCCACGGCCCGACCAGGACAAGATCGGGCTGAAGCGGGACGACGGATTCTGCCAGCCGTCCGAGCAGCGGATACTGGAGCGCCTCTTCGGTCAACACCGACATGCTGGGATCGCGCGCATTGGGCGACAGGGCGACGATCTGGTCGGGGTCGGCAAGCGCAATCACAAGCTGGTCGGCGCAGACGTTGAACGACGCGATGCGCCGGGGCGGATCGGCCGCATCTGCGGACGCGCAACAAATGAGCGCCAGCCACGCCATCACAAGCAATGTTCGTCCGGCCAATTCCAATCGCATCGCTCCGCCTGAGCAGCCATAGAGCCGCAATTCCATTGGAGGGCAAGTCGGAAGCCTGTAGGAAGGGCGCCGGAGAATAGCCATGACACGTGCCGAATCGAGCGGCCTTCGGCTGAACCTGACGCTCGCATTGCTCATCATTGTGCTCGCCGTCATCTCGCTGATGGTTGGGCCGGCGGCGCTGTCGCCGCGCGAGGCCCTCGTAGGCCTGTTCGGCGGCGACGGGGCGGCGGCGATCATCGTGCGTGACATCCGGCTGCCGCGCACATTGCTCGCGATCCTGATCGGCGCAACCTTCGGGCTTGCGGGGGCAGCGTTGCAAGGCCTGCTGCGCAATCCGCTGGCCGAGCCCGCATTATTCGGCGCGCCGCAGGCGGCCTCGGTCGGCGCATCGTTCGTGATCGCCTATGGATTGGCCGGCGCGACGTCGTTCGCCGTGCCGGTCGCCGGCATCGCCGGCGCACTGGTGTCGATCGGTGGACTGGTTGCGATCGCCGGACGCCGCGCCAGTCTGTCGGTGACGCTGTTGGCTGGCCTCGCGCTGGCGAGCCTTGCCGGCGCCGCCACTGCGCTGATCCTCAACCTTGCACCCACGCCCTATGCCGCGCTCGAGATCGCGTTCTGGCTGCTCGGCTCGCTCGAAGACCGCAGCGTGGATCATCTCCTGATCGCGACGCCGTTCTTCGTCGCGAGCTGGCTATTGCTGGCCCTCAACGTGCAGGCGTTTCGCGCGTTGACCCTTGGAGAAGACGCCGCGGCGTCGCTCGGCGTCGATGTCGGACGCACGCGGCTAATGGTGGTGATCGGCGTGGCGCTCGGGGTCGGCGCGTCGGTCGCGGTCGCGGGTTCGATCGGGTTCATCGGACTTGTTGCACCCCATTTGGTAAGACGCGCGGTCGGCTCCGATCCCGCGCGCGTTTGCCTGCCGGCAACGCTGATGGGCGCGGTGCTGCTGATCGCCGCCGATATTGGCGTGCGGCTTGTGCCCGCCAATCCGAACGCCACTGCGGTCGAGATCAAGCTCGGCGTGGTCACCGCGCTGATCGGGGTGCCGTTCTTCCTGGCGATGATCTTCCGCGAGCGGCGGCTGCTCGATGGAGCGCCGTCGTGACCGCCAAGCCGAAGCTAGATGCGGCCGGCGTGGTGGTGCGGCTCGGGGATGCACTGATCGTCGACGGTGCCGCGCTCGACCTGCGCGCCGGCGAGCTCACCGTGCTGATCGGGCCGAACGGCGCCGGCAAGACCACGCTGATGCGCGCGCTCGCCGGCCTCATTCCGGCGGAGGGACGGATCGACATCGATGGCAGATCACTCTCCGCGCTGACGATACGCGAGCGAGCGCGCCGCATCGCCTATCTGCCGCAAGGTCACGTATTCCACTGGCCGATGCCCGTCGCGGACGTCGTCGCGCTCGGGCGCTATCCCCACGCCGATGCGTTTTCGATGCCGACCGATGACGATCGTCATGCCGTCAAGAAGGCACTCGCCGCGACCGGAACGGAAACGTTCGCAAACCGTCCGGTCACGACGCTGTCCGGCGGCGAACGGGCGCGCGTCGCCCTGGCACGCGCGCTCGCCTGCGAGGCGCCGATCCTGCTTGCCGACGAGCCCACGGTGTCGCTCGATCCGCGCCACCAACTGGTTGTGATGGAGCTTCTGGCGCGTGCCGCGCATGACGGCGGCGCCGTGCTTGCGATCGGGCACGATCTGGCGCTCGCCGCGCGTTTCGCCGACCGCATCGTGATCATGGACCGCGGCCGGCTCGTTGCCGACGGCAAGCCGCGCGACGTGCTGACGGCGGAGCGGATCGCAAGCGTATTCGGGGTCGAGGCGGTCATGACCGACGATGCGATCGGCCCGCATCCGATCCTGCTGCGGCCGTTGTAGCGTTCAGGACAGCCCGGAGCGAGCGCGGTGGATCGCCCGCTTGAGCCGTTTCACCATCGGCGCCGACGCCGTCTCCGGCCCCAGTTCTTCGGCCAGCCGCAAGCCGACATTCTCCACGCGGCCGTCGGTCACTTTTTGAACGACCAGCGCGATGGCGCCGAGCGGCACGATATCGCCCGCCTTCGGCGTGCGGACCGTCCGGCTCGCGATGAAATCGGCAAGCATCATGGAGGTCTCCTCCGGTGCAATGGAGAGGCCGTAGATCTCCGCCAGCTCGCCCAGGGTGTGATCGCCGGACACGAAGAAGTCGCCGAGCAGCAACGGATCCGGCTGCGCCGGCGGCGGCAGATCGACAAAGAAGCGGTCGAGCGATCGCGCCCGCTCCGGCGGCGCCAAAAGATAGACGTAGTCGCCCTCGTGCAGCGGCTCGGCCTCCGCAGGACTGAGGATGCGTTGATCGCGCACCACCAGCGTCGGCCGCGCCCAGGTCGGCAGCACGCCACGCCGCAAATAGGGGCTGTTGCTGCTGAGCGGATAACCCACGAGTTCCTGCTCAAGCTGACCTGGAAGGTCGAGCTCCACGCGGCGCGGCAGCGGATCGCTGCGCGGGAACGAAACGCCGAGCCAACGCGCGGCCGGTGCGATTGTCCAGCCCTGCACCAGAAGCGACGCTAGCACGACGACAAAGCCGACGTCGAAATAGAGCTGCGCGTTCGGCAGCTCCACCAGCATGGGAAACGACGCGATGAAGATACCGACCGCGCCGCGCAGGCCGACCCATGACATGAATGTCTTCTCGCGCCAGTTGAACGGATAGGGCGCAAGACACAGGAAAACAGCCACGGGACGAGCAACAAGCATCAGCATGGCTGCGACTGCCAACGCCGGCAGGATGGTCTGCGCCAGCCGGTCGGGCCATGCCAACAGGCCGAGCACGACGAACATGCCGATCTGCGCGAGCCAGGTCGCGGCGTCGAGAAAGGTGACGACCGTGCTGTAGGCGCGGACCGCACTGTTGCCGACGATCAGCCCGGCGACATAGACCGCGAGGAAGCCCGAACCATGCCCGACCTCCGCCAGGGCGAAGATCACCACCGCACCGGTCGCCACGAACGGCGCGTGCAGCCCCTGCGGTAGGTTGAGCCGGTTGAGGACCAGCACCACACCGCGGCCGCCGACATACCCAAGCAGGCAGCCAACGATCATTTCCGTGAGGAGGAACGACGCAATCTCGTGCCACGGCTTGCTGCCATGGAGAATGATCTCGATCAGCACGATGGTGAGGAAGATCGCGACGGGATCGTTGATCCCGGACTCAACCTCGAGCGTGGCGCCGACGCGCGGCCGCAGACGCAGCCCTTTGGCGTGCAGCAGGAAGAACACCGCCGCCGCGTCCGTCGAGGCAACGACGGCGCCGACCAGCAACGCCTCGGTCCAGCCCAGGCCGAGAGCATAGACGGCTGCCGGGGCGGTCAGCGCGGCGGTCGTCAGCACGCCGATGGTCGCCAAGAGGCCTGCCGGGCCGATCACATTACGGAACGTCTGGTAGCGGGTGCGCAACCCGCCGTCGAACAGGATCAGCGCCAGCGCCACCGACCCGATGGTGTAGGCGAGCCGCACGTCGTCGAACTGAATGCCGAGCGGCCCCGCCTCCCCCGCCAGCATGCCGACCAGGAGGAACACCAGCAGCAATGGCGCGCCGAAGCGCAGCGCCACCAGGCTCGACAGGATGCCGGCCAGGATCAGAAGCGCCGCAAGCAGGATGCCGATACTGACCGCGTCGAGCGCGCCCATTACGCAAGGATCTCCCCTCTTCGAGAGATTTGTTACAGGACGGATCGGGCTACGCCAAATCGCACGACGACAATCGCCGCTTTTTGATTGAGCAGGATCATGAGCTACGTGGGCGCGACCGGCGGGCTCGGTTCCGCTGTCGCCGATCCAGCCGGCGGTGTGGGCGGAATCGCGGCGATCATCGCCTTGGCGATCTCGTGCTCGCCCATGATGACCTGGCTGGCGCCATGTTTCTTCAGGTGCTCGATCTCGGCCTCGGAGTGGGCCCGCGCGATGATCAGCAGGGAAGCACTGGTTTCACGCGCCTGCGCGACCACCTGGCCGCCCTCGAATGCATCGGGGATGGCAACCAGGACGCAGCGAGCCACGGCCGGATTGGCGGCGCGGATCACCTCCGGGTCGGCCGCGTTGCCGGCGATCGTCGCTTTCCCTTCGCTCTTGAGCTTCGCCGCCCGGTCGGCGTCTTCTTCGACGAAGAGCAGGGGCACGCCCGTGATGGACAATTGTTCGGCGATGAATTTGCCGACGCGTCCGTACCCGACCAGCACGACGTGATCGGTGAGCGTCGTGAGCGGGATTTCCTCCCGCGCGGGCTCTTCGGCCGGCTCCGGCGTAACGTCGGGTGCGACGGCCGGCGCCGCGGCGGGCTTGCGCGCCAGGATGTGGTCGAGCCCGGCAAAGAACAGCGGATTGAGCAGGATCGAAATAATCGCGCCCGCAAGAATAAGATCGCGTCCGGGCTCCGGCAGCAACGCGAGCGCCACGCCGAGGCCGGCGAGGATGAAGGAGAACTCGCCGATCTGCGCAAGGCTCGCCGAAATCGTGAGGGCGGTCGAATGCGGATGCCGGAACATCCGCACGATCGCATAGGCGGCGATCGACTTGCCGAGCACGATGATGAGCACCGTGGCCAGGACCGCGACCGGCTCGCGCACGACGATCAGCGGATCGACCAGCATGCCGACCGAGACGAAGAACAGCACCGCGAAGGCGTCGCGTAGCGGCAGTGTTTCGTTGGCCGCGCGCTGGCTCAACTCGGACTCGCTCATGATCATGCCGGCGAAGAATGCACCGAGCGCGAAGGAAACGTCGAACAGCATCGCGGCACCGAATGCGCAGCCGAGCGCGATCGCGAGCACCGCCAGCCGGAACAGCTCCCGCGAACCGGTGTGGGCGACGTAGTGCAGGAGCCACGGGATCACGCGCTTGCCGACGATCAGCATGATCGCGACAAAAGCCGCAACCTTGGCGATGGTGATCAACAGCGGTGCGACCAAGGCCGACCAATTGTAGGCCCCGGCAGCGGCGGTAAACGCGGGCGCCAGCGCCGGCAGCATCACGAGCGTGAGGACCATGGCGATGTCCTCGACGATCAGCCAACCGACGGCGATCCGTCCACGGTCCGTTTCGAGAAGCCGGCGCTCCTGCAAGGCGCGCAGCAGCACGACCGTGCTCGCCACCGACAGTGCAAGGCCGAAGACGATGCCCGCGCCGACCGGCCAGCCAAGCCACCACGCCAGACCCATCCCGAGCAACGTCGCGGTGGCGATCTGAAAGACAGCGCCGGGAATGGCAATCGCCCGCACTGACAGGAGGTCCTGGAGCGAGAAATGCAGACCGACACCGAACATCAGCAGGATGACGCCGATTTCGGCCAGCTCGTGCGCCATGCCCTGATCGGCGACAAAGCCGGGCGTGAACGGACCGACCAGAACACCGGCGACCAGATAGCCGACCAACGGCGAAATCCGGAAGCGATGCGCGAGCGCACCAAGCGCGAAGGCCAGCACGAGGCCGATGACGATCATGCTGATGAGCGGCGTATGGTGCGACATTCGGCGAAGCCTAAGAGTCCCGCATTGGAGGTGAAGGTTTGTTCGCTTTCTTAACGGCTGCAGGGCGCAGCCCAAAGCGATCATTTTCGGACACATGGACGCGATGGGCAGCAGCAAGGAACCATGCACTGAACTTTCGCACATCGTGTTGCGCGGCGGCCGCGTCGCATCTATGGGGTGTTGCTCACCCGCGCATGCCAAGGACACGTGTCAAGGACTCTTGTGGCTGCAACGAACCCACCGTCGTCCCGATCGATCGAACCTGGACTGACCACTGGCCTGCTCTGCGGCGCCGGTGCGGCGCTGTTCTGGGCCGCCGGGTTCGTCGCGATCCCGCGCGGCCTCGCGGCCGGATTGTCACCGGCCGACATTGCGTTCCACCGCTTCGTCTGGACCGGCTTGGTCCTCTTGCCGGTGATGCTGCGAGACGGACCGGGCGATCTCGGCGGCGTCGGTTGGGGCCGCGGGCTCGTCGTCTTCCTGCTGGCCGGACCGATCCAAGCCGTCATCAGCTATTCCGGATTTATCTTCGCGCCGCTCGCCCATGGCGGCGTGATTCATCCCGGCTCCGCGGCCATGTTCGGCTTCTTGCTGGCCGTGCTGGTGCTCAAGGAGCCGCTCACACTGCGGCATCTCGCAGGAACGCTCGTCATCGTTGCGGGGCTTGCGGTCTTTGCCGGCGAATCGGTCGTCTCGATCGGCGGCAACGCGCTCGGCGGCGATCTCCTGTTCATGACCGCAGGCCTGATGTGGGCGCTATTCGGGATGCTGGTGAAGCTCTGGCAGCTCGACAGCGCTCGCGCCACGCGGGTATCGTGCTTCTTCGCGCTCATTATCTTCGCGCCACTGCACTGGCTGCTCTATGGCTTCGGCACGATGATGTCGGCGAGCCTCACCGAAAACCTCATTCAGGTCGCGGTGCAGGGCGTGCTCGCCGGGGCGCTGGCGATGTACCTGTATTCTCGCTCTGTGACCATCCTTGGCGCCGGGCGGGCGGCGATCTTTCCCTCGCTGGTGCCTTCGCTGACGCTGCTGATCGCGTTCGTCGCGCTCGGCATCGTGCCGACCCTGACGCAGCTCGCCGGGCTCGCGGTGGTGATGATTGGATTTTGGCTGGCGCTGCGGCGCTGATGCTCGTGCCTGCAAGGCTTTCCTGGCTAACCGGCTGGGCACCCTCGCCAGTTCCGCCGCTGTTTCCGAGAACGGCAAGTGAACCGGATGCCATGGAACTTCTACTAACATTACGGGAGGGCGCGTATGCCTCCGGAACGGTGCTCAGGCGCAATACTTAGCAATCACTTCTTGTCCGTGATTTGCGCAGTTTGCTTGCTAATTCGAGGTGCGTGGATATGGCCCGGGTCTTTCTCCACTACGCAACGCCGCGGGGCGTCGTACTGAACCAAACCCTGACTAAGGTGAACGATCTGACAGAATTGCGGGACTATGCTGTGCAGTCTGTCCGGACCCTGATCTCCGCGCCGACCCTGAAAGATTGGCGCGATTGGGTCCTGCACGTCCGCGATGACTTGGGGTCGGAGCTATTTACAGTGCCCTTCGCGTCATTGCTCGGCGAGCCGAATTGAACTTCGCCTTCGTCAAGCCTCCGGCCCCGCATATTTCCCGGCCGTGTCCGGGAACATCGCCTTCACGATCTTGAACCGCGAGATATCCGTCGTGCCATCCATGTGCGGAAAGATCGCGGCGTCGCGGAAGACCTTCTCCACGCCGAAGTCGAGCATCATGCCGTTGCCGCCATGCAGCTCGACTGCGTGGGTCGCGACCTTCAGGATCTCTTCCGACGCGAACAGCTTCGCCATATTGCAAAGCGCGTCCGCGTCCGGCGCCTTGGCGTCGACGGCGGCCGCGGCGCGTTCGAGCAGCGCGCGCGTCGCCTCGAGCCGGGTCGCCATATCCGCAAGCCGCAGCGCCACGGCCTGGTGCTTGATCAGGATGCGGCCACCCTGCACGTAGTTCTGCACGTAGTTCGAGGTCAGCTCGAAGGCGCGCACGCCGACGCCGAGGTTCTTCGCCGCCTGGATGATCTTGCCCGGCTGGAAATAGACGCCGGCGCGGCCGAGCGCGTCGTTCTCCGCCAGCAGATGATCCTCCGGCACGCGCATGTCCTCGAACACCAGCTCGCCGTTGTTCATGAAGCGGCAGCCGAGCGTCTCGTTGCAGCGCGCAATGGTCAGGCCCGGGGTATCGCGTGGAACGAGAAATGACGACGTCCCCTGCAGCATGCCCGCCTTCGGATTGGTGTTGGCATAGACCACGAACAGGCTGGCGTCGTAGCCGTTCGAGATGAACTGCTTGCGGCCGTTGATCACCCATTCCTTGCCCTGCTTTACGGCGCGCGTCTGCATCGACGCTTCCGGCACGTTGTAGGGCAGCCACCGGTCGGACGCGCCGCGCGGCTCGGTCAGGCAGTGCGCCAGCAGGAATTGCGGGTCCTCGACGATGCGCGGAAACCAGCGCTCTTGCAGATGCCGCGGCGCGAGGTTGCGCAGCAGCACCGACACCTTCCAGATCTGTACCAGCTTGTCGGAGAGGCCGGAATCGCCGCGCGCAATCTCCTCGGCGATGATCGCGAACGTTTGCGTCTCCGTGCCCTTGTCGAGTTCGACCCCGCCGAACTCCTCCGGCACGCCGAGCGCACGGATACCGACCTTCTGCGCGCCTTCGAGAATCTCCGGCGGCAGCCGCGCCTCCGGGCGCATGTCCCACTCCCGCTGCCAGTTGCCGCGGATGAACGGGATCACGACGTCGTCGACGAAGTCGCGGCAGCTCTGCCGCATCATGCGTTGTTCTTCGGACAGGTCCCTCATCGCGATTTCCTCCAAGTCGTTCACCGCACCTTATCGCCGGGTGCCGCCATGACGAGTCAAACATCACGATCGTATTACGCTGCCTTGCGGCTCGACAAAAACTCGCCCATGCGCTCGAGCGCCTTGCGGATATTCTCGGTCGAATTGGCGTAAGACAAGCGCACGTAGCCCTCGCCCAAAATGCCGAAGTCCGGCCCGCCGATGATGGCGACGCCGGCGTCGTCAAGCAGCGCATTGGCCAAAGGCTTCGCCTGCCAGCCGGTGCGCTTGATGTTCGGGAACGCGTAGAATGCGCCCTTAGGTGTTGCGCAGGTAACGCCAGGCAATTTGTTGAGACCCTCCACCACGACTTTGCGCCGCTTGTCGAATTCCTCGACCATCTTCACCACTTCGTCTTGCGGGCCGGTGAGCGCCGCGAGGCCGGCATATTGCGCCGATGCATTGACGCAGGAGTGCAGGTTCACCGCGAGCTTGCGCGCATAGTCGTAGAGCTTGCCCGGCCACACGGCATAGCCGAGCCGCCAGCCGGTCATGGCATAGGTCTTTGACCAGCCGTTGAGCAGGACCAGTCGATCGCGGATCGACGGATAGGACAGCAGGCACACATGCTGCTCGCCGTCATAGACCATGTGGTCGTAGATCTCGTCTGACAGCATGCAAACGTCCGGCCATTGCTCCAGGCCTGCAACCAGCTTGTCGACTTCGCTCTTGGGCGTGACGCCGCCGGTCGGGTTCGCGGGCGAGTTGATGATCAGCAGCCGCGTCCGCGGCGTGATCAGCTTGAGCGTCTCCTCCGCTGAGAACGCAAAGCCGTTCTCTTCGCGGATCGGCACCGGGATCGGATTCGCGCCGGTGAACTCGATCATCGAGCGGTAGATGGGAAAGCCCGGATCTGGATAGAGGATGTCCACGCCTCCCTCGCCGAACATCATGATCGCCATGAACATCGTCGGCTTGCCGCCGGGCTGGATCATCACCTCGTCCGGCGAGACCGTCACGCCGAAGCGGTTGTGCAGGTCGGCGCCACTGCCTCGCGCAACGGCGGGATGCCGGTCGCCGGCGTGTAGCCGTGATGGCCGTCGCGCAACGCCTTCACCGCCGCTTCGACGATGAAATCGGGCGTCCGGAAATCCGGCTGGCCGATGCCGAGATTGATGATGTCGCGGCCCTGCGCGATCAGCGCATTGGCACGCGCGAGCACGGCGAAAGCGTTCTCCTCGCCGATGCGATCGAAGGCCGCGATAGTGCGAAGCATGGCTCACCCCTATTGAGACGCCGGCGCGATCGTCGCCGCCCCTTCATCGTATAGACCGCTTGCCACGTCCACGCCGAAATCGATGCGCATCAGCCGCTCATCTTCGGCCACTGCGACGAGCCGATAATCGCCAACGCCGCGGCCGAACCGTCGTGACCGAGACCGGGATGGAACGCGAGAATCCGCATGTCTCGCTCAACGGATCTCGATCAGCAAATCTCGAACAACGAATCGATCACGCCTTCATCCCGGCGGGCGCCACCTGGGACGTCTTCAATCCCATCGCGTCGAGGGCGCGCCGTACCAGGCCTGACGCTTTCGCCTCCTCGATAAATTCGGTCACGAAGGCGCGCGCGGCCGGCTTGTTCTGCGGCACCGCGACGGCGGTTGTGGAATTGAGGAAGGCCTCTTCGAGCACGCGCGAGCCCGGCAGCGCATCGACCAGTCCGCCGACCGACTCGCGCGACAGCGCAATGGCGTCGAGCTTGCCTTCTTTCATCAGACCGACCGCCTCGTCAGGATTTTTGACTTTGACGGTCGTGGCGTTAGGCGAGGCACTGATAGAGGCACGGCCCGTTGCCGTCCCATCGACAATGGCAATGCGCACGCCCGCGCGGTTCGCCTCCGCCAACGTTTTGATCGTGGAGCCCGGCGCCACGAGATAGGTGCTTTGCAACAGGTGATAGGGCGCACCGAAATCGATCGCCGCCTTGCGGTCGTCATCGACCGGCACGAAGGTGACGTCCCACGCCCCCTTGTCGCGGGACGCGACGATCTCGCCCGAAGAGGCATACTCAACCAGTTCGACCGGCACGCCGAGTTTTTGCGCCATCGCGGTGCCGAGATCGACGGGAACACCTTTCGGCTTGCCGGTGGCGGGATCGCGAACCGTCCAGAGCGCCGACGCCGACGGCCCGACCGCGATCGCGACCCTGAGCTTTCCGGTGGGCGCAAGCTCCTTCATTGCTGCGTCATTTACGGCCATGAGCGGGGTCTCCTGATGCGGGATTTGGATACGGGCTTCTTGGCGCCATGGCGTGCCACGCGCGGGGATCGTCGGGACTGTTGCTATAGCGGCGCGCTCAGTCCTGCAAGGCGGCCGCGCGCAGGTATTGCAAATCGACGAAGCGCTCCGCCGCGGGGAGCGGCGCTTTAAGCACACCACCTTCGCCGAGCACGCCGATCACCGCCTCCACGCCCTTCATGTCGATCTCGCCCCGCATCGGCAGCACCTGCCGCTCGGGCTCGAAGTAGAGCTCAAGGGTCGCCCGCGCATTCGCTTCCGGGAAGCCGGTCGTGTCCATAATCGTGCGCACCACCGCCTCGCGGTTGGCGGGATCGCGGATGAATGCGAACGATGCCGCAAGCGCGCGAACGTAGCGCATGACGGCTTCCTTGTTGCTCGCCGCCCAGGACCGGCGCGCCGCCGTAACCGTGTAGATGAAACGTGGTACTGCCTCGATCGAGCGTCCAAGCAGCCGATGCCCGCGACGCAAGGCCATGAAATCGTGCGGCTGACCCAGCGGCACCGCATCGCAATCGCCCCGGTTCAAACAAGCGAGCCGGTCGGGCGTGCCGTCCACGAACCGCGTCTGGAAGTCGCCGCGTTGCAGCCCGTTCATCGCGAGGAGCCGCCGGATCGATATGGAGATCGAACCGGTTTCAGCCGCCATCCCGATCAACTTGCCCTTGAGATCGCTGTAGCTCTTGATCTCGGGTTTTACGATCAGGCTGTAGATCGGGTTGTTGAACTCGGTCACCAGCGCGACCGCATCGGAGCCCTTGAGCGCGGCCTGAATCAGGAACGCGGTAGCAACGTGGCTGACGTCTGCAGTGCCGTCGTGCAACGCATCAACCAGCTTGGTACCGCCGCCCGGCACCGGCACGGTATGAAAATCGAGTCCTTCGCGAACGAAATAGCCCTGCCGTTCAGCCAGCAGAATCGGAAGCGAAAAGATGCTGGCCTGCGCGGAATAGGCCTGGCCATAGCGCAGATGGATCGGCTGGGCGATGGCAGTCGGGCTGGCAGCCAGACACACGAAGGCCGCTACAATGCCCATTGTCACGGAGTGGAGGGCGCGTCTAACGCGGAAGCGCTCACGATGTCGCATGCAGAGGTCACCCCCTTTGGAGGACACATTCCATCTCTATGGGCGTCTTCGGATCGCTGCTGGGCGATGAGCGCCTCAATGTCCGTACGTACTTGTACCCGCTCTTTTCACAGACGATTTGGATTGAGGTCGGATCAATGTGATTACGGAATCCTGGCAGCCGGTATGCGCCTAGAATGTTGCTGCGTGTAATCACTTCGGCACCGGTCGCTGTCGCCGAAACCTTCGCGTCAGCTACCGTAGCACCCCGCGTGTCCTTCACAAATCCGAAGTAGGACGGCCCTTCGTCCTCGGCGTGTTCGTGGTCATCGTCGAAGCCGGAACCGCCAGCCCACACGGCCGACGATAAAATACACGCCATTCCGAGTGCTGTAATCGCGCGCCAACCTATGCATCGCCCAAGGGCTTTCATCCATGACCTCCCATGGCTCGCGGCTCTTCAGGGTGCCGCTGACTCGTATCCAATGTACCGCGCCGGACTTGTGTCCTGATTCCGAAGTTCGCTCGATTTTGCGGCACGTTCGTTAGCGAACTTCGGAATCGAAGGACACTAGCAACTTGTTGTGGCTTTGGTTCAGAAGTCCGCATGACGGACTCGCCGCAAGAATGATGCGGACTTCTGAACCGCCACACTAGCGATCTCCATTCGCTCTGATCAAGCGTTCGATCAGCTGTTGCAGCGACGAACGTGGTCGCGAGATCAAACTTCAGCACCGCTGACGTTCTTTACGAGGAAGCTGCCGCGTCAGCCCTTGGTCCAGAACGGCATTAGCGCCCAAGCCAGGGGGCCAAGCGCCAGAATTGGCAATATCCAGATCAAGGCGAGCGGAATCTTGTTGATCAGGCGTTCTGGTAGCAAGGTGGCGAGCCCGCCAAGGACCGCGCAGCCGATCAGCATGGTCGCGGTCCATCCGTACCAGTACATCGCGGGACCTTCACCCTTGCGCCCAGGCGCCCAGCCAAGGTCGATGCGATTCGTCGCCGGGTGGTAGGTGAACAGCGGCATGCTTAACAACTCGCAGAGAACATACAATACAGGTGCGGCGAGCGCG
This sequence comes from Hyphomicrobiales bacterium, assembly GCA_009377695.1. Classification (GTDB taxonomy): domain Bacteria; phylum Pseudomonadota; class Alphaproteobacteria; order Rhizobiales; family Xanthobacteraceae; genus VAZQ01. Next base: position 12,521 of record WHTP01000037.1, on the reverse strand, counting down.
AATACGATCACGAACGTCTTGACCCTGGCCGATGCGGCCAGCGATGACGCCGTCGCCACAGAGGACGTTGAGGATGTCGCCGATGACGTTGTGGTCGTGCTCATGATCCAAACCCCCGGACGTTGTTGACGATATGGCCGATGAGGAAATTGAACCAGACGATGCCGGCTAGCAGCACCGTCAGCCATTTGCGCGCGCTGTCGTATTGCGGATCGCGGGCGTTCTTCCAGAAATACCAATAGGCCGGCAGAAGGCCCAAGCCGATCGTCGCCACGTGCTCCTTCATCTCAAAGAAGCCTTGTGTCTTCCAGAAGCCAGCCTGCTCGATCGGAATGCGGATATAGATGCGGTACTTGGTGTAGATCCACGCTCCCATGATGAAAGCCACTATCCACAGGACGCAGATCGCGGTGGCATAGCCCGCCGCCGGCACAGCGCGAAAGCGATCGACGAAATTGCCGGCCGCTTGCCGTACCGGCATCGTCACGGCGATCGCCTGATGGGTCAGCGCACCGAGCAATGCTACGGCGAGCAGACTGTGGACGATCAGCAAGATCGTCCAGAACGTGCTGACGGATATGAAATCCAACACGAAGTCCAGCATGACCTCCCCCAATCGCTGCCTGCCCGAAGGAATAATTCCGGCCGCATGCTTGTTTTATGCCGTTGATCCTCGCACGCACGCTTGAGGTTGTGAAGGCTACGACCCCGTTAGGCCAGTTGTGGGTCGAGGGCGGATTGGATAAGCTTCGGCAACCGGAAAGACCATAAAATTCCGTTATAACGAAAGTTAGAGGGAGGAACACTCACATGAGGATGACACGCGCGTTGTATTCCGGCGTGGCGGCGTTCGCGCTTGCGATTGCCATGAGCGGGCCGCCGGCACAGTTGCATGCACAGACGAGCACGCCCGCGGTTGCGATCGACAACGACGACATCGGCGGCGTGGTGACAGGACCGAAGGGTCCGGAAGCCGGCGTATGGGTGATCGCGGAAACGCGCGACCTGCCCACCCGCTACGCCAAGATGGTGGTGACAGACGATCAAGGCCGCTACGTCGTGCCAGATCTGCCGAAGGCCAAGTACAAAGTCTGGGTTCGCGGTTATGGCCTTGTCGATTCAGACAAGTTCGATGCGCAGCCGGGCCAGCAGTTGAACCTCCGCGCCGTCGCCGCGCCGAACGATGCCGCTGCTGCGCAGTACTATCCGGCGGCCTACTGGTACGCGATGATGAAGATTCCAGGCGAGGACCAGTTCGGCGGCAAGAGCGACATCCCGGCCAGGATCAAGCAGACTGACTGGCTCAACAACATGAAGAACAACGGCTGCGTCGGCTGTCACCAGCTGGGTCAGCTCTCGACACGCACGCTACCGCCGAAGAGCGAGCTCTTCAGCTATGCGACGCACGAGGAGGCGTGGGTGAGGCGCATCCAGGCGGGACAGTCCGGCGTGCTGATGGTCAGGATCGTGGGCGACTTGCTCGGCGGCGCGCCGATCAAGTACTTTGCGGATTGGACTCAGCGGATCGAGAAGGGCGAGCTTCCAAAGCACAAGCCGAACCGCCCGCAGGGGGTGGAGCGCAACGTCGTCGTGACCACCTGGGACATGGGTGAGGCAGACCGCTACCTGCACGACCTGATTGCATCCGACCGGCGCAATCCGACGGTCAACGCCTATGGGCCGATCCTCGGCTCACCTGAATATTCCGGCAATAACCTTCCGATCCTCGATCCCAAAACCCACAAGGTCACGTTCTTCAAGGCACCGGTGCGCGACCCCGATACGCCGGAAGGTCTTGGCCCGGGCCACGCCGCCATGGACAGGATCCTCGGGCCGTCACCCTATTGGGGCGAGCAGAAGATCTGGGACACCAAGGTCAACAACCACAACGCCATGGTCGACAAGCACGGCCGGTTCTGGCTGGCCGCCGTTGTCCGTGGCCCGAAGAATCCGGCGTTCTGCCAGAAGGGGTCGGATCACCCGTCAGCCAAGCTCACCCCGATGGCGCAGACGCACCGCGGGGTCACGATGCTCGATCCCAAGACGATGAAATACACCTTCGTCGACACCTGCTTCCAGACTCACCATCTCCAGTTCGCCTACGACGCCAACGAGACGCTGTGGACCTCGTCCGGCGGCGGCGGCGGCGTGGTCGGCTGGATCAACACAAAAATGTTCGACGAGACCGGCGATGCCGCGAAGGCGCAGGGCTGGACCGCGTTGATCCTCGACACCAACGGCGACGGCAAGCGCGGTGAATACACCGAGGCGAAGGAGCCGTTCGACTCCAGCAAGGATCGGCGCGTCCCACGGGTGTTCTACGCCGTGATGCCGTCGCCGGTTGACGGCTCGGTCTGGGGCACGCTGCGCGGCAGCCCCGGCTCGATCGTGCGGCTCGCACCCGGCTCCAATCCTCCAGAGACGGCGCTCGCCGAAATCTACCACGTGCCGATGCCGGGCTTTGGCGTGCGCGGCGGCGACATCGACTCGAAGGGCGTGGTGTGGGTCTCGCTCGCGAGCGGCCACATCGGCAGCTTCGATCGCTCGAAGTGCAAGGCCCCGCTCAACGGCCCGAAGGCCACCGGCAACCACTGCCCGGAGGGCTGGTCGTTCCACCAGTATCCGGGTCCGGGCTTCGACGGCCTTGGCGACAACAGCGTCGAGTCGAGCTACTACAGCTGGGTCGACCAGCACGACACGTTCGGGCTCGGCAGGGACATCCCGATGTCGACCGCCAACCTGATGAACGGGATCGCGGCCCTCAACCTCAAGGACGGCAAGATGGTCTCGCTCCAGGTGCCGTACCCGATGGGCTTCTACGCCAAGGGCTTCGACGGACGCATCGACGATCCGAACGCGGGCTGGAAGGGCCGCGGTCTTTGGGCGTCGAGCGGCGATCGCGCGCCGTGGCTGCAGGAAGGCGGCAAGGGCATGAAGCCGATGGCCGTGCAGTTCCAGTTGCGGCCCGATCCGCTGGCGAAGTAACAACAAAATATCTGTGATGACGGGCGGTGGCCGGGCTTGTCCCGGCCACTTGCATTTTGCAGATGGGGTGGATGCAATTCTCCGCCCAGCTCATCCCCGCAACATTGGTGAAGCGCTACAAGCGCTTCCTCGCCGACGTCATCCTGCCGTCCGGCGAGATGGTGACTGTGCATTGCGCCAATCCCGGCGCGATGACCGGCCTCAACGCGCCGGGCGCGCGGGTGTGGCTCTCGCGGTCGGCCAATCCTAGCCGCAAGCTCGCCCATAGCTGGGAACTGATCGAGGTCGACTTCGGCGGCGGCGCCGAGCTCGTTGGCATCAACACCGGCCATCCCAATGCGCTGGCCGCCGAGGCGATCGCGGCCGGACGCATCCCGGAGCTCGCCGGTTACGCAACGGCACGCCGGGAGGTGAAGTACGGCAAAGCCTCGCGGGTCGATTTCCTGCTCGAAGCGCCCGGCCGCCCGCCCTGCTACGTCGAGATCAAGAACGTGCATCTGATGCGACGGCCGGGGCTGGCCGAATTCCCCGACGCCATCACCAAGCGCGGGGCGAAACATCTCGCCGAGCTCTCGGATATGGTCGCCGCCGGGGCCCGCGCGGTGATGCTCTATCTGGTGCAGATCGGCTCGGCAGAACGTTTCGCGCTGGCGCGGGACATCGACCCCGGCTATGGCCGGGCGTTCGATGCCGCCCGGGCTGCCGGCGTCGAGGCCGTCGCCTATCGCTGCAGCATCACCTGCGGTGGAATTGAGGTGACCGACCCTGTCCTTTTGGCAGACTGACCTAAGTCCGCCTGCGGCGTATCACGAACTTCGGAAACGCTGCGGAGCCGTCTTCCTTCGCGCTCCAATAGCGCCAGACGCGGCGGCCCGCAGGATGCGGCGGAAGGTGGGGCATTCCATGTGAGTCGGCGCCGGGCACGCTGCGGCATGCCGTAGGCCGTCGCGCATGGCGCTTAGTGTCCGTATCGTCCTGTCCAGCTCCTTCGCCTTGGCCGCGAGCAACTGCCGGTCGATGCGCGGCCGCCCGTCCGATGCGAACATGAGCGCGATCTCATCGAGCGAGAAGCCGGCGGCACGCCCCAACGCGATCAGCGCCAGCCGTTCCAGTACGCCGGGATCGAACAGGCGGCGCAGGCCCCGCCTGCCGATAGAGACGATCAGCCCCTTTTCCTCATAGAAGCGCAGCGTCGACGCAGGAACGCCGGACCGCTGCGCCACCTCGGTTATGTCCAGGTCTCTCACGCTCTTGACCTCAAGTTGACTTGAACTTGCACACTGCAGCTTCCGCTACTTGAGAGCAAGCAAAAGGGCACGATCATGGATGTCACGCACCAGACCTATGACGAGCAGGCGACGCTTTGGAACGGCCGCGCTGGACGCGCCTGGGTCGAGGCGCAGGCCTTGCTCGACCAGATGTTCAAACCGTTGGAAGACCTGCTCGTCGAAGCGGTTTTCGCCGGCTCCGGAGGCCGGGTGCTCGACGTCGGCTGCGGTACGGGCAGCACGACGCTCACCGGTGCGCGGCTGCTCGGAGCGAAGGGCCGCTGCATCGGCATTGATATTTCGGAGCCGATGATCGCCGCCGCCCGTGCGCGCGCCGAACGGGAAGGCACGCCGGCAAGCTTCATCCGCGCCGACGCGCAGATCCACGCATTCGAGCCTGCAAGCTTCGACATGATCATTTCGCGCTTGGGCGTCATGTTCTTCGATGACTCTGTCCGGGCCTTCGCGAACCTGCGGCGTGCCGCAAGGGACGATGCCGAGCTCCGGTTCATCGCTTGGCGGAGTGCCGCGGAAAATCCGTTCATGACGACGGCCGAGCGCGCCGCGGCACCGCTCCTGCCGAACCTCCCCGCCCGCCGGCCGGATGCGCCAGGGCAGTTCGCCTTCGCCGACCAGCGTCGTGTCTATTCCATCCTGGAGGAGAGCGGCTGGGCTGAGATCGATATCCGGCCGATCGATGTTACCGGTACCCTGCCCGAGAAGGAGTTGGTCCGTTACCTGACCCGGCTCGGTCCCCTCGGCCTGGTCCTTCAAGAGGCGGACAACCGGACTCGCACGCAGGTCATCAAAACCGTGCGCGCCGCCTTTGACCCCTATGTGTACGGAGCCGACGTCCACTTCACCGCGGCCTGCTGGATGGTCGGCGCTCGCGCGCCATCTGCGCTAGCGGCACTAGAATCATAGAGTTGCTAGTGCCCCTTGTTTCCGAAGTTCGTGCGAGAGTGTGCTGCGGCGTTTCACGAACTTCGGAAACGGGGCACTAGCCACACCGAAGGAGGCAGCCAGTGTTGCGTGAGGTGGTGGACTATCTGGTGTGCGCTGTTCTGATCGGGGCGGGCGCGACCGCGGTGATGGACATCTGGGTAGCCGTCCGGAAGCGGCTGCTCGGCGTTCCTGCGCTGGACTATGGTCTGGTCGGCCGCTGGCTCGCCTATCTGGCGCGCGGACGCTTTCGCCATGATCCCATTGCCGCCTCGCCATCCGTACGGGGCGAGCGCGCGATCGGGTGGACCGCCCATTACCTGATCGGCATCACGTTCGCGGCCATGCTGCTCGCCATCTGGGGTCTCGACTGGGCCCGCCACCCGACGATCGGCCCCGCGCTGATTGTCGGGCTCGGCAGCGTGGCGGCGCCCTTCCTGTTGATGCAGCCGGGCATGGGCACCGGCGTCGCCGCCAGCCGCAGTCCGCGTCCGGCCGCCGCCCGCCTCCACAGCCTCGTCACGCACGGGATTTTCGGCCTCGGGCTCTACGCAGCCGGCTGGATTACAAGTGTGTTGGACCCGTCTTAAGCGGAGCTTTGTAGCGGCCGTGCGGCTCACGATGTGCTTGCGTCCCGCCGGCGCTTGCTTACATTGCAATGTAAAAGCGGCCTCTGCCGCAGGAGCGCGGCCAAGCCGCGAATGACTGATGAGTTACGTTGACGCGGCCCTGGCGCCGCAGCGCAAGACCGGTCAAGTCAAGCTGTATGGACCGGCCGCCTTCGAAGGTATGCGCAAGGCCGGTCGGCTCGCCGCCGAATGCCTGGACATGCTCGACAGCGAGGTGCGGCCGGGCGTCCCGACGGCGCATATCGACCGGCTCGTCTTCGACTTCGCCATGGACCACAAGGCCAGGCCGGCGACCTTGATGTACCGCGGCTATCGGAAATCGACCTGCACGTCGGTCAATCATGTGGTCTGTCACGGCATCCCCGGCGAGAAGCCGCTCAAGGACGGCGACATCGTCAATGTAGACGTCACGCTCATTCTCGACGGCTGGCACGGCGACTCCAGCGCATGTATCCGGTCGGCGCCATTCCGCGCCGTGCCGAGCGCCTGATCGAGGTGACCTACGAGGCGATGATGCGCGGCATCGCCGCGATCCGCTCCGGCGCCACCACCGGCGACATCGGCCACGCGATCCAAAGCTATGTCGAGGCCCAGCACATGAGCGTCGTGCGCGACTTCTGCGGCCACGGCCTTGGCCACCTGTTCCACGACGAGCCCAACATCGTCCACGTCGGCCGGCCCGGTGAAGGTATCGTGCTGCGGCCCGGCATGTTCTTCACGGTCGAGCCGATGATCAATCTCGGCCGCCCGCATGTGAAGGTGCTCTCCGACGGCTGGACCGCGGTCACCCGCGATCGCTCGCTCTCGGCGCAGTTCGAGCACACGGTGGCGGTGACCGACGACGGCGTCGAGATCTTCACGCTCTCGCCGAAGGGCCTCGACCGGCCGCACTTCGCCGCGCAGGGCTGAGGGCGCGCGCCACCGCGAGCACGTTTGCCCGGCCGACGTTCAAGGTTTGCATCTGCGGCAGAGTCGTGATGGCCCATCACAGGGCGACAGCGCACGCCACGACGGCGCACGCAACGATGGCGCGCACCAGCTAACGGCCGCGCTGCCGCGGTCGTCAGCATTCTTAAATGTGCACAGCAAGTTCAACAGTCACAATAATGCTTGTCTAGAATAGTTAAAATGGCGGGAGGGGCAACTTTATTCAGGAGGATAGCTATGAAGCGCTGCGATCGCCTCGTCGATGTCGGCCGTCGTCAGTTTCTCACTGGAGTCAGTGCGGCGACCGCCGGCATCACTGCATCAACGATGCTGCCAAGCGAAAGTCGCGGGACGCCGAGTTCGGCCCTCGTCAGGTACCCCGCGAACCGGCTCGCCAACCTCAGCGATCTCAAGGTCAACGCCCCATTCTACGTCAGCTATCCAGACGCGAACGCACCTGGCGTGCTCATCAAACTTGGCGTGCGCGTGCCGACGGGAGCTGGCCCGGAATACGACATTGTCGGCTTCTCGACGACCTGCCCACACAAGGGCTTTCCGCTTAGCTATCGTTCGGCAGACAAAACCCTCGATTGCCCGGGGCATTACTCGCGCTTCGACTGCGAGAAAGGCGGCCAGCAGATCTGGGGCCAGTCTACACAGAATCTTCCGCAATACGCGCTGCGTGTCGATGACAAGGGGGACATCTACGCCGAAGGCGTGGATGAGCTCTTGTATGGCCGCTTGTCCAACGTGCTTTGAGGAGGAAGTCATGGCTTACAAACGCCAGATCGGCCGGCTACCCATCATCCCGGCCAATGCCAAGGAACACAACGTCGTCTGCCATTACTGCATCGTCGGATGTGGCTACAAGGCGTACACTTGGGACGCTCGCTATGAAGGCGGAACCGCGCCTGACGAGAACAAGTTTGGTGTCGACCTCTCAACGCAACAGGGGGCTGACACGGAGGCTTGGTACGCGCCGGCGATGTACAACCTCGTCAAGCAGAATGGCCATGACGTCCACGTCGTCATCAAGCCCGACAAGAACTGCGTGGTGAATTCGGGCCTCGGCTCGGTGCGCGGCGCCCGCATGGCGGAGATGAGCTACAGCCGGGCGCGCAATACTCAGCTGCGACGGCTGACTGACCCAATGGTGTGGCGCTATGGACAGATGCAACCGACGAGCTGGGACGACGCGCTCGACCTTGTGGCGCGCGTTACGGCCGCAGTTATAGCCGAGCAAGGTGAAGACGGCGTGTTCGTTTCCGCATTCGATCATGGCGGCGCCGGCGGCGGCTACGAGAACACCTGGGGCACGGGCAAGCTTTACTTCGGCGCCATGAAGGTGAAGAATATTCGGATCCACAACCGCCCAGCTTACAATTCGGAGGTCCATGCGACGAGAGACATGGGCGTCGGCGAGCTCAACAATTGCTATGAGGACGCGGAGCTTGCGGACACGATTGTCGCAGTCGGTACGAATGCTCTTGAAACGCAGACGAACTATTTTCTGAACCATTGGGTGCCGAACCTGCGTGGCACCTCGATCAACAAGAAGAAAGCGGAATTCGGCAACGAGCCGGTTGATCGCTGTCGGATTGTGATCGTTGACCCGAGGCGGACAGTAACAACCAATGCCTGCGAGGTGGAAGCCGGGAAAGAGAACGTCCTTCACCTCGCTCTTAATTCCGGCACTGATCTGATCCTGCTTAATGCGTGGCTCACGTACGTGGCGGACAAGGGCTGGATCGACAAGGCATTCATTGCGGCGTCCACCAGGGATTTCGATAGCGCGCTCGCGGCGAATAAAGTGTCGATCGACGAGGCCTCACGCGTTACAGGAATTCCGTCCGGCGATATCATCAAGGCTGCGGAATGGATCGCTCAGCCGAAGCACGGTGGCGCCCGGCGCCGCGCGATGTTCGCTTACGAGAAGGGCCTGATCTGGGGCAACGATAACTATCGGACCAACGGCGCCCTGGTGAATCTCGCGCTTGCCACCGGCAATATTGGGCGGCCGGGTGGTGGATGCGTACGGATGGGCGGGCATCAGGAAGGCTATTCGCGGCCCTCGGATGCACATGTCGGGCGGCCGGCGGCCTACGTCGACAAGCTTCTTATCGAAGGCAAAGGCGGCGTCCACCACATCTGGGGTTGCGATCACTACAAAACGACGTTGAATGCCTTGCAGTTCAAGCAGGCCTACAAGAAGCGAACTGACATGGTGAAAGATGCCATGTCGACGGCGACTTACGGTGATCGCAGCGCGATGGTCAACGCCATCATGGATGCAATTCGAAAAGGCGGGCTGTTCGCAGTCGATGTTGACATTGTCCCGACCAAGATCGGTGAAGCTTGTCACGTGTTGCTGCCGGCCGCCACGTCGGGAGAGATGAATCTGACGTCAATGAACGGCGAGCGACGGATGCGGCTGACCGAACGTTATATGGACCCGCCTGGCCAAGCGATGCCGGACTGCCTGATTGCGGCCCGGATCGCGAACCACATGGAACGCGTGCTCCGCGAGACAGGAAAAGAGCAACTCGCCGACAATTTCAGAGGCTTTGGCTGGAAGACCGAAGAAGATGCGTTTATGGACGGCTACCACAAGCACGAGAAAGGTGGAGAGTTCGTTACGTATGCTCGGCTGCGTGCTATGGGCACCAACGGGTTTCAGGAGCCGGCTGTCGGCATTGAAAGACTGCTCCTGTCAAAGCTGGACCTGGAGCACCTGCCGCAGCGTCTGCCGGACCAGAACGCATCATAGGGACCAAGCGGCTCTACGCGGACGGAAAGTTTAGCTCGAAGGATGGTAGAGCAATCTTCATAGAGACTCAGTGGCGTGGACTCCAGGCGGCAGGCAAAGAACAGGAGAAACAGAAGTTCGCGTATCTGATCAACAACGGACGCGCCAATCTGATCTGGCAAAGCGCCTATCTCGACGTCGACAACGAATTTGTGATGGACCGTTGGCCTTATCCGTTCATCGAGATGAACCCGGAGGACATGGCGGAGCTCCACCTCAACAACGGTGATCTGGTTGAGGTCTACAACGACAATGGTTCGACTCAGGCTATGGCCTATCCTACGTCGACCGCCAAGCGGAAGCATGCTTTCATGCTCTTCGCCTATCCGACCGGCGTACAGGGAAATGTGGTCTCTGCTGGAGTGAACGAGTTCATCATTCCAAACTACAAGCAGACGTGGGGGAATATACGTAAGCTCGCCGACGCGCCGGAGGGAGTGCGGGACCTCACCTTCAAGTCAAAGGAATATAGCGCTTGATCATTGGGCGAAGGCCGAGCTCAAGCGCGCTCGGCCTTCGCTCAGAAAACGCATTGCCATCTCGCAATCGCCGCCACGCAGTTCGGTCCGATAGCGAGCCATCCAATCCAAGTCGTGAGGTAGAATCGGCAGACGGGCGCATCGGCGGATCAGCCGGTGCGGAAACGCTTAGCAGCGACCTTTATCACGAATGTCTTGGTGCTGCGAATGTGCGCGCGCATGGTCCGCTCGGCTTCGCGCCCATCGCGCTTCAGGATGGCCTTCACGATGGGCCGGTGTTCGGCGCGCGCACGCTTGATCGAGAGCGCATCAACCAGAATATGGAGCAGCAGCAGGAACGTCGGAATCTGCAGGTTCTCAACCAAGCGGATCAACTCCGTATTGCCGCTCGACCGGACGATCAGCCGATGAAACTCTTCGTTGTAGGCCAGATAGTGCCGCGTCGTGCCGTCAAACCTCCGATCGAACTCCCGTTCGAGTGCCTGCAGTTGGTCGTCGGGGAAGCTGGCATTCTGCGCGGCCAATCTGGCGGCCAGCCCCTCCAGGACTTCCCGCACATCGTAGATGGCATTGATCTCCTCGGGCGTGAGCTGTCGTAGCCGCGCGCCCTTGTGCAGCTCAAGCTGAAGAATGTTCTCAGCCGCAAGACGACGGACTGCTTCGCGAACCGGTCCGCGGCTCACCTGCAGCATGGCCTGCAGCTCGCCCTCGATCAGCCGCTGGCCCGGCGCAAAGCGTCCGTCCCGAATGCCGCTTATGATGTAGCCGATCACGCGCTCGACGGCAGACGAGTCCTGCACAACGGGCGTCGACGTGCGAACCGCGGAACGTTTGGCCATTGAACGATTTCTATCGGTCATTGTGGGCCCGGGCCAATTTGGTGGGGTTGTGGGCAGCTTCCTATTATTTACACGGTCGCCATCCTGTCCTACAATCTTATCCTACAAAAATTGGTAACCGGGACCAGGGAGATTGGGCATGGTGACCTCTTCTGCAGCAGCGCGTATGGCGCCTCGCCTCTCGTCTCCGCCGTTCCGCGCGGACGTGGTCGGGAGCTTTCTGCGCCCCGCCAAGCTCAAGGCCGCGCGCGAACAAATCCTTGGGCCGCAGACGCCGGACCAGCATCTCGGCCCACACGACAATGCCGAGCTCCGCGCGATCGAGGATGAATGCATCCGTGAGGTCATCGCCACGCAGGAGCGCGCCGGATTGCACGCGGCGACCGATGGTGAATTCCGCCGACGGAGTTGGTGGCTCGATCTGATCATGGGCTGGGAAGGCTTTTCCGCCAACCGGCAGGGCACCACGGAGATGATGTGGCGCAACAAGGATGGCACGACCCAGCCGTTCTCGCGCCTGTGGGTGAACGGTCCCATTCGCTGGCGCAAAGGCGCAACGGTTCGGGCCTTCGAATTCCTGCGCGCCAACACGCGGCTGGTGCCGAAGGTCACACTTCCTGCCCCGATCCTTGTCCACATGTACGCCCGTGGCAATCAGGGCGTCCTGGAAGGTCACTACAAGGATCTCGACCTGTTCTGGTCCGACGTGATCTCAGCCTATCGGCAAGAGATCGACGCGCTGGTCAAGGCGGGCGCCACCTATATCCAGTTCGACGACACCAGCATCCCATTCCTGTGCGACCCGATGCATCGCGCCACGGTCGAGCGGTGGGGCGCCAAGCCCGATGACCTTCTGCAGCTCTACGCCCGGCGGATGAACGAGGTCCTGGCGCAGGTGCCCGAGCACGTGGCCGTGACGCTCCACCAGTGCCGCGGAAACCGCGAAGGCAATTGGGGCGCGGAAGGCGGATATGACCTCGTTGCCGACGTGCTGTTCAACGGGATCGACGTTGACGGATACTTCCTCGAATATGACTCTCCCCGGGCCGGCGGGTTTGCACCATTGCGCTTCCTGCCCAAGGGCAAGATCGTCGTGCTGGGGATCATGTCCAGCAAGACGCCCGTGCTGGAAACCAAGGAGGACCTGACCCGGCGCATCGAAGAGGCGCAAAAATTCGCGCCGCTGGACCAGCTAGCCATCAGTCCTCAATGTGGCTTCGCAAGCTCGATCGGCGGAAATCCCATGACCGAGGCGCAGCAGGAGGCCAAGTTGATGCGTCTGGTCGAAGTTGCGCGGTCAATCTGGCCAGCGTAACTCGCCGCCAAGATCAACGCCATTCATTCTAGTGGAGTGGATTTGACATTCGCTACCCCGTTGACCGCAGACTCCCAATGCGAATGTCAAATCCAAACTCCACTAGCAGCTTATATTTGCTAGTGGTCCTTTGATTCTAAGATTCGCAAAGTCGCCCGCTGAGAAGGGATGCGAATGTTAGAATCGGACCACTAGCAGGCTGTTGAAAAACTGTCTCGACGGCAAGGGCTGAACGTGATTCCGTCGTTGAAGCGGCGGAGGTGATTTGCCATGCGCGGGGAACAACGGCGGTCAGAGGGACTATTTTCGTACATCCGGCTTGAGGAGCGGA